>JAKSOY010000006.1 GCA_024405255.1 Kiritimatiellia bacterium
CATGTCCCAATCCTGAGGATGGACGCGCTGGAACACGACTTCGCGCGTCTCCGCGCCGACTTCGACGAAGTGGTTCGTGCCGTCCACCACGAGCCCCGCCGTGTAGGTCGCGTCGCCGACATTCGCGAGGTCGTACCGCAGCGCGACCTCGCCCGTGCGCGGGAAGAGCTCCATCTGCACGCTCGCGATCTTCGTCGGATCGTCCGCGATCGCCGCGTTCTCGAACGTGACGACGAGACCGCCGACGTCGTTCGTCACAGACCAGGCGCGGCTTGCCGAGAGGTTGTAGCGCGACCAGTTCGCGGCGGGACAGAGCGCGAGGCGGTCGTCCAAGAGCCGGATCTCGTTCGCGCGGCTGTTGAACCGCGAGCGGAAGTACCCTTCGACCCACGCAAAGCCGTTCGTCCAGCCGACGTCGCCGTAGGTGAAGCGCCAGCCGCCAAAGGGAATCTTCCAGCTGCCCCAGCCCGCGCCAAAGTCCCGCGCATCCTCCCACACCGCCGCGTGCGGCGGCATCGTGAACGTCGACATTGGAAGCGCGTTCGAGCTCACCGAGACGAGACGCCAGCCTTGCGCGATGTCTTCGTCGGTGATGGAGGCAATGCCGGTAGGGCGCGTTCTCTGAACGCGCCGCAATGCCGGGACATTGGATTCTACGTTCGTCACCCTTTGCGGCGCGCTCGGAGAGCGCGCCCTACCCTTTACGACGCCCCTGTGACCATTGGATTTGACGTTCCTTACAAGAAGTCGCCGGTCGGGATCGGCGTGGGCGCGAAAAGTTCCTGTCCGTTCATCTTCACGCCCACCGTGTTGCCGCTGCAGGTGATCTCGATGTCGTACCAGGTTCCCGTCTCCAGCTTGCCGGGACGCGTCACGACTTCCTTCGCATAGCAGGCATAGCCGTGCACTTCAATCGCGTGCTGCGTGTTGTTCCAGCCGCCGATGTTGATCATCACGTTACGCCCTTCGCTCTCGTCGCGCACGTGGAAGACAAAACCTTCCAATCCGCCGAGACGGCGCGCCTTGAACTTCACCGTGCAGTCCTGCCAGGCCGTACGATCGCCGAAGTAGAGACATGTCTGAGGCGATTTCAGATTCGCCTGATGAAGGATGCCGTCCTTGAGCGTCCACTGGCCATCGCGCGCACGCGTGCACTTCGCGAGGTCGGGGAAGCCTTTCATCAGCACGCGACCATCCGGCGCCGTCACCTCGAAGTCGCGATACTCGGCGATCGAATTCCACGTGCGGAACGCAAACGCGCCCGCCAGCTTGGACGAACCCTTCCACACGGCCGAGAAGCCGCTGTTCTGGAAACGGTCGCGGTTCGGCACGCAGAGATCGCCGAAAGGCCCTTCCCACGAATAGACGGTCGGACCGCGCTGATACGCCTTGCGCCCGCGGCAGGCTTCCACACGTTCATCCGCCACCACCGTCTGGTACGGCATCGGCAGCGTCCACATGTAGGTCGCCTGCGCCGACGTCTCGGACAACGGCGCCAACGTGCGGTAGCCGTGTTCCACAGCCGGCGTCACCGTATAGAGCGGCGACTCGGCACGGTCGGGGAAGCGGACCGTCACCGCGAAGTCCGGACGCGGCGCCAGCGTCAACGTCACGCGTCCGCTATCCGGATACGCCGTCGTCATCTTCGCATGGTACGTCTTGCCATTGAGAACAATATCGCTTTCGGCGTCCACGAAATGGTCGACGTAGAGCGTCTTGCCGTCGCGCGCGAAGGAGTACATCGTATCCTTGAGCGCGAACAGGGCACGCGGAATGTTGCCGATGCAGCACGGGCAGCCATGCCACGGATAGTGGCGCTCGCGTCCGTTCGGCGGATTGCGGTAGAGGAAGTTCTCACCATCGTTCGAGATGGCACCCAGCACGGCGTTGTAGAGAAGACGCTCACGCACGTCTTCCGTCCGCGCGCCGCGTCCCGCCGTATGGCGCTCGACGCACCAGAAGCTCATGCCGCAGGCCGCGCAGGCTTCGCAGTAGCCGCCCAGCGGCAGCCAGTAGTCAGGACCGAACGCCTCGCCGTGCGGATTCGCCCCGACGCCGCCCGTGATGTATTCCTTCTTGTCGATTGCATTCGAGAAGATCGTGTCGCTGGCCGCCGCGAGTTCCGCATCGCCCAGGCGGCTACCGATACCGGCCATCGCCGAATAGAAGTAGCACGCGCGCACGGCATGACCCGTCGCCTCCTTCATCTCCACGGCCGGACGCTCCGTCTGGTTATAGGCATTGTTCGACCCGCCGAGATGCTGATGGCGCACGAAGAACTGCGCCAGCTTCGCATACTTCACGCCCGTACCCGCGCCATCCCAGGTTTCGCACGCATCGGCGAGACGCAGGAACGCAAGTTCGATCCCGGCGTGTCCGTTATACCACGTGCGCTTCGGCGCCGGTCCGAAAATCGAATCAAGATGGTCCGCCAGGCGCTTGGCCGCATCGAAGAGGCGGCGGTCCTTGCCGCGCGTGTAGCGGATATGCGCCACGGCCATCTCGATGAAATAGCCCATCACGTAGAACTCGTGATCCCCGGGGCGCGTGAAGTGCTTGTAGCCCCGCAGCAGATGATACGAATGCAGATAGCCGCTCGGCTGCTGCGCGGCGAGGAAAAGCGGAATCCACTCTTCGAGCTTGGCCTTCAAATAGGCGTGCGCCTTCTGCCATTCGGCGTCGTTGCCCGGATCGATCTCCAACGCCAGGCAGATGGCCTCGGCCGTGTTGAACGGATAGGCGTCGCTGAAGCAGCAGCCCTTGAACTTGCGGCTCGGCTTCTTGCCCGCATTGAGCTCGGCGGCGGCGACGATGTTCAACAGCTCCTCGCCGCGTCCGCCCTTTTCCATCTGCTTGATGCAATGCGGCAGCCATTTGACGACAAGCTTGCGATACTCGGCGCGCCAGAACCCGCCGACTTTCACATCTTGCTGTACAACAGGCTGCTGCACACGCGTATCGCCCTGCGGCGCAAAGGGGGCGGCGGCATTCGCCACACCCGCGAACAGCGCGGTCACGACCGCGCACGAGAGAGAGAAGATGATATTTTTCATATTGTTATTATAGCAAAACCCCATCGTCCGTTCAACCCGCGCGCGCGTCAGAGAGAGTCGGTCAACCGGCGAGTTTGGCGTGGTTCGTTTCGGCGGATTCGCGTTGGCCGTTCTTCTTCAACTCGTCGTTGAGGCCCTTCATGTCGGCCGGCTTGAAGTTGAGCAGGTTGTTGTCGCGCCAGATGAGACGACCGGCTTTTTTGCCGCGGCGGTAGAGCGTGGCGTTCGGCGAGTTCTTCGAGAAGCGGCCGCCCGTGACGATCAACGAGCCGCCCTCGTGGGCGAACACCGTGGGGTTGTCCATCTTGAAATTATAATTGTTGAAGTAGGCGCAGTTGAAGATACGCGCGTCGTAGCACACATTGTACCCGATCATCGCCGTATCGGCATAGCAGTCATCCAGCACGCAATCGGTGCCACGGAGATCGAAGGCGATCGAGTTCGGCAGATACTCGGGTTCGTTCGTGCCCACCTTCCTCACAGGACCTCCCCACACATGGCATCGCGTGTAACGGTTGGACCAGCGTACGTCGCGAATGCCGATCGTGTAGTCGACCACGATGACGTCCGTAAAATGCGAATCGCCCACGTAGGTCAACAGGCCGACGTTGCCGGCGAGGCCCGGAATCGTGCACAGGCAGTAGATGTTGTTCACGGTCATCTCGCAGCCGTTGCGGTCTTTGTCCGTGCCGAACTGAAGGCCGACCCAGCGTCCGTTCCGGAACGTCGAATCGGAGAGCGTGAAATGGTGGCGGCCCATCACCAGCACACCGTTCGCAAGCCCCGCGCCATCGAAGTCTCCGCCCCGGATGTAGAGCCCCATCTCGCCCGCCTCACGAGCACGATCACGCGGACGCCGCGCCTCGTAGCGGAGGAGGAACGGGATTTCCTTCACGGCCTTGAGATGGGCCGTCTTGTGCAGGAGAAGCGACGTAAAGTTCGTCACCTGCAGCATCGCGTCGATTGCATATTCACCGCGCGGGAACCACACGACACCGCCATCGCCCGCCGCCGCGATCGCCCGCTGGATGCGCCCGGAATCCCCGGTCTCCCCCGCCAAACGCGGGAAATCCCCGACAGAAGCATCCCAGATTCCCTGAGAGGCGCCCGCCGCCGTATACGCCAGCATCCCCATCACCACCGAAACAACTGCAACACAGAATCTACGCATCGTTTTCTTCCTTTTCCGGCATTCGGAATCGACACCAACTTTGGCGGCCTTCCATACGCCATTTTTCGGTATCATACCACACCTCACGCCGAGAAGTCAAGGAACAAGCCCGCAAAGTCCCTTCGGCCTCATCTTCGGCGGCGCGTACCTCTTCTCCGGGTTAGTCGGTTACACGGCGATAGAAGACGAGGGCGAAGTCTCGCGGACCCGATACGTTCACGCGCAGATGCGCAAGCGCCGCACCTGAAAGCGTCGTCGTTTCTCCGTTGTAGCGTCGAACCGTATAGCGCGCTTCAGGAACGAGTCCTTCGAGGTTGAATGTAAAACCCGCATCGGCACAGGCGGGACGACGAAACGCAATCGCAAATCCGCGATCGAGGTCGGACCGATGCAGCTGATAGGCGACCCATCGGTCCGGCGCGAGCGACGACGGTTCCGTCTGCGGATAGAAGTCCCCCATAAAACCCGTCCGCATTTCATCTGAGGCGGCAAAGACTTTCGCCAGCCACGCATTTTCCTTCTCCGAAAACGGACGCCGCACGATGCCGCCCTCCCAATCGGACGGCGTAAACACGCTGCCCGCACACACGGAACTGAAAAATCCATAGTCGTCGAACATCGCCGCCGGTGTCGTCTCGCTTCCCTGGAACGGCTGATAGCAGAGCGTGTTGAGCGTGATGTTCTGCACGTTGAAAACCTGACTGTCAGTACCACGATGGCCCACCGCAAAATCGGTCCGGCAGTAGCTGTGGCTGCGGGACACCATCTCGAAGTCGAGTCGCCGTCCGCCGCTCGCGCAATTTTCAATGAGCAGATCGGGGAAGCGCCGCTTCAACTCGTCCCAGAAGGCGTAGAGTCCTGCGATGTGCTTCGCCTCCGTCACGCCGAGACGGTCCGGTGCATCGTTCCCCGCCCACAGGCCGGACGGATCGAGATTGAAATCCTGACGATACACGTCAATTTTGTTCTCGCGAATGAAACGGCTGATCAACTCGACCAGATACGCACGACAGGCCGCGTCGCCCAAATTGACAAGCAGGGGTTGCGGTTTCTTCGGATCCACCGTCCGCTGCCAATCACGCGGCAGCATCCAGCCGGGATGTTCCGTCGCCATCGGCTTGTCGCTCATCGAACGCTCGGGCTCAAACCACAAGAGGAAACGCATTCCGTGCGCGTGCGCGTAGTTGGAGACCTTGCGCAGATTGCCGTCGGGATGAATCGCCGTATTGACACGCCAGTCGCCCGTATTCGGCCACCAGGTGGAACCGCAGTTCGGATACGGATCCGGCACCTGCGCCGGACCGTACCACGCGGCGTCGACCCAGAACGTATCAAACGGCATCTTGTGCTGTACGCTCCAGGCAAGGATGTCGAGCATCATCTTGTCCGGCTTGTTGCCGCCACCTGCGGTGACCGGCAGAATCGGCTTGATGAGTTCCCCGCGCGAATTGCGAGGCAGCTTCTCCGCACGCATGAAACGGTGGAGCATCGTGCGCGCGGCCGAAACGGAGACGCCCTTCTCGCGCCGAAGAATCAGCACGGACGGCTGACGGAGCTCTTCGCCCGGCAGCAAGCGGAAATGCGTCTTGCGCATCCCCGCCTGCACCTGCAGATCCGTGTCGGTCAGATCGAACCGCGCCGTCCAGCCGCCGGTCCAGCCCAAGCCGATTTCAAGTCCCGTACCGTCATCCAGATCAACCCCGAACCACGGCATGAAACGCGAGGACGAACGCCCTTCGACGACATCGAAAACCGCCGAACGCGCCGCACCCGCCGTCCGCGCCAGAGACTGGTCGGCTGGGGTGAAGTCATTTTCGGTGCAGACCGTCCCCGTCAACGCACGGATTTTCGCACGCGCCGTCGGGGTCGCCAGCTTGAGCGCCTGAAAGCCGTCCACGATTTCCGTCGGCGCCGATCCGACCGCACGCAGCAACGGACACACCTCCGCCGCAGGGAACTTCTTGTAGAACTTCCACGTGTTGCACAGCTGAAGCTTTCCGTCGTCCGACAGGTAAGTCATTTTCCTTACTTCATACCGGTCGTTCTCCGCTAGCTTCAGACAGGATTCCGGTTTTGAAAAATCAAAGGACTTCCCCGCGTAGGCAAACCCCTGCATTCCCTGCGCCGCCATCTGTTCAAACGACGGGAACGAAGCCCAAATAAAAGAAGCGAGACTTCCCGACCAAACCAAAACGATTAATTTCTTCATCGAGTCCCCCTTGTTTCCCGACGTCTTCCGACGCCGCTTCTCTCTGGACGCTACTTGCCGATGCAGAATCGACTGAAGAGCGCATCCAGCAAATCATCCGAATAGACCTTGCCGAGGATCTGGCCGAGCGCTTCCGTCGCCGTCCGCAATTCATTGGCCGCCACAACCCAGTCAAATCCATCCAGCCCCACAAGCGCCGCCTCCAACGCGGCACGTGCGCGCAAAAGCGCCTCTTTCTGGCGCGTCGTCACATCGGCGCCCGTGTCCTCCGCGTCCTTCGCCGCGAGTGTCGCGAGGTGCGCGGCGATCGCCGCACGCAAGGCATCCAGACCTTCACCCGTCTTGGACGACACGGCAAGCATTCCTTCAGCCCGCGTGGCCGTCGGCATGAGATCGCACTTCGACTGAACAAAGATCGTCGGCACCGACGACGCCCGATCCACCGGCGACGCATCCGTTGCATCGACCAGCTGCAGCACAAGGTCTGCCGAGGCGATCAGGTCTTCGGCGCGCGCCACGCCTTCGCGTTCGATCTCGTTTTCCGTCGCACGCAAACCGGCCGTGTCGACCAAGCGTACCGGCCAGCCGCCGATTTCCGCGCCCTCCTCGATCGTATCGCGTGTCGTACCCGCTTCGTCCGAAACAATCGCGCGGGCCGTGCCCAAAAGCGCGTTCAAGAGCGAACTCTTGCCGGCATTCGGACGCCCCGCGAGGACGACGAGCGCCCCCGCGCGCAGGAGATGTCCTTCGCGCGCCGTTGAAATCTGACGCGCCACCGACGCCAGCAGATCGACAACCGACGCGCGTACACCGTCCGCAAAGGAGGGCGGCAATTCGTCCTCGCTGAAGTCGAGCGCATGTTCGACGCGCGACGAGACATCGAGTGCCGCCGCATAAAGATTTTCAAAGGGACGTGTCTGCGCCCCCAACAGGCGTGCGGTCGCTTCATCGGCGGCACGTTCCGTACGCGCGTCCACCAGATCGATCACCGCCTCGGCGCGACCAAGGTCGAGGCGTCCGTTGAGAAACGCGCGCTGCGTGAATTCACCGCGACGCGCGAGGCGCGCACCGGCTGCAAGGCACGCCTCCAGCACACGGCGCGGCGCCACCGACCCGCCGTGTCCCTGGAACTCCACCACGTCCTCGCCCGTATAGCTGTGCGGCGAGGCGAACACCAAGACGAGGCCGTCGTCAATCGGCTGTGCGCCGGCGTGGAACGTCGCGTGAAAAAAGCGTCCCGCAAGCGACGCCTCCACCGGACGGCCCGAGAGAGCCGTCGCAATGCGAAACGCGGCGGGGCCGCTTACGCGAACCACCGCCACGCCGCCGCGGCCCGGGGCTGTCGCCACGGCCGCGATTGTCTCACCGTCGTTCAGGTTACTTCTCGATGGGGGTGAGAATCATATTGCGGAAGTCCGCATCCGAGTGGTCGCCCTGCAGATAGAGCGGACCCTTCACGAACTCGTCGCTCGTAATCGCGCCGCCCGTGCAGCCAAGCACCGGCGCGTTGTCGATGATGTTCGTGCCGTTGAGCACAACCGTCACGTGGCGCTTGTAGAGCGTCACATCGACATGCTGCCACTCGTTCGCCGGCTTTTCCGCGCCCACGCGCGGCGTCACACGGCCGTAGAGCGCCGCCATGTTGTGCTTGTCCACGGGCTTGCCGAAACTGTCGAGCACCTGGATTTCATAGATGCCGCGCAGATAGACGCCCGAGTTGCAATGCGGCAGCACGCGCACATCGTACGAGAGCTTGAAGTCGAAGAAGTCGGCCCGCTTCGTCACGATGTTCGAATCGCCGCCGTAGGGCTTGCCGTCGGGTTTCCGGCGGATGCGGTTCGACAGCACGCCGTCCTTCAGCGTCCAGCCGAAGTGCGCCTTCGGGTTCATCGCCTTCCAGCCGTCGATGCCGCCTGCCAGCAGGTCGATCGGCTGTCCGTAGACGGCCTTCGACACATCCGGCGCGGGCGGCAGCGCGGGAATGCGCTTCGCCTTCACAACCTCGGGCTGGCCCTGCGGTTCGCCCTTGTCGTTCACCATCTGGAACGTGACGTTCGCTTCGGTACCGTTCGCGCGCAGCGTCGTCTGACGCCAGCGGTTCTTGCCGCAGCGCTGACGCATCGTCGCACGGTCGCCCACGATCGTGACGTCGCTCTGGTCGTTCGGCGAACCGCCGCCCCAGAGGAGCTGCGCCGTCGCCTTGCTGCTTCCCTTTTCCTGGAAGATGCCGAGCCAGAACGCGCCCGGCTTCTGAATCGCCCAGCGACCGACCGCACCGCGGCAGACGCAGTCCGTGCACTTGCACGCCGCCGTATCGCCGCAACCGCACACGCACGGCGCCGCCTGCGTGGTTTGAGCACCCATCGCCACCGCCGCGACGAGTCCCGCCGCAAGAATGGACTTCATCGAAATATTCATTTCGTTTACCCTTGGATATTCGAGTTGATTCGATT
Source organism: Kiritimatiellia bacterium (assembly GCA_024405255.1). The sequence continues at coordinate 8,887 of JAKSOY010000006.1, forward strand.
AGAGCTTGCACATCTGACGGATGGCGTCCAGCTCGGCCTCGGTGTCGTTCGCACCCTTCTTCGCGGGTTTGAGACGAGACGCCAGCTCCACGCACACATCGACCGCCGCCGAGCAGCTCTTGATGAAGCGGAACTGGGCGTCCTCGCTCTTCTCGGGCGAACCTTCGGCACGCAGCATGTGGCAGTCGAATTCGACGACGCCCTTCCAGCCGCAGTCGTTGAGCGCCTTGAACATCCACACCGTTTCCTTGAGGCCTTCCGGACCCACCAGCGGCGGGAAGTCGTTGTCGAACTGTCCCTTGATCTGCGAACCGAAGTGGAGGAACTTCATCTTCTTGCACGCGCAGAGGTACGAGACCGTGAGCACCGAGTTGATGAGGCACATGCCCTCGTGCTGCAGCAGTTCGGGGTTGACGCCCCAGAACTCCGGCTTTTTCAGACGCGTCATGATGAAGCCGACGGCGTGTCCGCTCGTCGGGAGGAACATCGCGCCGCGCGGTTCATTCGGCTTCGGCTCGACCGTCGCACCCTTGTAGTTCGTGAACTTCATCTTCTGGATGTAGTCCGTCACGTGGTTGAGGCCGTCCGCCAGCCAATCGTAGAGGTGCGCGAAATCGGTCTTCGCATACACTTCGAAACCGTCGCGCGCCACCCAGTAGGTGTAGTGCTTCGCGCCGAGCAGGTTGCCGATGCGGAGCGTGCGCTCGACCTTCTTCGCCGCGAGCGCGCGGAGTTTCGGATCCGGGTTCGTGAGGCCGCCGGCGCGGAAGAGCTTGTTGCCGTGGAGCGAGCAGGTGACCATGTTCACCTTGAGGCCGCCCTCCTTCAACACCTTCTTGATTTCGCGGAGCTTCTTGTAGACTTCGCTCTTCGGATCGAGGTCGTCCTCGGGATGTTCAGGATCCCACGGCACGAGGTCGTCGTCATGCGTGGACGTCATCTCGATGAGGCCCGCCTTGCAGGCTTTCGCGAGCATCTTCGCCACTTCAAGGGAATCGGGCTTCGGCTGCACATCGCCGCCAAACGGATCGGCCAGCGGATTAGCCACACACCAGAACGGCATCGAACGCGCCGCGACACAGAGCTTGTCGTACATTTGAGTCTCCTATTTTTTTCTAATGAAATTCAGGTCCCGTCAAAATCCTTCAACGAGATTTCAAGATTTTACCACGGATTCCGTTCGTTTGTCAATCTTCGACATCATTTGATCGCGTCAGATCGGCGTGCGCGTGTTGAGCAGCGAATTGGAATGGGCGTGGGTGATGGCGAGCGCGAGGGCGTCGGCTGCGTCGTTCTGGGGCAGTTCGTCAAGCGCCAGCAACGTCTTCACCATTCGCTGGATCTGAAGCTTCTCCGCGAGACCGTTGCCGCACACCGCCATCTTCACGCGGCGCGGTTCGTATTCGTAGATCGGCACGTTCGCATCGACCGCCGCCGTAATGACGGCACCACGCGCTTCGCCGAGAATGAGCATCGTGTTCGCATTCTTCGCGTAGATCACCTTTTCGATGGAAACGACTTGCGGCGCGTAGGCGGCAATCAGCGCCGCCACGCGCGCATGGATTTCGCGGAGGCAGGCGGAGAGCGGAAGTTTCGGCGCATTGTGGATGCGGCCCGCCTCAAGGCAGCGCATGCGCGAACCCTCGACGGACAGCACGCCATAACCGCTTGAACGAAGCGACGTATCGATGCCGAGGATGATCATCAGTTTTCGTTGGAGTGAAGTCCGCCCGCACCGGCCTTGAACACGATGTTGCCGTGATCGGTTCCGGGAACGAGCGTCGCGCAGTTCCAAATGCACGCACCGCAGTGGACGCACTTCTCGCGGTCGAACTTCGGCACGCCGCCCGGTTCGTCGCTCGGCATCAATGCCTGCGCCGAACAGATTTCAATGCACGTGTGCTTCGTGCAGGACTGGCAGAGGGCCGGATCCGCAAACGTGACATGGTCCGCAAAACCCGGTGCCGCCTGCACCTTGCCGCCCACGAGCAACGCATCCTGATGCTGCATCAGCAATTCGCCGTCGTACGGAATCGCCGGCCAGCCGCACGCGTCCATCACGGCATCATGCAAAGGCTTGCGCGCCTTCTCGGCGGACGCGAGACCTTCCGCGAGTTTCGCGCGATCGACTCGACGCCCCTTGAGCGCCTCCTCCAAAGTCGGCACGCGCGTAGCCGGCGGCACGCTCTTGAACGGCAACGCCAGACCGAACGTTCCACGCAGACCTTCGCCCACCATGCCCCAGAAGAAACTCTTGTTGAATCCGTTGCGCGCACCCGTCGCCTTCTTCAGACGCTTGTCGAGCGCCGAGGCCCGACGGCTCGCCACATACGTCGCCTCGAGATTTTCCTTTGTAAAATCCTTGCCGTCCTGCAAGAGCTTGAGCACGGCCTTCGCGAGCTGCACGCCGCTTTCCCACGCTTCGTCGACGCCCGCATTCGCCAGCACGTCGGTCGTGCCCGAACCCTCGCCGATGCGCGCAAACCCGTCGCCGCAGAGGAAGGGTTCGCCTTCTTGTCCGCTCTCCTGCAAGGACTTCGCGCCCCAGCTCAAGAGTTTCGCACCCTTGAGATGGCGCCACAGATACGGATGCTGCATCCAGTGCTGGAAATAGCGATACGTCGTTCGAACGGGCGTATCCATCCACGGTGCCGCGAAGATGCCGAGGGTCGCAGTCTTATCCGCGAGCACGTACATGAACCCGAAGAGCTCGGGCTCCGGGAAGCCCAGCGTGTGGATGATCGTACCCGGTTCGAGCTCGCAGGACTCAGGCAGCTTGACGACGGCTTTCATGCCGACGCCCCAATCGTATTGGTGGTGGCCCTTCGGCAGACCGAACTTCGCATCGAGGGCGCGTCCAACAGCGCCCACCGGACCATCCGCCACCACCGTGAGCGCGGCCTTCACATCCATGCCCGGCATGAACGCGCCTTCCATCGGCGAGCCGTCCTTCTCGACACCTTGATCCGCCAGGCGAACGCCCACGACCTTCTCGCCGTCGAAAAGCGGCTCCGCCACCGGCGAGGACGGCATGATCATGATGCCGTTCTCCATCACTTTCTGCGAGGCCCATGTCATAAAGGACCCCATCGACATCACGACGCCACCACGTTTGTCCATGAAGGGCGGCGTGAGCGGAAGTTCACGCGCCTGCCATTGGCCGCCTTTCATGATGACGCCGCCCAGCTTGAAGCAGAGGTCGATGAACTTCGTCCCGCACGTGCGCTTGGAGGCGCCGATGTGATCGAAAAGGTACGTCGTCTTTTCCGCCGTCACCTCGGCGGCATTCGGAACTTCCTTGGCGAAATCGGGGAAGGACGCCTTGATCGCGTCGGCCTTCGTGACAATGCCCGACACTCCAAAGCCCACGTCGTCGGCGCGCTCATAGCACATCACCTGCAACGGACAGCCCGGCATCGTCTTCGATTCGTAGAGGGGCGTACCGTCCTCCTTCGTCTTCGCGAGTTCGGGTCCGAGCGTGGTGAGAAAGCCGGCGGCCGCGGGACCAAAACCCGTGACGACAATATCGGCTGTCATTTCCTGGCGTTCCATAATTCTCCTTGGTTCGTGTCCCCGCTCAGGGGACCAGATGTCCATGGTCGAGTTTAAGCGTGCGATCGCACCGCGCGGCCGCTTCGGCCGAGTGGGTAACCATCACGCACGCGAGCGGACGCTCATCCGACTCGACGCGTTGATTCACTTCAAACAGCAGATTCAGAATCTCGGTGCCCGTGAGCGCATCGAGGTTGCCTGTCGGCTCGTCGGCGAAAATGATTTCAGGCTGGCACATCAAGGCGCGCGCAAGCGCCACGCGCTGCTGCTCGCCACCTGAAAGTTCCGCCGGCAGATGAGTCAGCCGATCGGCGAGACCCACCTTTTCAAGCAGCTGGCACGCGCGTGCACGCATCTCCCTGCGAGCGCCGCGCGTATACCCCGTCATCGTCGGCAAGAGCACATTCTCGACGATGTCGAGTTCCGGCATCAAATGGAAACTCTGGAAGATGAAACCGACCTTCGTCGCGCGCAACCGATCGCGCCGCGCGGCCGAACCGAATCCGCCGAAAAGCGATTCGCCCGCGAGAAGGACCTCGCCCGAGGTCGGCGCGTCGAGTCCGCCGAGAATGTTCAACAGCGTCGTCTTGCCCGAACCGCTGCGTCCGACAATCGCCACGTGTTCGCCTGCGGCGACCTCGAACGAAACACCGTCCAGCACGCGAATCGCGGGTTGGCCGGGCAGGCGATAGTCCTTGACAATGTCTTTGACGCTGAGCAACATGGCTTTTATTTCTGAAGAGCTTCAACGGGGTGTTTCGACGCCGCGAGAAACGCGGGCACCAACGAGGCGAGAAGTCCGAACACGTAGACGATGACGACCACCCACACGACGTCGCTCACCACAACGCGAGACGGCAGGGAGGAAAGACCATACACCGACTTCGGAAACACTTCCACACCGCAACGGGCAAGAAGGTCCACGATGTTCTGAAGATTCTCCAGCACCGCCCAGGCGGTCAGCAGACCCAGTACCGTACCGAGGGTGACTTGAAAGAGTCCGTGAACGACGAACGCACCCATGATCTTCCGCTTCGGAAAGCCGAGCGCCTTCAACAGGCCGATCTCGGGCGTCTTCTGCACGGTCAGAACGAGGAGCGTGTTCATCACGCAAAAGAGCGCGACGACGGTAATGAGCATCAACAGCAATGCCGTCATGTTCTTCTCGACCGCGAGGGCGTTGAAGAGTTCGCGGTCCGCCTGACGCCAGGTGACGAGACGGCAATTCGGCACCTTGCTCTTCACCTGATTGAACACGGCGTCGAACACAGGCACATTGGCGGGTTCCTTCGTCTTGAGATGAATGGCGAACACGCCCTTCTCAATGCCCATGAGTTCACGCGCGTTTGCGAGAGAGCAGATGCAGAATCCGGCATCGTAGTCGCGCTGGCCGCACGAGAAGATGCCGGTCACGCGCCACTTGAGCGGCAGAAACACCTCATCGCGCGAGGCGAGCGTCTTCGGCGAATAGACCGTGACGTCATCACCCACCCACGCGCCCAGCGAACGCGCGAGGTCGACGCCGAGTACGATCGAATCACCTTCAAGATCAAATTCGCCTGCGAGAGGCTTGCCCACCTGGTAGGCGCCCTGAAAACGATCCGGGTCGACACCGAGGATGATCGGCGCCGCGATGCGACCGCGCTGTTCGAGCATGATGCGCGTATCGATCTCCGGCGTCACCGCCGCCACGCCTGGAATCGCTTCCAGTTCCTTGGCCAGACGGTCTTCATCCTTCACGGGCGAACCAGGCGAGTAGGACGAAATCGTGATATGCGGCTTGAAGTCGAGGATCTTCTTTTCCCACAGATCGCCGAAGCCGGTCATCACGGCGCGCACGATGATCACCACCGCGACGCCTAGAAGAACACCCAAAACCGAAACGCAGGTGATCACACTGGTGACGCTGCGTTTCGGCTTCAGATATTTCAGCGCTAGAAATAGGCTAAAGGGCATTCCGATTAGATGTCGTCGATCATGACCTTGACTTCATTGCCCTTGTCCTGCGAGAGGGCTTCGATGTCGGCTTCGACTTCGGTCGCCTTCAGCGAGGTTGTCGGCAAGTAACGGTAATACACCATCAGCTGCAACGCGCAGAGGCAGGTATCCATGACCGGACGCGTCGTGTGCACGTCGGTGTTCTCCCAGTGTCCAACCGGGCAATCCTTGCCATTCGGATCCTTCACCGTCAACGGCGAACCATCCGCCTTCTTGTCGTTGATGATCGTCTTCGGGTAGAGGTTCTTCATCGCGAGGTTCCACTTCTTCCACAGCGTGAAGTTCGCAGGCGTCGCACCCTTGGCCATGCCGGCCTGGTACTTGCACTGCGCCGCATAGTAGCTGTAGTACTGCGAGCAGGAACCGCCGCTCATGTGCTTCTTGTCAAACGTCGGCAACCAGTCGCGCATGACATCGAGCGCATTGACGACTTCCGGTTCCTTCGCATGGCCCAAGAGCTGCATGCAGAGGCAGCCGACACCGCCAAGACCGCCGCCGCGCGAACCCGGACGATACACGAAGCCGGCCTCCTTGTTGAAGTTGCGCGTCTTGAGGCACTTGATGGCCTTCTTGATGCACTCGTCCATGCCCGAGGGATGGATGCCGGCCATCTTGCCGGCCTTCAACGCCTGCATGGCCCAGCCGCCGTACGAAATGTCGTCCGGTGCCGCCGACGTCGTCTTCGCGAGCTTGTAGTTCCAGCCGCCCGTCGCCGTCTGACCGGCGATGATACGGGTCAAACCCTTCTCCGCGGCTTCGCGCGCATTCGGGTTCTTCGTCATGCCGTAGGCTTCACAGAGCGCGTACATGGCGATCAGGAAGCCGTACTCGTTGCCGTCGCAGGCGGCGATGTGCGTGACACCGCCCTTCTCGTGGACCGCATTGATCAGCCAGTCAAGACCGCGCTGCACCGTATCGCCGAATTCCTTCGAGTTCGGCTTCTCATCGTGCGCGAGATAGGTCAGGATCGCGAAACCCGTGGACGCAGCCGGAACGCCCGGCCAGGAGCCGTCGCTGTTCTGCTTGATCTTCAGCCAGCGCAGGGCCTTCATCACGGCCGCTTCCGTGGTGGGGTCGCCGTACTGGGCACCACCGCGCGTGAGCTGACCACGCACGCCCGTCGAACGCTCGGATCCGAAAACGGACTTCATCGTCACCGGGCTCTTGATGTTCATCATCGCATCGACCGTCGCCACCTTCACCGACTGCGGTTCGGCCGTCTGTGCCGGAGCATCCGCCACTTCCGTGGGATTGCCCACCGTCGGCGTATCCACCTGCACTTCCACATCGACATCTGGCGGCGGCTCGACCTCCGGAGGCGGCGGAACCTCCTCCAGGACCTCATTCTGGTCGGCCTGCACGATGTCCAGCTTCACTTCCTTCTTCGTGTTCCCGCCAACAGCGGTCACCACGAACAGCACGATCACGCCGATCAACGGCACCATGATGGCCGTCAGCGGAGCGACCTGACGCTGCAGTTCAATCAACGCCTCCTTGTATTCGCGCGAATCACGCGAACGGCCAAGTCCCTTGAACATCTTGCCGAGACGCTTGAAATAGCCCTGTTCTTCGAACTTGGCCATCTCCACGTCAAGCTGTTCCTTGAATTCATCTTCGTTTGTGATGTCCATTTCAATACCCCTTGGACTTACATGCTGAAGATCGACAAGTTCTGCATCCCGTACTTCGTACAGGTATCCAGCGCATCAACCAGGAACTTGTGCGGCGAAGTCATCTCGCACTGCAACAGCACCGTCGCCTTCTTGTCGATCGCCGCCGCCTGCTTGATGTGCCGATCGAGCTCCTTCAGCGAAACACCACGGCCGTTGTACACGAGTCCGCCCGGGCCCACCTGGATCTTGATCGTCGTATCTTCAACGACTTGCGTTGGTTTGTCATTCGGTGCGGGACGATTCGCATTCAGCTTGGAGAACAAGTCTTCCTGCTTGATCGTCACGACGAAGAAGATGATCAGCTCGAACACGACGTCGATCATCGGCGTCATGTCCAGCTGCGGATTGTCGTATTGTTTACGTGCCATCTTCTCACCCTCACTTCGTCAGTTGCTTGCCGCTCTTACGGTCGTAGACCGCGACGAACGAAAGCTTCCACACATCCTCGGCCGTACAGGCATTCATCACTTCAGCAACATGACGATGATGCGTACGGTAGTCGGCACGAATCATAATCGGGAAGTTGGGTCCCCATATCCGTTTGCGCTCCTTTACGCGGCGGCGGATTTCCGCCGTTCCAACCGTGAAGTTGCAAATGGAGATTCGTCCGTTCTTGGCGATGTCGATGACGAGATGGGACGGCGGCAGTTCTTCGGCCGTCAGTTCGATGCCGTGCTTGCCGTCCTCGAGCTGAACCGTCTCGTCCTTTTCCACGGACATCTTCAACGTCACAACGAAGAAGATGATCAGCTCGAACACGACGTCGATCATCGGCGTCATGTCCAGCTGCGGATTTTCTGTGAGTTTCTTGCTCATGATCTACGGTCCCTTCTCGGACTCGTTTTCACGCTCAACTCAGACAGCCTGTTCCTGACTCTCGTCGACCACTTCCACGTGGCGGAGGCCCTTGAGGAGTTCCATCGTGAGCGCCGTCATACGCATGATCAGGCGGTTCGCCTTGTTACGCAGCGAGTAGAACACCGTGATGGACGGAATGGACACGCACAGACCCGCCGCCGTCGTCCAGAGCGCCTGACCGATGGAGTTCGCGAGCATGGACGCATCGCCCGCACCACCCGCCGCGAGGGCCTGGAACGTCAAGATCATGCCTTGCACCGTACCGAGCAAGCCGAGAGACGGACCGAGGTTCGAACACACGGAAATCCAGGTGAGGCGCTGCATCAGACGTTCGACCTCGAGGTCGGCCGCACCGTTCACCGCTTCCTGAATCACATCGTAGCCGTCGTCCACGTGCTGGAACGCGGTCGAGAGGATGTTCGACATCGCACTCGGCTCGTTCTCGCACACCTTGAGCGCCTTCATCACATCGCCCTCGGCCATCGCCTGCTGCACGTTGTTGACGAGCGAGCTCGGCATCAGCTTTTCAGGCTTCACGAGAACCAGGCAGTCCACGGAGAAGTAGATGGCCGCCGCCGCATCGCCGAACAGGGCGAACCACAGCAACGCACCGATGATGCCCGAACCGAAGACGATGTCGAAGAACCCGCCCGAGGACTTCCTCCCCTCTTCCGGCGCGCCGCTCACAGCCTTGCCGCTGGCATCCACCAGTTCTCCCGCCTTCGCCGTGGCCGCAGCCGCCGCAGGCGCCGCATCCTGAGCCGAAGCAACCATCGCCGTAACAGGCGCCAACACCAGGCCGAACATCACAATCGCGGCCATCACCGACTTCTGCATCTTCTTCATGTTCATTTTGTTTTTCCTTTTTGAGATTGATTAAATTGTCTGTACTGACTTGATTTTGTTTGATTTACTTGCTCGCCCACGGACTCGTGGCATAAGACCGCTTCAACTCGCTGCGCATCTGCTCGGCCCGGCTGCTTGAACCGAGCTTTTCAAAACAGCGCGCGGCCTTGTAGAGGGCCTCGGGCTGAAGACGATCGGCCAGCCTCTCCTCGCGATAGAGAAACACGACGCGCAGATAGGCATCGACAAGCGCCTTGCGGCAGGCATCGACGCTTTCATTGCCGTCCTTGATGATCATGTCGCCGCGCATCAGCAGCGCCGCACCGCTCGAGAAACAATCGCCCACCTTGAAGGCCTTGTCAAGCGCGGTCTCAAGCTTGGACGTCTTGCCCAACGCGAGAAGCGCACTCCAGTAGGCCGGCGCCAGGTCGCCCTTGTAGGCCGCCGTCGCATCCATGTTGATGATGTCCGAACAGGTCTTCTCCGCCGCATCGGGCTTGCCCGAGTCGAGATAGGCCTGGGCAAGATAGCGACCCGCCGTCTTGTCCCACTGCAGACGCTTGTATTCCTTCACGATCTTATCAAGCACGGGAATCGCCGCCGCCGGCTTGCCCTTGTTGACCAGGTCAACCGCCTCGTCATATCCCGCCGGCTTGCTGATGTCGATCTCTTCCACATCGCCGGCCTTGATGGTCAACTCGATTCCCTTGTTCGAGACCACGTACGCCTTGTCGCGCGCGCTCCAGCGGATCTGCCCCTTGTGCGTTTCACCCTTCGTGTCCGTAATCGAACCGGGGACATCGCCGAATACCACGGCAGCCGCGAAGGCCGCCAAAACCATGATGATGCTTGTACGCATGTTCGTTTGCTCCTTGAAATGTTTGGATTACTTGTCGGCTTCCGCAGCCGCCTTCGCGTTCTGGACGAATGTCTTGTGCTTGCCCTCGGGGAAGAGTTCCTCATAGGTCGCCGCATACGCCAGCACCTGTTCGCTCTGCTCCTTGCCCAGCTTGACCATCAACGGCAGCAACGTACCATAGGCGCGCTCGAGGTTCGCCAGCTGCGCCGGCGTCATGTCCTTCGCCGGATGCTGCGGCGACGGCTCGTGCGCCTGCACGAACACCGTAAAGGTCGCGACCGCGCGACGGCAGGTCGCCTTCGCCTGCTCGCCAAGGTTCATCTGCTCTTCGGCTTCCATCTTAGTCCGCCACACATCGCCGGCACGCAGACTCAGCAGATCCTGGTCGGCTTGTGTCGGACGAAATCCGCGGAGCTTTTTGATGGCCCCCATCGCATCGTTGAAGAACGACTGGCGACGCCCGCTATCCTGTTCGTGGCGGCCTTCTTCCGACGCCACCTGGATGAGCATCTCGTAGGCATCGACGAGCAGATTGCTCTTCCCGCTCTTGTCGATGAAGTCCTGCAGCTTGCCATGTGCCTCAGCCCAGGATTTCTGCCCGACTGCGGCCTTCGCCTGACCAAGCACCGCACGGCTCGTCACATAGGCCTGCAACGTCTTGTTCGTGAGCGAGCCGACGAGCGTCAGGGACTTGGCATAGGCGTCGTTCGCCACATCCCAGCCCTTCGCCTCGAGCAAGGCGTCACCTGCGTCGAGGAACTGGTAAGCCGTATACTTACTACCCGCGTTGTTGAGCATCTGGCGGTACTGCTCCACACCTTCCTGCTTGAGGCCCATTTCAATGAGCGTCTTCGCCAGACGCGGCACGGAATTCTTCGCCTCGTCGGATTCAGGGAAGTCCTTCTGCAGACGCGCGAACGCCTTCTGCGACTCCTCGACCTTCTTGTCCGCCGTGTAGATCGTCGCAAGCTTCACGAGAATCGCCGGCGCGTACTTGCCCTTCGGGTTCGTCGCGAGGTAGTTCTCGTACGCCTTCACCGCCTGCTGACGGAAGACCGGAATCTTGTCCGCCGGATACTGCAGACGCTGCCAGCTTTCGCCTTCGAGGAACTGCGCCTGTTCGCGCTGCAGCGTGAACTTCTCCTTCTCGGCCGTACCGAGCGTCTTGTCGTTCTCCAGCGTGTCGGTGATGAGCTTCGCCGTCGCACGGAAGTCGCGGATCGCACCCGCCACGCCCTTGTACGCCGCCAAGTTCATCGCTTCGACCTGCTCTTCGCTGTTCGTGCCGCCCGCCGCGTTCACCACATCGGCGAAGCCCGCGAAACCGCGCTTCTGCTGCATGAGGGCGAGCGAGAGGCGCGCAGTCGTCTTGTCGGTCGTCTTCGTCGCGGCGCCGGCGAACTTGCGCAGCCAGTTTTCCTGCTCTTCACCGTTGCCGAGCTTGCCGTTGCAGACCGAGAGCGTCTGCAGCGCACTCGCGTAGTACGTCGAGTTCGTGTAGGTCTCGGCGATCATCTTGTAGTAGCGGATCGCCCCTTCCCAGTCTTCTTTCTTGTAGCACTGACCGCCCAGCGACAACGCCATCTGCGCGGCATTGTAGTGCGTGGGGTAGTTCTTGAAGTAGAGGGCATAGAGCTGGTCGGCCCGCCCGAGCGCGCCGGAGTCGTGCTCAAGCGCCGCGAGACGCAGCGTCTCATCGCCGGCCGGATGCACCAGGGCGCCGTTTTGCAGCTCGGCAAAGCGTTCGGCGATCTGTCCTTCAACGGCTTCCGCCGCGAGACGGTAGTAGAGCTTCTTGTCCTTGTCCTTCTCGTCCTGCCACTGGCTGATGTAGCTCTGCGCGAGAATGCTGAGCGCACCGATGGATTCCTTATATTCCGGGTACTGCGCCAACAACGCCGAGTAAGTGTCGATCGTCTTCGCCACGTCGTTGCTCTTGTAGATCTCCCACGCGTTTCGGAACTGCGTCTCGCGAACCTTCTTGCGCTGGCCTGCGCTCACGTTCGTGCGGATCTGCTTGTTGTAGCGCTTGAGCGTGAACTTTTCAATGTCTTCCGTGATCTCGCCCGCATTGGCCGCCCAGGCGGATTCCGGATAATTGATGAACACGTTGATGGCGTGGTTGTAGGCGCCGGCGCCATTGCGCTTGCCCGTACGCGTCTTCGCACCGAAGAGCGTATCCTTGATCAAGTCCTCGTTCGGCTTCGCCTTCTTCGCCTCTTTCTCGACCGTCTTCCAGAGGACGCGCGCGAGGAGGTAGCGGCATTCCGGCATCGGGCTCATGCGCAGATAGCCCTTCGAACCGTTCGGGTCCTGCGCCAGGAGGTCGTTGTGAATGTCGGAGAGCTGCTGCATGTAGTCGCTGACGATCGACTGGGCCTTGCCGAGGTTGCCGCGCAGCATCTCGATATGCGCCTTCATCGCGATGGCCTTGCCGAACACGAGAATCAGGTCGCTCTTCCACAGCAGCTTGTTCACGACCTTCGTCGCCTTGTTCAGATACTCGGTACGCTGCGGATTCTTCATGTCCTCGATGTCATTCGCCAGGCGCACGAGCAGTTCCACATACGACTGCGCGACGAAACACCAGTGCTCGACATCGTTCCGCTCGGAAACCTTGCCGAGCAGATTCTCGTACATCTTGATCGCCTCGGCGTACTTCTTGTCGATGGTGCACATCTGCGCCCACTTGAAGCCGCTCTCGACGTAGAAGTCCATGATGTCCGCACCGGGCTTCGGCGTCGCCGCAAAGAACGCCTGATAGATCTTACGGCATTCGGGCATCATCGAACGCGCATAGTAGGCATCCGCCATCGACAGGCGCAACGCCCAATACTCGCCGTCCTTCTTCGGCAGCGCATCGATGACCTTCTGCACATCGGCAAACTTGCCCATCCGCAAATCGCCCTGGATCTCGAAGACCTTCAACTTCGGTTTGAGATCGGGCCACTTCTGCTTGGCCGCTGCAATGACGGGCTCCGCGAGGTCCGGCATGTTCGCCTCGACCAGCGCGCGCACATAGGCAAGTTCCTCCTTCGCCGCCGGGTCTAACGGCGCGGGAGCTGCAGAGTCGTCGGCCCAGAGTGCGCCCGTGCAAAGAGCACAAACGCACAAAGCCAACCCTGCATACGGGTGGATTGATGTATGACAAAATCTCATGGCGAGCAATATTGTAGAGAAAAATCGGACACGAGTCAAGGCAGTAGATGAATTAGTTTTGCACAATTGAGAATAGTAAAGGTGTCTTAAAAATGAAACAAGGTCGGACTTCTCAATGAAATCCGACCTTGTTCGAGTCGTTCAACGACACGCGAGAATTACTTCTCGTCAAGCGCCGCCACACCCGGAAGGACCTTGCCTTCGAGGTACTCGAGGCTCGCGCCGCCGCCCGTGGAGATGTGGCTCATCTCCGCCGCCTTGCCGCTCTTCTTCACGGCCGACACGCTGTCGCCGCCGCCGATGATCGACAGACCGCCATTGGCCTTGACCGTCGCCACCGCGTCGCACACGCCGAAGGTGCCCTTCGCGAGCGGCGCGAATTCGAAGCAGCCCATCGGGCCGTTCCACACGACCGTCTTCGCCGCCTTCACGGCCTCGCTGAAGAGCGCCACCGACTTCGGACCGATGTCCAGACCCATCCAGCCGTCTTCGATATCGCCTTCCGTGACCTTCATCGTGATGTCGCTCGCGTCCTTCTCGGTCGGGAACTTGTCCGCCACCACGTTGTCGATCGGCAGAAGGAACTTGATGCCCTTCGCCGCCGCCGCATCGAGCATTTCCTTCGCGTAGGCGAGCTGGTCGTCTTCGCACAGGGACGCGCCGACCTTCATGCCCTTCGCCTTGAGGAAGGTGTAGGCCATGCCGCCGCCAACGATGAGCGTGTCGACCTTGTTGAGAAGGTTCTTGATGACTTTCAGCTTGTCGCTGACCTTCGCACCGCCCAGGATCGCCACGAACGGACGCACCGGATTCTCGACCGCGTCGCCGAGGAACTTGATTTCCTTCTCGAGGAGGAAGCCGCTGACCGCCGGACGGAGGTAATCCGCCACGACCGCCGTCGACGCGTGCGCACGGTGCGCCGTACCGAACGCGTCGTTCGCATAGACGTCACCATACGTCGCCAGCTTCTTCGCCATCGCCTGGCGCTTCTCCTTGAGCTCGGCCTTCTTCGTCTGATATTCCTCTTCCGTCAGGTGGATGCCCTTCTTCTCGTCATCCTTCTTGACCTTGCCGTCTTCCGCCTTGTAGAAGCGCGTGTTCTCGAGCAGCGTCACATCGCCCGGCTTCATCGCCGCCACGATCTCGTCCGCCGCCATGCAGTCCGCCGCAAACGCCACCGGCTTGCCGAGCTGCTTCGCGAGCTCTTCCGCCACCGGCTTGAGCGAGAACTCAGCCTCGTAGCCCTTGCCCTTCGGACGGCCCAGGTGCGACATCAGCACCAGCGACGCACCCTGCTCGAGCACGTACTTGATCGACGGCAGCGCCGCGACAATGCGCGTGTCGTCCGTAATCTTGCCCGAGCCATCCTTGGCCATCGGAACGTTGAAATCGACGCGCATCAGAACGCGCTTGCCCGCGAGCTCGATGTCGCGCAGAGTCTTCTTTGCCATTTTTCTTACCTCTTCTTGGTTTTTCAGTTTTTTGAAAACAACACAACCGACGGCGATCGACCACTGTCGATTGCCGTCGGGTATTTAGCCGGCGGATTTGATTGCCGCCGGGTATTTAGCCGTCGACAGCCGTCGGATTCGCGGATACGCTTACTTCGCCGCAGGTTCCGACGCCGCAGCCATCTTGTTCATCTTGAGCTGCGCACGGGATTTCTTGCGGTCGGCCGTGTTCTTCGTGATCACGCCCTTCTTCACAGCCTTGTCGAGGCTGCTGACGAAGTCCTTGAACTCCTTCGCCGCTTCTTCGGTCTTCTGAGCGTCAGCCGCCTTGAAGAGCTTCTTGTGAGCCGTGTGCAGATGCGTCTTCACCGCGACGTTGCGCTTGTTAGCCTTCGCGTTCTGACGGTCGCGTTTACGGGCGGCACGGCCGCCTTTGATGTTCGCCATTGTGAATTACTCCTATTGGTCCTAACTGTGAATACATATTGTACCGAAAACGGACGCAATTGTGAATACTAAAAATAAAAAAAATTTAAAATTCCCTCTTGCGCATTCGTCGGGGAAATGATACACTATGTCCCGTTTTCAACAAACGCCAGGTTAGCACAGCTGGTAGTGCGGCTCATTCGTAATGAGCAGGTCGGCGGTTCGAATCCGTTACCTGGCTCCACTTTTGGAGAAGCTCCGATTTTTTGGAGCTTTTTTGTTTTTCAGCGACCTGTGCCAACTTCAGTGCACGATGATTTCTCGGGGACAGACCCCTTGAACGAGCGGTGGAAGAAATCGAGGATGCGGCGGTCGATGTAGGCTCCGCCGAGATTGTGCGTGTGGCCGGGCAGGTAGAGCTGTTCGAAATATTTGTTGGCCTTCACGAGCGCGTCGACGACCTGCAGGGTCGAGACGGGATCGACATTGTCGTCAAGTTCGCCGTTGATCAGAAGCAAATCGCCCCGCAGCCGGTGGGCGTGCGTGACGTTCGAATTGTCGGCATACCAGGGACCGAGCGGATAGCCCATCCATTGCTCGTTCCACCAGAGCTTGTCCACCCGGTTGTCATGGCAGCCCGCCAGCGCCACGGCCGCCTTGTAGAAGTCGCCGTGGAAGAGCAGCGCGCCCAGCGCGTTCTGTCCGCCCGCCGAATAGCCGTAGATGCCGACGCGCGAGAGGTCCATCCACGGACGCGTCGCCGCCGCCGCCTTGATCCAGGGGATGCGGTCCGGGAAGCCGGCGTCCTTCAGATTGCGCCAACACACTTCGTGGAACGCACGCGATCGGTTCTCCGTGCCCATGCCGTCGATGTTCACGATCACGAAGCCATCCGCCAGGAGATCGACTCCGCGCGGCGGATTGACGGGATATCCCTTGTTTACGTGCGAGTCATGGGGACCCGCATAGATGTACTCGATGACGGGATAGCGGTTCGACGGATTGAAATCGAGCGGACGCCAGATCGTGCCCCAGATGTCCGTCTTGCCGTCGCGTCCTTTCGCACGGAAGACTTCGGCCTGTGGATAACCGGCGCCTTTCGTCGACCGCACACGGATCTTCGGAAACGACGCGCGCACGCGGCCATCCGCCAAATTGCGCACCACGGTCGTCGGCGGCAGGTCGGGCCGACCGTAGTAGTCGACGAACGCGGTACCGCCCGGACTGATATTCACCACGTGTTCCGCATTCTCGGGGGTGAGGTCCGTCACCGTGCGCGTCGCCAGATCGAGCCGCAGTAGATGCCGATTGTACGGATCCTCGCCCGCCGCCGCCGCGAACCCGTTCGCCATGAAGTAGAGCAGGCCCTTCGCCTCGTCGATCCGCAAGAGGTTGCGTACATTCCATTCGCCGCGCGTCAGCTGTTCGCACGAACCGTCGACCGCATCCACGCGGTAGAGGTGATACCAGCCGTCGCGCCGCGAGATCCAGAGGAAATGGCGCGCATCGGCGAGCCACCAGTGATGGATTTTCGTGTAGAAGACGAACTTCGGCGACGATTCCTCGGCCAGCGTGCGGACACGTCCCGAAGGCGCATCGACGGCCACATAGCGACAGCTTTGAAACCCGCGCCCCACGTAGGTGAAGGTGAAGGCCGACGAATCGGGCAGCCAGCAATCGAGCAGCACTTCGTATTGGTTCAGGTGTGCGGAAACATCCACCGGCACCTGCCGCCGTTCGGACGGGATGAAGAGCGCCGGGTAGCGCGTCGGCACCGGATCGCCCGGCTTGCGGTAGTTGAGTAGACGCGCCCGCCCCTGTACCGTACTTGCAGGACGGCTCTCGACGAGCGTGATCTGGCGCGTCCCCACGGCGAACTCACGCAAGGCCGCGAGCTTCTGCGAGTCGGGACTCCACATCAGACAGTTGTAGGCATTGCCGGGCGCACCGTCGTAGCTCAGCTGTACATCGCCTGTTTCGCGGGATTTCACCCACACGTTCCCATCGTACAGAAAGGCCGTCCAGCGGCCGTCAGGCGACTTGAGCGGCGACCCGCTCGGACGAATGAAGTTGCGGTTGGACGTCGGCTTCTCGACGTGTGGCGCGCGCTTCTTGGCTTCGCTGAATTCATCCCGCGAAATGTCCACAAGATTCGTCGTCGCCACCGTGAAGCGGCGCCATACGTCGCCCGTCTTCGCACGCGTCGCATAGACGAGCGTCTCCTCGTTCTCCCACGTGATCTGCGAAGGACACTCCCGCACCGCACAGCTCGCCTGCCAAACGGCCTTGACCTTTTCATCAACGTGACGGTAGTCCGCCTTCGGCGCACCCTGCGCACAGACCGCCAGAAACACCACAGCAAGGACAATGTTTTTCATTTTCATTTCTCGTTTCATCGCAAGCAACAGAGATTTTTCCTCCACAGCACTAACAACGCACCACCTAGTAATGCTAGAAGTACACACGAGGGTTCGGGGATGGGGCCGATACCCACCACAACAGCCTCTCCATAGAAACCTATGCCAACATCGAGTATGGACATTTGCATATTATCGTCAACCGACAAATGGTACCAACCGAAACGGTCAAGTCCATCTGATGTGAAACTGCCTGTGGCGATAAAACCGTTGATGAGCCCGTCTCCGTCCGTGTCCTCGTACTCCTTCACACTTCGTCCGTCGACCGAAAGCAGCGTCTCGGCCTCCCACCAGTTGGGGAGCTTGTTATCGTTCCGGTCAAAGTGCCCGTAGGCGAGTTCGTTCGTGACGCATGTCGTATGCCCGCTGGGCTTGAACACGACGAAATACAATCAGCACCTCTCGCTTACCCAGAATTACAGAATTAACAGAACTGGGTCGACCTTTTCGAAGGAGCGCACCTCCGATGTTCCTCTCTGCGTTCTCGGCGTTCTCTGCGTGAGACATCTTCCTCACGCAGAGGGTGCGGAAAACGCAGAGGCGGTGTGGACCTCTTCACAAGCTCACGGGAGGGATTTCTTCTGTTCCTTGAGGTCAATTCCCTGTGCAGTCAACCAGGCACCAAGCTCCTTTTGGGACTTCTCCGTTAAGAGGAAATCCCAGGCGAATCCTTCCCACCAGAGTGCCTTGCCGTGATGAAGGCCTGTCTGCGCGATTTTTTCCTGACCCTTCCACCAGTCGATGCCAGGTCCACCAGGACAGTGACAGCCGAGGCTCAGACCCAACTTGGCAGAACTGTCCTTGCCGAAATCCTCGACGAATGCAAACTTCTTGTTGAAGGCAGCGATTTCTTTTGAATCCGTCAATGTCTTCAACACGCGGTCTTTGTCCGTCGGACAATCCCAGTTCACCGTACCGTCGCGAATGACGATCTTATCTGCACGGGCGATGCGTACCTGAAAATCGGCGACAGCTGGCGCCACAAGATCGACCAGGCGAACCTCGTGGACCGTCTTCGTCCCAGCCTTGAAACGAAACTGGATATCGTTTCCTTCATCTACATCCTCAAGCGACGTCACACCGGTCAAGTCCAAATGCTTCCGCTTGAAGTGCAGCATATAGTTGTTATAGGAAAGTTTCAATCCCCGTGACGGCGACCACTTCCGATTTTCCCGCACAATGCTGACCCGCCCTGAAGGATAGACTTTGAAAAAGAGTTCCATTGGACAGGGACGCCAGTCCGACGGTACGACCGTTCGATAGCAGCCGCGCCAAATGCGTTTTCCATGTTCGTCCGCCTCGGCGACACGCATCAGCTGAAATACGGGAAAATTTCCGATTTCCTTGTTGTTGCGATGTGCACAGGCTGCCGCATCGAGTACGTTGGAGACCACCGGCATCGCGTGCGGATTCGCCAGCTCATCTCTGAACATTCGAATTTGCCGCAACGTGTCCTTGACCATGGGCGTGTCCGCATCGTCTTTCAGTTTCTCCGCCACGCCCTCTGCCTGCACGATCTTCCCGAGATTGAGATAGGCCATTGCAAGGCTGTTTAAAGCCACTTTGTCGTCTTTGCGCTCACGGAGGCACCTCTTCAGAAATTTCACCTGTTCAGCGTACTTCTCTTCGGCTTCGCTCGCAAACGCCAGCGCAAGATTTGCCAAATAGTCATTGGGCGAGGTCTCTAACTTCGCCGTCGCCAGTTTTTTCGCCTGCTCGAGGTCGCCACTCTGAAGAGCCTCCTCCAGTCCCCTCGCCACAGCCGCTGTTCCTGCCAGGACCAGGACCAGTATCGCCGCAATCTTCAACATTTTCATCTGACTTTCCTTTCCCTTCCTCGGGGATTCTACCGCGTGATCGGCAGGATGGTCATCATTGAGAGGCGCTTGCCTGCCGGGGCGTAGCTCCAAAGGACTTTCTTGTCGCGGGTGATTTCGAAGGCGGTCGTACGGCTGCCATCCGGCACGCCGTTCGCGTAGGTGCCGACGACAAGATTGCCGTTCTCACGTTCCCAGATGCCGCAGAGGTTCGCCAGCTTGAGTTCCGGCGCGTCCTTGCACGAGAAGCTCCAGACGACCTTGTGGTCGGGCGTGTATTCCGTAATGGCGCCGAGATGCGAAATGAGCGTGTTGCCGTTTTTGCGACGAAACGCTTCGAAGGCGAGATCGGGAGCCGGCTGTTCCCACAGGAGCTTGCCTTTCGCATCGTACTCGCGCACAATGTGCGCGCCCGAGCAGCACACGAGATAGGTGCCCGTCTGCGTCTTGCTCACCATCCGATAATGATGATGCGCACCGGGCGTATTCCCTTTCGCATCGCGCGGATCGCCTTTGATGCGCGTGATGACTTCCTTCGTATCGAGCTTCATTTCCGTGATGAAGTCCGTCGCGTTTTCCGCCACGACCATCGTGCCGTCTTTCGTGATGTCGAAACCGTACGTGCCTTCGCGTTTCGCCGGTTTGAAATAGAAGAGTTCGGTCTTGCCGGTGGACATCTCCGTCACCCAGATGTTGCCATTCGACCAATACACCTTGTCACCTCGCTTGATCGCGCGGTGGATATTGCCGCAACCATCCTTCCGCCACAGGACCTTGCCATCAGGATCGATCGTCCACACCGCACCGCCGCCGCAGGTAATCAGCGTTTCCGGCGGACGGCCCTTCAGGTGCGCACCGCCCAGATCCATCGCCGTCGCGGCACAGGCCAGCACCGCACACATCATCATCGTAAACACGTTCTTCATTTGATTGAGTTCCTTTCGATTAAAGACGCTTTCGTTCCGCCGTGCCGGGAATTTTCAGGTTCTCGCGATATTTCGCCACCGTACGACGCGCACACTGAATGCCGCTTTTCTCCAGCAGATCGGAAATCTTCTGGTCGGAGAGCGGTTTCTTCTTGTCCTCGTTTTCGATCAACTTGCGGATATTCTCCATTACCGCCACATTCGAGATGGACTCTCCGCCGGTCGTCGAGGAAAGTCCGCTCACGAAAAGGCTGCCCAGTTCAACAATGCCGGACGGCGTACGCAGGTATTTTTTATTCACCGTACGCGAAACCGTCGAGTTGTGCATCTCGACGATCTTCGCCACTTCTTCCTGCGTGAGCGGCTTGAGTTTGGCACGGTCGTTCGTCTCGAAATACTCCAGTTGATGATCGACGATTGTCTGTGCGATCTTGCGGATCGTCTCCTGACGATCGGCGAGTGCATCACGCAGAGCTTCGGCCGCCGCAACTTTCTCTCGCAGATGCTGTTTCACATCGGCGGGCGTCTGGGGATTTTCCAGCATTGCGATGTAGCGCGGCGAAATGCGGATATCCGGCAGATTCCGTTCAGGGACAAAGACCTTCCACTCGCCATTCTTCAGATGCTTGAGATAGGCTTCTGGCTCGATGTAGATTTCAGGCGAAGGCGACGGCGAAAATCCACTGCCCGGTTTGCGCGAAAGCTTGCGGAGTTCGGCGAGCACCTTCGGAAGCTCGGACGGCGTAATGCCCAGACTCGTACAGATCTTTCCCGTCTGCCGCGTCAGCAGGTCCGGCAAATGGCAGTCGATCAATTTGCGGACCTCGTCTTCCCACGGCGAATCGTCGAGCTTGCTCATCTGATAGAGCAGCGTTTCGCGCAGATCGCGTCCACCGCACCCAAGAGGATCAAACGAACTAATGAACTGCAGCAGCTTGACGAGTTCCTTCTCGCTTTTCTTCGTCACCATTTCAATGTCGCGCAGGGAACCATCGAATAGGCCGTCGTCATTGATCGAGCTGATCAGCAGCTTGCAGGTCTCCAGTTCATCCTTCGTGAGATCATGGAATTTCAACTGCTGCGTCAGATGCTCGCGCAATGTCTCCTTCTTCACCTGACGATCGAAAAAGAGCTGACGCTTTTCAGCTGCTTCCGGATCGTACGAACCATTTTCGCTCGAGTGTTCGTAGTTCTCCAGATTCTGAAGGAACTGGTCGCGGTCCGCGTCATCGACCGTCATCGAATCCATCTGACCTTTTTCTTCTTTCGAGAAGTCGAGAGCTTTCTCCGAAAGACCGGCACTTTGATGTTCCTGCGGCAATGCGATGCTCATGGGAATTTCTTTATCCCACACCACTTCATCGATCACGACGTTCTGTTCAAGCTGGGCACGTAGTTCGTTGCGCAATTCAAGAATCGGTTTTTGCAACAGACTCAAACCCAGCTGCTGAGTTTGCGTCAGCGTCTGAGTCTGTTCAAGTTTCTGCCGATTTTCGAGATTCGGCGACAGTCCTATTCCAAGTGTCGGCATACCCTGGCGATTAATTACAAAGAAAAATTAACGGTTGCTTCTCGCCCATGCACCGAGCTTCTGATAGAACTCACCGTAGCAACTATGCGTCATGTTGATGCCGTGTACGATAGCCTTGTCCTTGACCGGAATCGCATTGTAGGCCGCATAGACGGCGCAGGGCGGACACGTCGTATCGGAAAATCCAACCGCCACCCGCACCGGACAGCGAATGCGCGACGCGAAGTTCGCGCCATCGAAGTACGGCGCAAAACGCGCGGCCGCCGCACGCAGCTCCGGCGTGGACGAGTTCGATTCGACGATCATCGGCCAGCCGCTCTGACGTCCTTTCAGGTAGCCCATCATATCTGTAATCGCCGGCACGTAGAATGCCGCGCGCGTGAAGGTGTGGTTGAGTCCCGTCAGATAGAAGCCGAATCCGCCGCCCTGCGAAGTACCCTGATAGCGGAAACGCTTTTTATCCACATCGGGACGCGCCGCCACCCAGTCTACCGCACGGTCGATGCCGAGAATCACCGGATAGAAGAAATAGTCTTCGCAACTCTTCGTGATGCCGGCCGTACAATAGCGATCCGTCTTCCAAGCGGCCAGGGCGGCTGCATTCATTTCGTCGTATTTCCGTTTGAGTCCGAGTTCATTCCACTTCCAATGCGGTTCGAACGGATACACGGAGAAGAACACGCTGATCGAATCCGCGCTGCCACCCATGTTGTTCGTCCAACCGCCGAATCCGGCGGCCGCTACCTGGAAGTCCACGGGATACGGAGCCTTCGCGCGGTTTGTCGGTACACTCATGTAGCCATACACGCGCCGACCGAACGTCGCGAAGGAGATGCGATAGAAATCAAACGCCTTCGTCGAACGTTCCGGCACGCGTGTCATCTGCGCATCCAGCGGAACCTCCTTGCGCAGCTTCGCCCGCGCCTTCGCCCAGAACGCGTCGAAGTCCGTCGGCGAAGGCGAACCCTTTTCAATGCGCGTCGGTTCGAAGCCGGCACTGAACACTGTTCGAGCAGCACCTTTTCCTGTCAACGTGAGACGCAGAAAACCAGGCGTCTTCTGCGTACCCGTCAACGTGAACGTACTGCCTTTCGCAAGATCGAATGTCTGACGCGTCTGCACGGAAGGACCGAAGTTGTCCAACACCGCCTCCACGACGCCATTCGTCGCTGGACGCGCACCCTTGCCCGAACCGTCCCATGCCGTGACGGTAAAGGTCGCTGTTTCGCCGCAAGTGTAGACACACCCCGGCTTGTCCGCGACTACCTTGAAGGTCGTCTGTCCAAAGAGAATGCCCGCACCCATCAGTGCGAGCGAGAAGATGAGATGATGCACCGTTTTCATAGTGCATCTATTATATCAAAATAATCCAAAATGCGCAGACGACTTTACTCGTAAACGCGCAGCCAGTCAATCCACATGCGTACGGGGAGTGTGGATGTGTCGACTTCACCAACCCACTTGCCGCCAAGCTGCATGTCGAGATAGAAGAAGTGCGAATTGTCAAATGGCCATTGATCCGGATGGCCCTCTTTTGTACGTACGTAACGGAACGTCTCCTGTCCGTTGACGGACCAGATGAGCGCGTCTTTCGTCCGCTCGAAGCCATACACGTTGAACTCACCCGGACGAATCGCACCCTTGCCGCCATGCTTCGGCTCGTTGGGATGCTTCATGTTGAGTGTCCAGCCGCTATGCACGGTGTGGTAGACGAACGCATCACCGTTGAGCCGCTCCACAATGTCGATCTCGCCGTTCCACGGATAGCCGCGCCCCAACCGGTCGCGGTCGACCGAACACATCCAAAGCGCCGGCCATGCGCCCTTCTGGTCCTCAAGTTTCACGCGCATCTCCACCTTCCCGTAGCGGAAGTGGCGCTTGCGGTCCGTGTCGCGATTCGTAATGCCGCCCGTCAGGAACGGACGCGGATCCGCGTTCGTCTGCGTGTTCACCTTGCCCACCAGCACCACGCAGCCGTCGCGCATCTCCAGCAGATCGGCGCGTGTGGACATGTGCCGGTTCCAGTCGGAAGCACCACGATCGATCCGCCGCCAGATGTTCGTATCAAGCTGCGGACCGTTGAATTCGTCCGACCACAGAAGCTTGCGCCCTTCCGCCGCCAACGCCCCGCCCGCGAAACCGGCGGCGATTACTACAGTAAGTACGATGACTTTCATTATCTCATTGTTTTTTTTCACGGAATCATTTCCTTCACTTGAAAAGGTGGAATGCTTAACGGATTTTCAGAACAAATCCGTTCGAGACGGTTGAGAAAAGAACGTAGTTGCGCGCGAGGACTTCGCCCTGGGGATCGTACGCGATCAGTGCGAGGCAGTTGCGGCGGTCGCGCTCCGTCACGAGCAGTTCCTTCGGCAATTCGCCGCTGATGGTACCGTTGACGATTTTGAACTTGCCAAGGACGTGTCCGTTCAGGATCGCCTTCACCCGGCGCGCACGCCGGAACGCGATCTCGTAGACGCACGAACCCGCCTTCACGGCCGGACCGATCTCAAACGAATCCGGCGAATACGGATGCGTCTGCGAGGTATTGCGCAGCGACTTCATCAGCGTCGCGACATCGACGAACTGGCGATCCATCCAGGCGAGTCGCTTCGCGTGGAAATCCCTGAGAATCGCCGCATCGCCTTCGAACGTACGCGTGACATTTGCCGTGTCCTTACGCGGGGACCAGATCTTTTCGTCGATGCGCGCCGACTCGCGCACGTGCGCAATCGCTTGGTCGAAGGTACCGCCTTCCGCATAGATCGCCGCGTAGCGGTCACGGATCTTCCAATATGTCTCGTACGCGCGCAGACAAAAGAGCGGATCCGTCGTCCACTCGCGGTTCATGTTCGCCTCGCCCCCGCCCGCGCTGCGCCACTTCTCGCAGCGGTTGTCGACCGTGCGCGAGTAGGAGCCCCAGTCGTAGTCCCACACGGGACCCCACACGAGCTTGCCGCCGCGGTCGATGTACGCATAGCGGCTCTTCTGCCCCATGTCGCCGTTGTCGAAAAGTTCGTTCACGAGGAAGAACGTCACCATCGAATCGAGGTCGCACAGTTCGCTCCAGTGGCGTCCATCCGACGTGCAACCGTCCCACGCCGTGATCGCGTTGAAGTAGTTCTGCAGGTATCGCTTGCTCCAGTCGAGCATCTTCGTCGAGGTCTTCAAATATTCGGGACGCGCCGCCATCGTGTGCATCGTCAGCGAACCGGCTGCTATGTCGAACTTCGTCACTTCGTCCGCCTCGGTCGAGAACTCGAAGAGATAGCCGCCTGTGATGTCGACGGATCCGACGTCGGCCGCGAGCAGCGTGTCGATGTTCTTGAAGTTCGTATCGGTCGCGCCGTATTCGGCGGCATGTTCCTCCCAGTCGTAGATCTCGACGCGTCCTTCGTCCACACGAATGTGCTCACAGAACTGGTAGGTACCAAGCAGCTTGCCGTTCAGGATGCAATCGACCCATGTCGATTCCATGCCGAGGTTTCCGACTTCGTTTGCGAAGTCGTACGGCAGCTTGTTGCGCGTCTGCGACAAGTCATTGTAGTTCGCCAGCAGGACCCAGTGCTTGTTCTTCTTGGGAATGCCGAACATCTTCGTCTTCTCGGCGAGCTTGATCTTGTACGGTTTCTTCGCGTAGTTCCGCGACGAGTTGCCGCGCACGTTGATCGTCATCGCGCCGTCGTACTGGTGTTTGAATTCGTCGTTACCCTGTACGAAGAGCGTACCCGTGTGGACCTCCTTCGAGGCGGACGGCGTCTTGCCGTCGTCGGTTGTAAGATAGCAGACCGGCAGTTTTGAGAAGTAGAACATGCGCGTATATTTCGTCACACCGCCACGCGCCGCCGTGAAGCGGAACCAGCTGCCGTAGTCGCGCATCTGCGGCGTCAAGGAATCAGCGCGGGAAACCGGCGTGAAAAACGACTTGAGATAGTCACTCTTCTCCCACATGCAGTCGTAGACGGGCGTCGAACCGAAAAGCGTACCGCATTCGAGCGTGATTTCCGTGCCGACACGTGGACGATTCGCCTTGAGTTCGATCGTCGTCTCGAAGTCCGCCGCCATCAGACTGCGTCCATCAGCCACCGCGATGAAATTCACCCGTGCCTGTTCGGTGCCGTTCGTGAGCGTGACCGGACCCGTCACAAACGCAGTCGACCCCAAGCCCGGCACCCCGGCAGCGGCTACGCCATTCGAGGTCCAGTTCGCCGGATCGTTCCAATCGCCCGCCGCGCCGCCGCACCAGCAGAAGATCGGACCTTCCACACGCATTTCGCTCGTGCCGGCGAGATTCGAAAACGCACCGATACCCGAAAACGAAACCCCGCGCTTCGTAGTAGAAGCCCCGGCCTGGAACCACGCACGACCCGCCTTATCAATAGCGCGAACATACTCGCCGTTCGGATTTTTCACGAGATAGCTGACGAAGCGACTGCCTGCGATCGTCTTCGTTTCGAGCCGTGCCTCGATCCATGCGCCGATTGTCGGTGGCACCTCGGCAATCGTGAGAAAGTTCCAGTGTCCGTCGCCCCATCCGTAGTAGCCGGCCGTGTCGCGCAAGAGACCCGCCGAGAAACCGCCGAGCCCTTCAGCCGGTTCGGGCGTGCCGCGCTCGAGCTCCTCCACGCGGAAGGAAACGTCGATCTGCTCGAAGTTTTCCGCAGGGACGCTTGCCGCCATGAAATCCGCCCGACCGTCAAGCACCATCGCGCTGCGCGAACCGCCAGGTTCGGCGATACACGTACCGGATACGAGTCGCCACGTGCCGCCTTCCGCCCCTTTTGACGAAAGCGCCTCCTGCGGTGCGTAGGCATCAAACTGTGCGGCGAAATTCTCGCCGCCGCAGACCGCGCCCGCCACGCCGCAGAGAAAGCAGAACAGACCGAAGCGTTTCATCAACGGAAGAAGATTGTGAGCGACGTGCGCATCACGTAGAGACCCGTGTCATTGATGAAGAACCGACGGTTGCCCTTGAGCGCCTTGCTGTTCGACTTGAACGTCACCGTCGAATCCGGCCTCTCGGTCCAGGCGATGACCTGCGCAAGTCCGTCGACAAACTCGAATTCGCGTTCGCCGAGATCGATGTTGATCCTCGCGTTCTCGGCGAATGTCACCGTGTCGAGACCCGTGCAGTTCGCGTCACCGGCCGGGAAGGCCGCTTTCACATTCCACACGCCCGTCTTATCTGTGAGGTTCAGCGTCGAACCATCCTGCAGCGTACAGCCGTAGAACTTCTCAGAAACAGGCGTGAACGTGCCATAGACCGCCAGCTCGGCCGCGCCTCGATTGTAGTTGCCCGTATAACGTGCAACATAGTTGGAAACGCTCAACACGGCACCGATGTTTAAGGCGCAATTGACGTCGAATGTCACCGTATGCGCGTCAAACGGACTTCCGCTGACCGTCGTTGCGAATCCGCCATAGAGGAATTTGAACGTTCCGTTCTGCGCGCCGCCCCGCAGGAAGAAATCCTTTCCACTGCCGATTTTTACATTCAGTTCATAACCGCCGAGGTTGAAATTCGAACCGTTGATCTCTGTACTCGCCGCCGCTTCGAAGGTCGAACCTTCCGCCGTCACGGTTATGTTGTTCATTGCCCCCCAGTCATTATGAAAAACCATGTCCTTGGAATTTTTCAACGTGCCGCCTGCGAGTTCCACCGGCATTCGGTTCGAATCGTAGATGCCATTGATGTCGTATGTTGTTCCGGGCCAGATGATAACCGGTTTAGAATTGTAGGCACCCAGTGGATTCTTGCCGTTGGCTTGTCCCATCGCATAAGTCGACGAGCCAGAGGCCCCCGGGTTATTTATCAGAATCATACCTCCCCTAATTTCATTGCCGCCAGTGTAGGCCAAATTGATCTTGGCCGGCGTGAACGTGCCTTCCCCTTCCTTCACAAGCCGCAGGTTACCCACCAGCGTCACCTTGTTGTTCGAAAAGGTCGACCCCGCATCTTGGCAGAGATGGAGTTCGCCCGGCGCCTCGGCGTTCGTCGAGGTGTCCGTCACCGTGCAGGTCGATGTCGGGTTGCCGTTAGACGGACGCACAAAAAGTTTGTGGCCGTTGAGGTCTAAAACGGCGTTCGCGTTCTGGTAGTTGAAGAAACCGGCGAGTCCGCGCCAGTCGACGTCCTGCGTGAAGACGACCGAATTGAAGAGAACCTTCTGCCACGGCAGGGACGCCCCCAATGGCACGGAAAATCCAACGGGACCCTGCAGCGTCACGACGGCCGCGCCACCCGGCACACCGCCCACCACGTCGATGTTGAACATGTTTTTGCACTGCGTCCAGTTCGCCGGATTCGAAAGATTGTTGTCGCCGGCGGCACCCGTCCAGGTCGCTTTGAGGACGATACGCGAATCGATGCTAGGATTGTAGAAGAGGCCCATTTCGTTCGGCACGAGCGTATACTCGGCCGGCACGTTGTCGCCGCGGAGCGAGAAGTTAATATTCTCGGGAAGGACCTCCCAGGCGAGCAGCTTCTCGCCCGAACTCAACGTACGCGATCCGACGTCGATGACGATATTCGTCGTGTTGGCGGCATAGGAGACAGATCCGATGAGGCTCACCAGCGGCATCGGCGTTTCCGCCGTACGCGCCGACACGTCGAACACCGCCCCTTCGTGCATCACCACGGGCGGGAACTGATTGACCGGTGCGTTGAACGAACCATAGACATGGATGCTATTTGCACCTCCGGAATACACACCCGTATAACGCGAGACGAAATTCGAGACATTGAGATTGCCGTTCCGCCAAATGGTGGCCTCGATATCGACATTTGCCGTCGTGGCCCGCATATCGTTGCCATTGATGTCAAGCACACCAATGCCCGTAATCCGCAGGTTGCCGTTGGTGTAAACCGTCGTACGGGTATACATGTGAACTTCCAAAGAATTGCTCCCATCGTTTTCCGGCATGCGCACGGTCAACGTATGACCATTGAGATTGGTAGGTTTGGAATCACTTCGGAAAACCGTCGACACCGGCATGTCCACGAAGGAATCAGCTTCCAGCACGATATTCCCCAAACCGCCCCATTCATACTGGGCCTGCTTCTTGGTATTCGTCAAGATACCGCCGTTCAGGATGATCGGCACATTCGCCATGTCGTAGACACCGTAAATGTCGATCGTCCCGTTTGATTCGACACGCAACGGCGTTCCGTTGACGCCAAGCGCGTGCGGAACCGTTTTATTGGCGTAGGTCGCATCGTCGGCCGTAGAGGGATTGTACAACTTGATCATGCCGGCGACGATCTGGGTGAGATTCGTATAACCTTGCGGCACATAGCGCGGCACGTATGTGCCTTCGCCCATCTTGATGAGCTGCAACGAACCATCAAGCTTGATGGCGCTGTTTTCAAAGACCGCTCCCGCCGGTACGTCGACGATGAACTTGCCGTCCGTCCCCGAGGAATCCTTCACCGTGAACGAATACGGCGTCGACCCGTCCAAACCCGTGAGTTGGAAAGTATGGCCTGCCAGCTCGATGACCTTTCCCGCTAAGAGCGGATCGAACGCGCTCAAGCCGCGCCAGTCGCAGTCCCGTGAAAGCGCAATCGTTCCCTCCGTGAGAAACACATTTTTGTAGGAGGCAATTTTGGCCACGGCGTCACGCGTGGCAAGATCGAAGTTGATCATGCCGAAGTAGACGGTCGTATCCGCCGTGGGTACGGCGCTGACGATTTCACCGGTAATGCAGACGCAGGTCCAGTTCGCCGGATCGTCGAAATCATTGTTTCGTCCGGCACCCGTCCAAGTCGCCCGCGAAATCATGTTGCCCTGCGGAATGTCGTAGTAGATGCCATCCGTTTTGATTCGCGCCGATTCTGTCGATTGGATGTTCGTGCCGACGATGCGAACGTTGAGGTCTTCAAGCTCGTTCACGGTGGCGACAACCTTCTCGCCGTTCGCGAGTTTGCGGTCGCCGACGTCGATGGTCACTGTACCACGCGGAAATTTGATGGCACCGAAAACACCCACTTGATCCCAGGCTTCCGTCTTCGTCGAGAGATCGAGCGTGGAATTGGGCAAAAGCGCGCAGGGAATGAACGACCGCGTCAGCGGCTTGAAACGACCTGTCACCTGCATCGTAACATTTGCCGACGCCGAGAAATTGGTGCCGTCATAGCGCGCGATGTAGTCCTGCACAGTCAGCGGCTGCTCGAGCACAGTCGCCGTTCCGATGTCGAAGTTCACCGTCGGCGCAACCATCGCCGAATTGTAGCTATGGAACACGCCGTCGCCGCGGATGATGATCGTACCGTTCTCGCCTGAACCATTCCGGCAAAGCCAATCCTGTCCAGCCGCAATCGTCACAGTCAGCGTATGGCCGTTCAGATAGAAGTAGCCGCCTTGCTGTGCTGTACGCGAGATGTCGAAATATGAATCCGCCTCAAAGATAAGGTCGCCAAAAGCCGCATATTGCGGATCCCGAGGTTTACGCGTATTCTTGATCGTGCCGCCGTTCATGTAGGTCTGATAGCACGCAATGTCGTAGACACCCTTGTAGTCGAATGTTGCACCCGCGTCGATGCGAATGAACGGCTTGACATTTCGATAGTCACCGAATACCGGACGCCGACTCGACTTCTGCGCGTAGTAGTCCTCGTTCTTTGTGCCCTCATTGTCGTTACCCAATTCGATCAAACCTTCATGGAGGGTTGTACCACCCGTATAGGTGTAGTGACGGAAACCTGTCGAACCGATGGCATAGCTTGGTTTATACGTGCCCGGTCCATCCTTCACCAGTTCCATTGTACCTGAGAACCAGAATGTGTTGCTACTGTCCCAACCACCCGAGTTAGTAAAATAATCCCCTTCGGCGACCTCGATGTGGAAACGACCGCCTTCGCCCTGCGGGGAGTCGTCCGTTACGTTGATGCGTTTGTTGGTACTGCCGTTTGGCACTTTCACGAAAAGCTCGTATCCCTTGAGATTGATTGTCGTATTGGCGAGCACATACCCGCCGAAGATGCTTCCGAGTCCGCGCCAGTCGCAGTCGGCCTTGAGCGTGACCGTGCCGCTTATGCCGATCGACTTCCACAGAATCGACGATCCCACCGGACAGTTGAAATCGGTTTCGCCCGTGATGGACACGATCGTCTCGTTCGAATTGGGTACGGCGTTGGCGATGACGTCGCCGACGCCATCGTAACATTCCCAGTTTCGCGGATCCGAGATATTCGTGCGGTCGCCCGCACCGGTCCACTTCGCCGTGGCGACCTCGCCAAACAGCGCACCTGCAAACAAGGCGCCGACAACGAGTACCGTTCGTTTTAGACATTCAATCGTTTTCATTTTCAACCAACCTCTCTTCAACTTACGATTTTAAATGAAAAACACCCGAATACCATCCTCCCAATCGCTCACTGTGTTCGCGAACGGGAGGAACGTTTAGTGTTGCAACCGGCGGTGATTCCCTGCAATCTACTGGATTGTGAAAACACATCCACCAAGTACCACGATGACAGTATACCTTATTTTCCGACAGATTGTCAACCTCATTCCGCCGAAGGTGCCGGTCGGCGTGAAATCTTGACCGAAGGCCTCAACGAGGGACATTGCACTGCGCCATTCGCGCACACAATCAGTTTGACGGAACGACGATCCAGCCATCGGCGTCAAATGCCAATGGACGCATGAAAAGTTTAGCCATGCCGTTCCGATCCTTCCGATATGCATGTGCGACGAACCAGCACTTACCATCGAATTCGTATGCGCTTGGGTGTCCGATGCCGTAGTGCTTTTCATCGGGACCATACAACAAGGTTCCACCACCGGATGCCATTTCCTTTCCCGACTTGTCGACATAGGGGCCCGTGATCTTGCTTGCACGCCCATACACGGTCTTGTAGTTGGAATCCTTACCGCGGCAACAGAAGTCAAAGCTCACAAACAGATAATAATAATCCTGGTGGTGGAAAATGAACGGCGCCTCCACCGCATTCATCCCTCGCTCCGACCGGCGCGCGATCGTCGTCGGCTGGGTCTTCGGCGTACGAAAATCATCCTTCGACAATTCCACGAGCTGGATGCCGTCCCAGAAAGAACCGAAAACCAGATATGGGCACCCCGAGTCGTCCACAATAAGGTTGGGGTCGATGGCGTTCCAGTTGGTGCGTCGGGAGTGTGAAGCGACCACTGAACCGCGGTCGACCCATTTGAAATAGGGCGAATGCGGATCCAGCGTCTTGTTGACCGCGAGACCGATGGCGCTGGTGTTCTTGCCGAACGTGGAGCAGGAATAATAGAGATGCCACCATCCGTTGTGGAAACTGATGTCCGGGGCCCACGCAATTCCGCGATAACCGGGAACGGCGTTAGTCGTCCAGGCGGGAGCACCGTCGAATACCGTATGCTCGGGCCTCCAGGTCACGCGGTCCGCGCTTGACAGCACGAAAATGTTCTTCCCCGTGAAGAAACAGTAATATCGGCCATCTTCGCCCTTCGCCATCACCGGGTCGTGCACCGAGGGATCCTTTATCTCCCACGCGCCGACCACCAGCCCCGACCCTGCCAGCATCATGAACAACATTGATCTCATCGCTATCTTTTTCATTTATCCATTCCTCACTCTTGCGACTATTATACCATAAAACGGGGTCCGTCGTTTCCCGACGGACCCCGTTGGTCAATCACCGGCGACGAGTCGCCGGTCATCGATTTCCACTCGCTCACTTGTCTTTGTTGGCTTCCTTGGCCTTCGCCGCGCGACGGGCGAGGTCACGCTCGATCATGCCGATGAAGCGCTTGATCTGGGCGATCTTCGCCGCACGCTGCATCTCGCCGAGTTCGGCATCGGCCGGATCGATCTTGATCTCTTCGAGTTCCTTCACAAGACCTTCGAACGCAACCTTGGCGTTCTTGAAATCATCGACCGACGGCTGGTTCTGCTGCAGGGGCTTGAGCGCAGTGCCCAACTTTTCAGTCGTGGCAGCGAAATACTTCTTGTCGATTTCCGCCGTCTTTTTATTCAGACCTTCTTCGCCAAACTTCTTGAACAGCTTGAGGTACTGCGCATAGGCTTTGGCACCACCCGCACGGTAGCCGGTCTTTCCGAGCTGCTTGCCTTCGCCGTCGAGAATGAGCGCCGTCGGAAAGCCGCGAACCTCGAACTTCTTGATGAGCTTCGGATTGTTCTCCTTGGCCTTTTCAGAAAGAACGCTCTTGTCGCGCGGGCTGTCGATGAAAACAAAGAGGTAATCGTCCTTCAGTGCACCGACGAAATCAAACGTCTTGTCGGAGAACACTTCGCCCTCGAGACGCTTGCACCAGATGCACCAGTCGCTACCGGAGAAGCACGCATAGACGTATTTACCCGAGGTCTTGGCTTCCGCAATGGCGGCGTCCAGGTCTTCCGTGAAGCCCTTGGGCGTAGAAGTCGCGGCCGCTACGATCGTAAACGCGCAGGCAGCGAGAGTCAGGATGGATTTGATTTTCATTGTCTTATTCCTTTTTTTGGTTTTTCAAGCTCGAATTTTAATCAAGCAAGCAGTTCGACACTTACGGGTCCGTCGTTGAGAAGTTCGACCTTCATGTCAGCACCGAAACGACCCGTGCCCACACGTTCGGTCCCGAGCTTTTCACGTAACTTCGCAACGACACGTTCATAAAGCGGATTCGCCAACTCCGGACGCGCCGCATTTGAAAATCCCGGTCGGCGCCCGTGCGCCGTATCCGCATAAAGCGTAAATTGCGAAACGACGATGACCGATCCCTTCACGTCCTCAAGAGAGAGATTCATCAAGCCTTTGTCGTCTGTGAACAACCGCAACACCGGAATGCGTTCGGCGATTTTGTCCGCTGCCGCTTCGGTATCGGTATGCGTGACTCCCAGTAGAACGAGATAGCCCTTTTCAATTTTTGCAACACACTCGCCGTCGATTGTCACGGACGCATGAGAGACACGCTGAAGCCAGGCTTTCATTTCTCGTTTCCTCTCAAATCAGGTGAGCGATCGAAGCTGAATGATTTCCTCGCGCCGCAGCCGCGCGTAGGTAACGGGATCCACCCCTTCCGGCAGAACAGGCGTCACGTAGGCACTTCCGCACACCGCGCAACAGGCACCGTCGTTCAAAGGCGCCCCACAGACCGGACACCGCATCTCCAGGAGTTCACCGCATTGCGTACAACGTACACCCCCGTGCGGCGAGGCGATTCCACGTGACGGACGGAAGAAGAGACGTCCTTCGACGACATAAGGAACATTCGACGGACAATGGCAGTTCGGACAATACCCCTGTACGACAAACGGAACCGCAACCGAAGGCGCCACGACCGAAGAAGGAACTCCCGTCGAAGTCGCCTCTTCTTTCTTCTGCTCCTCCTGCTTCAACAACGCGGCAAGATCAAGTCCCAGAACCTCCGCCATCTTGTTGACAGCTTCGTCCGAAAGCTTCGTACTCATGCCACCTTCGAACATCGACACGGCAGACTGTTGACAACCAACAGCCCGCGCAAGGGCTGATTGATTCAGTCCTTTCGCCTTGCGGGCCTCTTTAAAGAGGTTGCAGATATCTGTCGAAAGATTCAACATGATTTAGACTTGTCAGATTTCCTTTGGAGGAACGCGAAATAGTATGGACTTTTTCTGCGAAAAACACAAGGGGGCTTTATCAACAGTTATCAACAGATTTATCACAAGTGAGGTTATAAACAGGTTATAATAACTTTGTTAATAACTGAATTATCAACAATGATGTGATAAGTAGTTGATAACTCCTTGATCTTTCATTAATCTCATTGTACCGTGAAATGATAGGCACGTTCTTCGAACGCGCCCATTTTTACGAATTCTCACCCTTCAGTTCACAATTTGGATAGATGAAAAGGCGGCAGTCGATTGGTCCATTATAGAACGGAATACGCGTAACGTAGTACAATTGAACCATTTTGGCCAAATCGGGATTACCCGTGATCAACCCGCCTACATAGCCTTTGCACTTTTCGTTCAAAAACGTTCCAATGCGTTCATAGATCGGCGCCAGTTCTTCCGGATCGCCCAAACGGATGCCGTATTCGGGGTTGAAGAACACGCAGCCACGATACTTGGCCGTCGTCTCAAAATTCTCCGGAATGGGCGTGTCGCCGAAATCGCACGAACTGAACTGGATGTAGTTGTGAACACCCGCCGCATGCGCATTCATCTGCGCGTTGGCCACAGCCTCCGGCGAAATGTCGGTTGCGATGATCGGCGGCAGATTCGTTGTATTTTCCTGTTCAGCCGCCTCCAGAACCATTTCCTTCCAGATCTGCTCCGGCGTGGCGCCAAAACGCTGACGCGGCGCGACACGGGGTGCCTTCTCGTTCGGGATGATCTGTTGATAACCCTTGAGGGACATAAACGCAAAATGCGAACGAAGGGACCCTGGTGCGCGTCCTATGGCGGCAAGGGCCGCCTCGATGGCCGGCGTTCCAGAACCGCACATCGGCGAAATAAAGGGCGTTTTACGGTCCCACTTCATCGCATCGATACAAGCGGCCGCCAATGTTTCCTGCATCGGCGCAGATCCTGGAATCTTACGATAGCCACGCTTGGAAAGCGGCGTGCCGCTCGTATCAAGATAGATGATGACGCGCTGATCCTCCCAATGCAGGAAGACAGCGGCGCCACGGTCATTGTCCGCTCCTGAATCAGGGCGGCGATTGCATTTCAGACGCATGCGGTCCACAATGGCGTCCTTTGTCACCAAGGACGGCAAACGCGTATCGCGCACGGAATTATTGTGGACGACGGACGACACGGACACATAGCCATCCGGATCCAGAAGATTTTCCCAATCGATGGAGGCGACCTGGTCATAGAGCTCCCGCACGTGACGGCATCTGACGCGCAGCAAAGGCACAAGCACGCGATGCGCAGTACGCAAACGGAGGTTCAACTTGAAAACATCTCGCATGTTGCCTTCAACGACAACAACATTGTCCTGAATGTCAATCGGACGATAACCGAGTTCGGTGACTTCCTTCTCAACCCAGGGGGACAGGCATTTCGCACAAGACAAAATAATTGGATACTTTTTATCTGTCCAGATCTTCATCTCTCTTCTCCTTCACAGCGGCCACCCTTTGAGTCCGCTGATACATTACAAAAGGAAGAGCTGAATGTTCTCAGCTCTTCACTTGTTCTTTCTTTCACTCAAAACTCAGTTGATGCGCAGCGGCATCATCACATACAGGAACGGCGTCGAACACTTCAGAAGCGCCGGCGAGTTGCCGTCATTGAGTTCAATCGTCACTTCATCGTCGTCGATTGCCTTGAGCGGATCCATCACATAGCCCGGATTGAAAACGATGTCGATGTGCGGACCATCATACTTGACCGGCACAATATCACGCGCCGAACCCGCATCCGATGCGGCGGACGAAACGGTCAGCTCGTTCGAATCGAACGTCAACTTCGTCGAATTCGATTCATCCATCGTCATCACGCTCACACGATCCAACGCCGCCAACAACAGCTGACGATCGATCACCACGCGCTCGTTCAGTTCACCCGGAATCACCTGACGGTAGTTCGGATAGATTTCGTCCAGCAGCTTCGAATAAAGGCGCGTATCGCCCAGGTTGAACGAGATCTGCGACTTCTCAATCGAGATGCGCGCTTCCCCGTCATTCGTGAGCGAACGCTGGAGTTCCGACACGACCTTTGAAGGGAGAATGATATCGCGCGTCTGTTCTGGCGGGAAATCCACATCGTGCTCGGCGAGCGCGAGACGACGACCATCCGTGGCGACCATCGTCAGCTTCCCTTCCTTGAAGCTCATCAAAACGCCCTTCAGCGTCTTGCGCGTATCATCCTGCGAGGCCGCGTAGGAGGTCTTGTGCAGCATGTCGCGCAGGATGATCTGGTCGACCACATACTCGAACGAATTCTGGTCTTCCGGCAACGTGGGGAAGTCGATGACGGACATGCCGCTCAACGTGAAGAGCGCGGAACCGGCTGTAATCTGCGCACGGTCGTTTGCGTCGATGGAAATTTCAACCGGACCTTCCACGCACTTTGAAATCGCATTAACCAGAAGCTTCGCCGGCAACGTGCTCGAACCTTCCTCCTCGATCTCGCACGGAACGACTGAACGAATCGAAATGTCCAAATCAGTCGTCGTCAAAAAGAGTTGCTTGTCCTTCGCTTCAATCAGGACATTCTGGATAATCATCATCGAACCCTTGGTCGCGACGATGTTCTGAACCTTCTTCAGACTCTCAAGAAATTTTGAACGTACGATTTTGAACTTCATGACAACTCCTTTTGGCTGCACGTGTTCCACACTTGTGAAACGTCACCTAATATTCTACCCTATTTATACTGTATAAGTAAAGTATAGAATAATAATAATATTAGGGCTGTTCATACTGTAGATAACGTTGTGCTTCCCTTTTTTTACTGGCTTAAGTCCGTTTTGATGTTGTTGAGAAATCTGTCGAGCGACTGTCGATGCTTTTTGACATTTCAGCTGTCATTGGAAATGTGTCGATAACCGGTCTCTTTATCAACAGGTTGTGACACATCTTTCTACAACTTGTCAGTTCATAATGTCCGAAAGTTTCCGTCCCAATTTGGCAGTGATTTCTTCGACTTTCTTCTTCAGTTCCACTTCCACGTCAAGACGCTTCTGGATCGTCTGCGCACCATGATAGACGGTGGCGTGGGTCTTATTGAAGGACGCGCCGATTTCCGGCAAGGACTTCGTCGTGAGCTTGCAGGAAAGGAACATGGCGACCTGACGCGGCGTGACGAGCGTCTGCGTACGTTCCTTGGACAAGATCTCGTCGATCTTCACATTGTACGAAAACGCAACCGTGCGCATGATTTCGTCGACTGTCAGGTCTTTGATGACCTTTTCCTCTTCGATTGAGTCTTTGAGCAAGTGCTGGGCGATTTCAATGGTCAACGGCAGATCGACGTTGAGATCCATAAAGGTGATGATTCTATTGAGCGCCCCTTCAATGGCTCGCACATGTGAACGGATGTTTTCAGCGATGAATTTCAGAATCTCTTCCGGTACGAGATGTCGCTGGTTGACGGCCTTTGACTTCAGAATGGCCAAGCGCGTTTCGTAGGAAGGCGATTCGATTTCCACGACCATGCCCTGCTGGAAGCGTCCGGTCAGACGCTCTTCGCACCCTTTGAGGTCTTTGGGCGCGACATCGCTTGTCATGACCACTTGCTTTTGTTTGAGCATCAGCGAATTGAACGTGTTGAAGAACTCTTCCTGGAATTGCTTCTTTTCGGCCATGAACTGTACGTCGTCGAGCAGAATGAGATCTACTTTCCGATAGCGCTCACGAAAAGCCGGCATCGCATCGTTGGCAACGGCATTGACGTATTCGTTCAGGAAGTTTTCGGATGTGAGACAGCAAACGGAAAGTCCGGGTGAATGCTGAAGCACGTAATGTCCGATTGCTTCCATTAGATGCGTTTTACCGAGTCCGGTGCCTCCGTAGATGAAAAGCGGATTGTACGAGGTCCGTCCTGGTCCCTTCGCAACGGCTTTCGCGGCTGCATAGGCAAATGAATTCGATGGACCCTGCACGAAATTGTTGAACGTATAGTTTTCATGCAAGGGCGTGGCATTGGGCATGCCATGTACAATCGCCTGCGTTTGCTGAACGGTTTGAACGGGATGGTAGATCTGTGGCGGCAATGGCGTCGGTTCACCTGATTGCTTGGCCGCATTGATGATGAATTTGACTTTGACGCCTTCAAGCTGATTCATTTGGAGCGCTTCATTGATCAGCTGCTCATACAGTTCGTTGAACATTTCAATTTGAATCTGCTCGTCGACTTCGATCAAATAGGCATTGCCTTCCAGCCGAGGCGAATGCATCAGCGGAAAATAGCGGTCCATCCGGCTTCGTTCCATTTCCGTCGGCAGCAGATTTTTGACCTGCCGAACGATAGCCGTCCAAAGCGCGGAGTTCTTACTGTTTGTTTCCATTTCAACCAAAACCTTTTCTGTCCAAAATTCCAACTAATATTGAATCATATTTTCGGCGAAAAGCCACGAAGAAGAAATCTAATTATGTCTACAAGTTATCAACAGCTCAGTGTTGATAACTTGGATAGAGAGGCGCTTGTAAAAAAGGTCGTAATTCAACTACAATTCTTTTTAATGCGTTTTTCTTTTTTATTTCAACTATCCGATAATACGGCGCGCTCGGAGAGCGCGCCCTACCGGGACAAGATAGCTTTTTAAGACCTTCTTACCGGGCTTTACGGAAGAATACACGCATTTCTTCTTCGGTCTTGCACGCCAAGAGCGCTTCGACGCCATCATTTGAATGAATGACGCGGCTGATGTAGGCCATGACCTGCAGATAGGGACCCGGCGTCGATTCAGGAACCAGTGTCAACACAATGATCTGAATCTTCGAGTGGTCGATGGTTTCCCAATCCGGAATGATGCCGTTTTCATTTTCAGAATTGTCGACGACTGCGACCGCACCGACGATGTGATTGACGCCATCCGTACGACCATGCGGCACGGCAATACCATTGTCGAGTCCAGTCGGCATCGACTCTTCGCGCATCAATACGGCTTCCTTGACAGCTTGAAGGTCCTTCACGTTTGTCGGGAACTTTTCCTGAACAGCTTCACACAGCTTTTCAATGGCTTCCTGTTTCGAGTGGGCCTTGAAAGTCGGCAGCATGGCGAAGTTCTGAACAATGCCATTCGCTTCAGAAGTATTTCCACCTTGTTCCGTCTCGGTCTTTTTGATAAGTTCCTTCATGTTGCTCTTCTTCATAACCGGTTTGGCGATGACCTTTGACAGGAGATTGATTTGGCTCACAACTTCCATCCAGGCCTGACTGACAACTGCTTCTTCAGCTTCATTGCATTCCACACGAATCTGATTTCCTTCACGATGGAATGTCAATTCCATCTTATTCATGGACACTTCCCAAATGGCCATGTTCACTTCATGCGCATACTGAATGGCGTAGAAACCTTCACGACGGAATTCATTCACCAGTTTTCGCAGCATGATTTTCGCGACTTGACTATCCGGAAGATCGAACACAATCTGATGCGAAGTATTTTTATCTTCCTTCGGATGACGCACGCCCCGCGCTTGCGGCATGAAAAGCGCGATCAGAGCCGGCGGCGCAACAACCGTGGTGATGAGCGTCATCAAAATGCCAATGCCGAAGATCTCCTGCGAAAGGTAACCGCTGGACAAACCAAGTCCGGCAATAATCAATGCAACTTCACCCCGCGGTACCATGCCAGCACCGATACGCAGTGAACCGATCAGATTGAAACCGCAGAAGAGCGACGGCAACGCACACCCGATGACTTTCGCAAAGACGGCGAGTACGGTATAGATGAGACCGAAGTAGATGACCGGCTTCGACATCAATGCCGTGCAATCGACCATCATGCCCATCACGCAGAAGAAGACCGGCACGAGGAACGTGTAGACAGGTGCCAGCACTTCCTGAATCATGTGCTTCAGATCCGTACGGCTGAGGGCGAGTCCTGTGACATACGCGCCGATGATCATTGCAAGTCCCATGTACTCGAAGAAACCGGCGAGGATCAACGCCAAGCCAAATGCCAACGTGGCGATGGCCTGAGGATTCTTGAAAAGCTTCAACAGCCATGAAATCTTCCGCGCTGCCAACACGCCGATCAGCGTGGCACCCAGCCACACGGCAAACGCCTTCACGGCCACCATGCCGATTGCACCCCACTGGACACCGGCCGACGCTCCTGTTGCGGAGGACTTGGCCGCAACCGTTGCCGCAATGATGCCGTTTCCAATGGCGAGGACGATGAGTCCCAGCACATCGTCAATTACGGCACCAGCCATGATGGACACCCCTTCTTCGGAATCCATCTTTTTGCGCTCGGACAGAATACGCGCCGTAATACCCACCGAAGTGGCGGTGGACATAATACCCATATACATCGGAGCGGCATCCATCCAAGCTTGCGAAAGTGGCATCTGTGCCAAATAGGCAAAACGCGCCGCGAAGAATTTGGGAAGAAGATAGACGGCGCAGAGATCGCCGAAAACAAATGAGAAGATGACACCGCCAATGCCGACCATCAAGCCTACGAACGAATACTTGAGGAACATCTTCAAGTTGGTTTCAAGTCCAGAGAGGAACAGAAGAATGACAGAGGCCAGGGTTGCAATACCGTAGAGCGCCGGACTGGTTGCATCGAACATCGTTCCATTTCCAGCCATCGTTCCGAACATGGCCTTGATCGGCGCCGCCGCACCGTCCGCTCCAAACGCAGCCTGGTTGAGAGCTTTCAACGCACCGCCGTTGAAAAGACCATATTGGAAAACACCCTCGCCAAAACCAATGCCACCCAATGCCCACGGACCAATCACGATACCCGCTGCCAACTCGCCCAGAATAGACGGAAGCTTCATCCACGAAGCAACAACTCCACCAAGCTTGGCAGCAAAAATGATGATACCGATCTGGAGAACCAGAAACATCATCTCTTCGACTCGCGGCATATTGAAATTCGGGTATGCCGGAACCGCATCGCCAGCAAAAACACCCGCCGCCGCCAAAATGGCAGCGCCCACCAAAAACATCTTGTTTTTCATAGGTCCAATTATAGCAAATAATTAACTTTCAATAAAGACAGAATTTCAGATAGCACAAATGACGCATAACTAATTTTTCAGTTTTCTCACAGATGGCCGCGTTTGATGATGATGGCAAGTACGGCGAGATCTGCTGGATTGACGCCTGGAATACGACCGGCCTGTGCGAGTGTTTCCGGACGGAACTTCTTCAACTTTTCACGACTCTCAAAACGGACGGCCAGACACTTGTCGTAGTCGAGCCATTTCGGGATCACCGTCGCTTCATCCCGCTTCGCCCGTTCAGCGGCGAGGTTCTCTCTTTCAATGTAACCACGATACCGGAATCGTATGCTCAGCTGTTCGAGGACGGCATCGGGAAGGTTTCGGATGGACGCCCTTTCGTCTTCATCGCTTGAGTTTTCGTACCCAACTTCGGATGTTAAATGATCACCCTTTTGTTCGCTCTTCTCTTCAGGATCCTTCTGTCGCCTTTCCCATTCATCAAGTGCGAGCTTAAGATTCTTTTGTTTCCCCTTTTCAAATGACTCGATCGTTTCAATGAACTGTTTTGTCTGTTCACGAATTTCACGAGGTAAAACCCCTACCCGATCAGCTGCTGCTGCCAGCCGATAGCGGGCATTG
Source organism: Kiritimatiellia bacterium (assembly GCA_024405255.1). The sequence continues at coordinate 50,604 of JAKSOY010000006.1, forward strand.
TCCTGACGGAGTATGAGACGACGTTCGGCTCGGCTCGTAAACATACGATAGGGTTCATCCGTACCCTTCGTGACCAAGTCGTCAATCAAAACACCGATATAGGCATCCTGTCGACTGAACACGAGCGGCTCTTCTCCTCTCACGGCAAAGGCTGCATTGATACCCGCCATGATACCTTGTGCCGCAGCTTCTTCATACCCTGTTGTACCGTTGACTTGTCCCGCAAAATAGAGTCCGGAAATGCGCTTCGATTCAAGGGTATGTTTGAGTTCCCGCGCATCAATTCCATCGTATTCGATGGCATAGGCATACGCGAGAAATTCGGCTTTTTCCAACCCTGGAACAGAATGAACGAGTTCCTCTTGAACAGACTTCGGAAGACTATTGGAAAGACCATTTGGATAGATGATAGTTCCTGCACGATCTTCAGGTTCTAAGATGACATGATGGCTTTGAGCATCGGAAAAGCGAACGATTTTATCCTCGATTGATGGACAATATCTCACGCCTGTACCGACAATCGAACCACCATACAGAGAACTTTCACTGAGATGTGCACGGATGATTTCATGCGAATGGGGCGTTGTATGGCTTGCCCAACAGGACATTCTGGGCTCGTTAATCATCCATGGTGCAAGGTTGTTTTGCTCCCATTCTGAAGCCATTTTATTGCTTTGAATAGGCTGTTTCCACGTGGAAACAATGCTCATTCCTGCTGTAGAACTCCCATTAGATTCTGTATGAGAATGCAATATATCGTGTTTCCACGTGGAAACAACCTGTTCATCCAATGTGCCACGGCTTACCTCTGAAGGGGATTGTTTCCACGTGGAAACAGGTGTTTGGTCAGAATCAGATGGCGAAAAACCAACAAAATTGTCATATTTTTCCTTCACATTGGGGAGGTTCGGGTTTTGTTTCCACGTGGAAACAGACGAATTACGAGTACTAGAAGTTGTAGAAACGGGGTTTGCATCATGTTGTTTCCACGTGGAAACAGATTGTTGACTAGTTAAATGAGCCCGCGTACGGAGAGAAAAGAAGGGTGGATGAAGTTCTCCGGGTTGTTCGACTGTCTTAGAAAAGTCGATTGAAGAGGCTTTAAGACGGGGCGGAGTACCCGTTTTAAGGCGAATTAATTCAAATCCAAGCTCTTTGAGAGACTGACTTAAAAGATCAACAGCGGGTCGTCCATCACCTCCAGAAGGTATGGAATCAGGACCGATAAAGATGCGTCCACGAAGGGTTGTTCCAGTCGTGAGAACAACGGCAGAAGCGGGAATAATACCGTTGTTTTCGGTTTTTACACCCGTCAATTGGGCGGTGAGAATGCCGTTTTTCGTCTCTAAAGAACGCGTTTCGATCCCGATAACGGCGTCTTCGAGGATGTCTAAATTGGGTTGTTGGGCGAGAACACGCTGCATTCGAAGGGTGTATTCGGCCTTATCGCATTGAGCTCGAGTAGCTTGAACGGCGGGTCCGCGACTGGTGTTAAGTGTCTTTTCTTGAAGAGATGTGAGATCTGCATTGAATCCCATTTCTCCTCCAAGTGCATCAAGTTCAAAAACGAGATGGCTTTTGGCAAGTCCGCCAATGGATGGATTGCAGGGCATACGGGCAATGGCGGATTTCAAACCGGTGATGAGGAGGGTAGAGATGCCCATACGGGCGGCAATCAACGCAGCTTCGGCGCCTGCGTGACCCCCTCCGACAACGATGATGGATGGTTTATGATTCATGGCGTGTAGTATAGCATAAAGTTGAGAAGGGGGCAAATATTGGTCGCATATGAGTTTTTCACCAAGCCTCCCTTTAGTCACCCTGTCTGCGGCGCAAAAACACGGAGAAAACGGAGACACGAAGGCACGGAGAGAATGAGGAGGTGCTTCGCAATCCTCAATCACTCTTCAAAAATCTCATAGTCAGTAGACTCGAACAAGAGACGATCGCGTGAATTAATCAGATACATCCGACAAATACTCGATAAGAGAAAGAGGTATGAAGCGAGACCAAACCCGGTAGGGTGCGTTCTCCGAACGCGCCGCAAATTAGTTCAAACGGACGCCAAACCGTCCTACAATTTAGATCCTCATTTAGTTGCATTGACTGGGAATTGCGGTGCGTTCGGAGAACGCACCCTACCACGAAAACGAACAGTTATGGTGATTTGAAATGTCTGTCATCCGCGGATGGCTCGAAACGCAAACCGTGCCATCCGTGTCATCCGTGGATAAAGAGAGAAGGGGAGGAGGATAAAATCAACACCCTGTACCCGGTAGGGCGCGTTCTCCGAACGCGCCGCAGAGCTGGCTCATTGGCTTGATATTGGTTATATCTGTTGAGAAAGTATCAGTTTATCGACAGTTGATGACAAGTTGAAAACATTGTGTTATGCGACATCGAAAAAAGAAGAAAAATGAATTATCCCCTTTATTTACTAGGGTTCCGTGAAATGGCAAGAAAAATAAACAAGAAGATGTCGAAAAATTTTCAGAAGTTATTAACGGGTTATTAACAACTTTGTAGAAAACTTGTAAATTGATGATAACTTATTTAGTAGATATAAATCTGAAGCAAATTTGCATATCTGCAAAAACCCAATGTCTCGAAGAGGGCACTTATGAAAAGACTGATATTTTTGGATCTTCGGGTATGGGTCAGTCCATCCCATCATGTACGCATTCTGCGTACTTCATAAAGTCTTAAAGAGCGAAAGACGAACCATACTGCTGCCTCAAAAAAAATGAAAATATTTTGTAGAGGGTGTAGATTCTCCTGAGGATTCACCTACTCCCGATTGGACAAAGCCAACCAATTGTCCGTAACCGCTCCAGGTCCTCCCCATACCCTGGAGCGGAATTTTTTTAACAAGCGTGCAAATGAGGACTGATATGAACACACATTTCCGTGTCATGGTGATTTCGCTTGCTCTGGCGGCAACGGGTCTTTGTGCGGATGTCGTTCCGCTCAAGGACGTCTTTCCATTCAAGGTTGGTACATGTGTGAATGGATATTCGCTTTCAGGACGTCAGCCGGAAATTGAAAAGATTCTTGCGGGAACATTTAACACGATTACGCCGGAGAACGATTTGAAGCCGGCCAGTGTGCAGCCGCGAGAAGGGGAGTGGCGCTTTGATGCGGGCGACCGGTTTGTATCCTTTGCCGAGAAACATGGAATGAAGCCAATTGGACATTGCCTCGTCTGGCACCAGCAGACGGGGAACTGGATGTTCAAGGATGAGAAGGGGGGTCCAGCTTCGCGCGAACTTGTTGTCAAGCGGATGAAGAACCATATCCAAACCGTTGTCGGCCGTTACAAGGGTCGTATCAAGGGGTGGGATGTGGTGAATGAGTCGTTTGGCGGCGATGGACGTCTCCACCGTTCACCTTGGCTCGATCTGGTGGGTCCTGACTTTATGGAGCTTGCATTCAAGTTCGCCCATGAGGCGGATCCAAATTGCGAACTCTACTACAACGACTTCGCGATGGACAATCCCCACAAGCGTCAGGGTGTTGTTCAGATGATCCGCGATTTCAAGAAGAAGGGCATTCGCATCGATGGTATCGGTATGCAGTCGCATCACCATCTGCGTTCACCCAATCTGAAGGACTACGAAGATTCGATCGCCGCCTTTGCTGCCGAAGGAGTGAAGGTGATGATTACGGAGCTCGACATCTCCGTGCTGCCGCGCGCCTGGGGGTTGTCCGCCGAGGTTACGAATTCACACGATTATGAACAGCGGTTCGATCCCTATCGAAACGGTCTGCCCGAAAGCAAGCAGAAGGAACTTACCGATCGCTATTGCGCGTTATTCAATATCTATATGCGCCATGCCAAGTCGATTGACCGTGTGTCGTTCTGGGGATTTACAGATCGGATGAGCTGGCTCAATAATTTTCCTGTCCGTGGTCGAATCGATTATCCGCTCCTCTACGATCGTCAGTTCCAGCCGAAGCCCTGTGCGCGCGCCCTGCTTGAGTTGGGCAAACGCTAATCGCTCGTGTTTCCACATTCGGTAGGCCCCCGCCCACCCCGTTGGGCTCCTACCCCCCCCGGCCCCGTGGCATTGAGGGCTAGTGCCTGTGCGCGACATTGCATCTGAGGTCATTCTGTGGCACATTGCCGCACAGTCACCCCGTCATTATGGGGTAGTGCCTGTGCG
>JAKSOY010000060.1 GCA_024405255.1 Kiritimatiellia bacterium
GCGGCCAGCCGATGTTGACGAGATAGTACCAGCCGTCGCGCTTGAGCACCTGCGTACCTTCGCCCAGTCCCGAACCGCCCGCGCAGTCCGTCACGTTGGCCAGCACGATCTCGCCACCGTCGACGAACCCCGAAAGGTCCTTCTTCAGCTCCGTCAGACGCACGCGGTACGGACGCCCCGGCACGGTCGCATAGATCCAGAAGCGTCCATCTTCGATCCAGAGCGATTCATCGTACTGTTTCGGATGCAGCCGGCAGAAACTCCACGGTTGCGTCTCAGGGTCCTGCGTCCAGAAAAGATAGGTGGCGTCGACTTTGTTGTTGAAGCTCGTCGCGTAGAAGAGATCGGTCTTTTCGTCATATCGAATCGAGCTCGCCCAGGTGCCGTACGAATAGTCGTTGCGCCCGTTTTCAAGACGATCCTGCGGACGGTTCTCAATCGTCTCGTAGCAGGCGTTGGCCATCGTCCAGTCGACGAGATTCGTCGAGACCATCACCTGCATGCCCGGATTGAAGTGCATTGTCGTCGACACCATGTAGAATTTCGAACCCTTGCGGCAGATCGAAATGTCGGGCACATCAACCCACAGCGTCGGACGCAACGAATCCGCCGACACAACGGACGCGACGAGCGCCATCACCGCCACACAGAAGAATTTCGTGAAGTTCATTTTTCAATCTCCTTCGCCGCCATGCGATCAATGAAGGCTTCGACTTCCTGTCGCTCGTTCGCCGAATCCTTGAAGACCAAACTACCGACGACAAGACAGAGAATCGTAAAGGCCGCCGTCGAGAGGAAACACGGCGTCATCTCGCGCAGGAACGGCCACTTCGCGCCTAGCACGAACACCGTCAAACCGAACACGATGCCGCCGACGAGTCCGCAGAGGCCCGCACGCTTCGTCACGCGCCGCGAGAAGACGCCCACCAGCATGGGAATCGCGATCGGCGGCAGGAAGACGCCAAAGACCTTGTTCGAGAGGTTGAAAAGATCGTCCGCACCCTGCGCATACTGCATCACAAAGGTGAGGGCAATGACCGAACCGCCCACGAACACGGTCGCCACGCGCGCAGCGACAAGACGGCGCGCCGGCGTTGCCGTGCGGTCGAAGCGTCCGTAGATTTCATTGACCAGCACGCTCGCCGCCGAATTGAAGTTGCCCGCGAGCGAACTCATCGTCGCGGAGAACATCGCCGCGATCACCATGCCCATCATGCCCGTCGGCAGCACATGGCGGCAAAGCAGAGCGTAGACGCCGTTCATCTCGGCATCAGCCACCGGCGGCAGGAAGATGCGCGCGGCCATCGCCGGGAAGAAGAAGAGCGGCGGACCCAAAAACAGCAGCGCCGCCACAAGGTACGCCATCTTCTTCGCGTCCTTGTCGGACCGCGTCGAATAGTAGCGCTGCACGAGCGACCAGTTCGTCGAAAGCGTCGAACCGACCATCAGGAAGAAGACGGCCATATACGTCCAGTCATATTTGCCCGCCGTAAAATGGAAGAAGCCGGTCGGCACCTTCTCGACGAACGAACCGAGGCCGCCCACCTGATTGAGGCAGAGCACGGGCAGCGTCAAAACGACGGCCAAGATGACGAAGAACTGGATGAAGTCGCACATCAGCGTCGCCTTGAGTCCGCCCAGGAACGTGTAGACGACGATGATCGCACCCGAGATGCAGATGGACCAGAACAGCGGGAATCCCATGCCCACGCCCACGACCGTGCCGATGGCGAGCAGTTTGAGCGCGTTGTCCAAGAGCTGCATGGGGAGCCCCAGCCAGGCGAGCGTCTTGCACATTCCGGGCGTATAGCGCGTGGCAATGAAGTCGATGGGACTCCCCTTCGCCGCGCGACGCCAGCGCACGGCAAGGAAACGCGCACCCAACAGCACCGCCGGCACCGAAAGCCAGCTCACCGTCACCGGCACCCAGCCGTACTTGTACGCAAGCGCCGAATACATCACGAATGCAAGCGCCGAGAAGCTGTTCATGTAAAAGGAAATGCCCGACAGCCACCACGGAACGGTCTTGTCGCCGCCGAAAAACTGATCGGACGACTTCGCGCGGTGGCTATAGTACACCCCCACCCCGACCATCACGGCGAAAAACACGCCAATCACAGCATAGTCCATTACAGCAAGTTCTTTCATCATCCTCTACCTTCCACTCTTTGACCTTCCACCCACAACCCTCTATCCTCTAACCCCTAACCCCTAATACCTAACCCCTAACCCCTAAAACCTAAAACCTAATCCCTAAAACCTAAAACCTCACTCACAGGCACATCTTCAGTCCGGGCACATTCCTGATCGTCGCGTCGAGCCGATCCATTTCCGCACGGTCCTTCAAACGGACGGAAAGTGCGTACGACACATACTTGCCGCTGGACGACGCATTGACCTCGCTCACCGGCGCCACGAGGTCGAACCCCGCGAACAACGCCGCCGTGAAACCGTCGTCCCGCTTTGTCGCGTCGACAATCAGACGTTGGTGGGCCACCACGGGAAATTTCAGTTCAGCATCCATTCTCTCTCCTCAAAGCCGCGGAACACCATGCCCCGCCAGCCCAAACATTATGCACCATTCTGCCGTCATTGTCAACGGCGAAAAACAGTAAGGCATTCAATGAATGCAATTGCAAAGGTAAACATTCCCCTCTCTTACGCTTGCACTTTCAAACCACAACCTGAAACCATTGACAAGACAATAGTTTTTTGCTATCATACCAGAAAACATTTCACAGAACATGGAGTTTATTGTATGCATGCCGAAAAGATTTCTCGCCCAATGTTCACCAGTTGGCTCGCCAAATGGTACAACAAAGATGTCATCAAAGTCGTCACAGGAATCCGCCGTTGCGGCAAAACGATGCTTTTTGAACTCTTCAAGGATGAATTGCGCACAAAAGGCATTCCCGAAAAACAAATCATATCCATCAATTTCGAAAGTCCCTTTCTTCCCGACTTCCCAACTTGGCGCACAGCTTGGAATTTCATCAAAGCAAAAGTCGACCCGACCCTGAAGACCTACATCTTTCTCGACGAAGTTCAGCTCGTTCCCGATTTTGAACGCCTGGTGGATGGAATCTATTCGCTCAAGAACTTTGACGTCTACATTACAGGGTCGAACGCGAAGTTCCTTTCAGGTGAGCTCGCGACCTTCCTGACGGGACGCTATGTCGAAATTCGCCTACAGCCACTGAGTTTCGCCGAATACAGTTCGCTTTTCCCCAAACAGCATGCCGACGACATCATGCGGAACTACATGGCCTTCGGCGGATTCCCCTTCGCCGCCCTGCTGGATGCGAATTCCCAGTCACAGACTGACTATCTGACAGGCATTCTCGATACAATCGTCTATAAGGACATCATCGCACGCAACGGCTACCGTGATGTCGCCACGCTTCGCCGTCTGGTCAAATTCCTCGCGGACAACATCGGCAACCTCTACTCGGTCAATAAAATCGTCGGCACCCTCAAAAACGAAGGTCTGTCCGTTCCCCACGCCACGTTGGACGCCTACACCGAATCGCTCTGCGAAACCTACCTCTTTGACCGCGTGAGCCGCTACGACATCAAGGGCCGCGACATTCTGCGTACCAACGCCAAATACTACCTTGCCGACACCGGCCTTCGCCGTCTTCTTCTCGCCGACAAGCCGAGCGACCAAGGGCGCATTCTCGAGAACATCATCTATCTGGAACTGAAACGCCGCTACCGCGAGGTCTTCGTTGGCACGCTCGGCGCCAACGAGATCGACTTCGTCGCGCGTGAGAATGCCATTCCCCATTACTATCAGGTCGCCCTCACCACCCGCGAGGAATCGACGCTCCTCCGCGAACTCGCACCGCTCAAGGCCATTCGCGACAACCATCCGAAGACCCTGCTGACCCTTGACCGCGATCCGCCCGCGAACTTCGACGGCATCAAGAAAATCAACGCCATCGACTTTCTCCTCGACCCGAAGTCGATCGAGCCGCTGTAGTCCGTATTTCGCATAACCACGGATAACACGGATCGGCGGCGCTAACGCTTGCCGTTCTTCATGTTTACCGAACGTTAAGGAGGCGGAATCAGCGCGTGATGATCGCGGCGAAGCCCCCGTTCGACGCACAGGGAACCGAGAGGGTGTCGACTGTCATCGTCTCCACCGCCACGGGCGCGCAGGGTTTCGCATTCGCCGGGTCGGCATCGCGGAAGAGACGCACCTTGAACGATCCGGGCCCTGCGAAGGCGAGCGGCACCGAAATCGTGCGCGGCTCGCCGGCATTGAGCGCACCCAGGTACCAGGTCGTCCCCTTCCGACGCGCCACCACCACCGTATCGCCGATCGTCCCTTGCAGGTAGCGCGTTTCGTCGAAGGCCGCCGGCAGCTCGCGCCAGAAGTCCAGCGCAGGATTCGACGCGTCGATCTGGCTCGGCACCGAATACCAATAGAGGAACTGCCACCCGCTCGTGTAGACCGCCGGCAACGCCAGCTGATGCGCCAACGTGTTCTTGATGCGCGGATAGATCCAGCACGGCGTGTAGTCGCCCGGACCATCCAAGAAGCGCGTGAACGCCAAGGCGGCATTGTGACGCGCAACCGGCATCTCTTCGTTGCCGCGGATGCCTTCGACCGTCATCACATGCGGATACGTGCGCTGAATACCGGTGAGACGGTATTCGTCGTGGATGTCGACCATCAACCGACGTGCGGCGGCCGCCTTGATGGCCTTGTGCACCCACTGCCGGTCACGCTGCCGTCCGACCCGCACGAATCCGTACTTGACGCCCTTCACACCCCACGCGACGAGCTGATCGAGAATCGCCTCGAGGTTCTTCTCGAGCGGGATCGCATTGACGTACAAGATCACACCGACGTTCTGCTCGCGCGCATAGGCGAGAATCGCCTGCAAATCAAAGCTCTCGCCCTTCACCGCACGGCGCGGATCGATGACGGGCTTGAGCGGATTGCCCTTCTGTTCAGGGCCATACCACCCCGCGTCGATTTCGATGTACTGCAGTCCGTTGCGCTTGACGAAGTCGACACAGTCTTTGCCGTCCTTCGTCGTGAGGCGCGCGACGCGAATGACCTTGCCAGGCTTGATCCAGCTCGTATCGGCAACGCGCGAAGGCGCATTGAGCGCGTCCATCACCGTCGGCTGCGCATTCGCCAGCGCCACCGCGTCCTTGGCCGTATGGATGTACCGCCACGGCGTGGTGCACGGGGCCTGGACGGTCGCCGGATTCTCGAGGAACGCCCGCACGGTGCCACGGCGCGGACCACGCGCGAACCGCAGGCGCGCGTGGCCGAGATTGCCGGCCTCGCCGAGGGCCGCGACGAAGTTCGCACCTTCGACGACGAGCGGTCCATCCGACGTCTTTTCAATCGTGTCGAGCGTCCGCGGCACATACTCGGCCTGCGCGTGGGCAACCGGCCAGCAGCGAAGATCGGACCCGAAGTCGAAGAGCAGCTCCTCCTGCTTGAGCGTACGCGGACCCGTCCCGTCGAACCGGAAACGCCAGGCGACCGTGCCGGCGAAGTTCGTCGTCTCCACCACAGCCTGGTCAGGCGCCGTCGGGGGCGTGACCTCGCACACCTTCTCGCCACACGGTCCCATCACCGCCACCGTCGCCAACATCAACACGAAATTCATCTCTCACCTCTCCTAAGATTTACGGGGACCGTTCGACCTCTTCTGAAAGCCTTTTAGCCTTCTCACGCGCCCAAGTCGCTCTTGGCCGCGACCTGACGCGTCTTTTCGTAGCAGGAGAAGAGCTTGTCGACGAAACGACGGTCGGGGGCCTTTGAGAAGAAGCTCACAAGCGGCACGATCACAAATCCGGCGAGCATCGCCACTACGCCGCAGTTGATCGGCGAACGGATGATCGGCGGCAGCGAGCCGCGCGCGACCATGTTCACGATCATCAGGATCGAACCAAATGCGAAACACGCCCAGCACGCGGCCTTCGTCGTACGCTTCCAATAGAGCGCAAAGAGGAACGGCGCAAGGAAGCTGCCCGCAAGAGCGCCCCACGAAACACCCATGAGCTGGGCGATGAACGTCACCGAGCTCTTGTACTGGACGAGCGCGATCACGGCGGAAATCGCGATGAACACGACCACAAAGAGACGGATCACCCCGACTTCGCGCTTCGGTTCCATGGTCTTGACGATCGTCCCCTTGATGAAGTCACTCGTGAGCGTCGAGCTCGAGGTGATGACGAGCGACGAGAGCGTGGACATCGATGCCGACAGCACCAGAATCACCGTGAGCGCGATGAGCCCCGGTCCCAGATTCGACAGCATTGCGGGAATGATCGCGTCGAAGCCATCCTTCGCGATGTTCACCTTGTCGGCGAAGAGACGTCCGAAACCGCCGAGATAATAGCAGCCGCCGGCGATCACGAAGGCGAACAGCGTGGAAATCACGGTTCCCTTGCGGATCGCATCCTCATTGCTGATCGCATAGAACTTCTGCACCATCTGCGGCAAGCCCCACGTGCCGAGCGAGGTGAGGATCACCACGAAAAGCAGATTCAGCGGATCGGGTCCGAAGAAGGACGTAAACACACCCGGCGTCGAGGAAACACTTGGATCGTTCACCCGCGCAAGCGCATCGATGGCGACCATGAAGCCGCCCTTCGACGCGATGACCGCCCAGATGACGGCCACGAGCCCCACCAGCATGATGATGCCCTGGATGAAGTCGTTGATCGCCGTCGCGAGGTAGCCGCCGCAGATCACGTAGATGGCCGTCAGCACGGACATCAGCAGAATGCACACCGAATAGTCGATCGAGAACGCCATCGCGAAGAGACGCGAGAGACCGTTGTAGAGCGACGCCGTATACGGTACGAGGAAGATGAAGATGATGGCCGAGGCCACGATCTTGAGGGACTTCGAATCGAAGCGCCGACCGAAGAACTCGGGCATCGTGGAGGAATCGAGATGCTGCGTCAACAAACGTGTACGGCGGCCCAGGATGCTCCAGGCGAGCAGCGAACCGATGAGCGCGTTACCGATGCCCGCCCAAGTGGCGGCGATGCCGTACTTCCAGCCGAACTGCCCCGCGTATCCCACGAACACCACAGCCGAAAAATAGCTCGTTCCATAGGCGAACGCCGTCAACCACGCGCCGACACCGCGTCCACCCAACACGAACCCGTCCACCGAATTCGCATGTTTCCGACACTTGAAGCCAATGGCGAGCAACACTGCAAAATACGCCGCCAGCATCATAATCTTCATCATTTCCGACTCATCCTTTTTATTCTTTTGATTCGGCAGGAAAATCTCTTGTCCCGAAGACGCGATGACCTTCCAAAGCCCATTCGTGGTAGTATATCAAATTACCCCTTCTCACACAACCCACACGAAGCCTCGCTGGCGTTTTTCAGCCTTCTCGGCGATGTTTACTGCCAAGTCCGGGCGGACGAGAGGAAGAACGTACCGGGGAGTCCGGAAATGTCAAAACTCGAATCCTCGAAGCAGCCTGTAGAAGGACGCCTCACCTCGACGCGCCACAGTCCCGCCTTCGGCTGCTTCTGCTTGAAACGCGCGACCCGTTCAAGATCACGCCCCGTCCACACGCACGCTCCCGACGGATCACACACCCGCACCGTCACACGCTCGCCGCCATGGCCCATCGGCTGGAACACAAAACGCGCCGTTCCTTCCGGCACGGCGAACCAGAAATCGCCTTCGCTGCCGATCAAGTCGACCGCGCTCGAAGAGACGTCGAGCGCCACCGGACAATCCGCTTCGTCGAGCCGGAACGAGTTGCGTCCGGACGCCACCTCAAGCAAATAGAATCCCTTCCCCGGTACCGCAAACGAAAACGTTCCGTCCTCTTCCGAAAGGCGGATGTCCTTCGCCACGTCCTTCCCCTTGGGGGTACGTACGACGAACGGCTTCGGCTCTACCGTATAGTGTCCAACCCGGCAGAAACGCCCGCGGAATTTCAGCGTACGCGCCGCCTCCGCATACACCACATAGGTCGCCGTGCCGCGAACGCGCAGCGGCGACAGCTTGAGGCACTTGCCCGGCGCGGCGTCCTGCACACGCAAGCGCGTATAGTCAGGCACCTGCGCGCGCGGCAGGAATCCGTCGGGGTCCGAAAGAATCGGCAGATGCTTCTGGCACCAGGCCGCGTCCATCGGCGTCACCACCGACTCCCCGGCGGCATTCGTCGTCACGATGACCGAGTTGGTGACGTTCACGGTAAACGGCACCCTCCGGTTCTCGCGGATATTCACCGCCGCACCGCGCACCGGACGCTCGAAGCGGCAGTTGACGAGCGTGACGGAACCACCGACCTCGCCACCCCTGCGACCCGAACCGCCATAGAAGAACGACGTGCGATCGCCCACGGAAACGCAGTTCTCAAAACGCAAGTCCACGGGTTCGCTCGCGGTGTTGAGCTGTCCCGCCCAGGTGGCGAATCCCGCACCGGCATTACCCGCGGCGCGGCAGTTGCGCATCACGCAGTTCTTCAGCACCTCTTGCGGATGGTTCGGCTCGAAGTCAATGCCCGCCTGCGGCGCCGTACCGTGCGTCGTCAACAGCTGCGTGTTTTCAATCAACAGGTTCTCGACCGAAATCACGCTGATGCCCTGACGATGGTTGTCGCGGCAGACGACATCGCGAATGACGATGTCGACGTTCTTGCGCACCGCGCCACGCGCCCCGAGATAGATGCCATCGCCGCCGGAGTCAATGCACGAGAGTCCCTGTACCACCACATTGCTGCAGCTGAGAATGGAAAGCGCATGCCGCCATTCCGACTTCTCATAGGCGCCGGTCATATAGTCGGCGTGCCACATGCGCAAGACACCCGGACCTTCCAACCGCACGTTTTGGCATTCGGCGAAGGTCAACAGACAGGCGCCTTTCGACTTGTATTCGCCGCGTTTCGCGCAGATCTCCGCCCCAGGCTCGAAAACCAGCGTCTGGTTGGACACACCCTTCAGGGGCAACGCGACCCAGGGGGACGGCATTTTGTCCACAACGAGCCGCGGCACGCGCGAATCAAGCGCCGCCTGCAGAAAGCGCGTCGCATCCGTCGCATCGAATCCCCACCAGGAGACACGTGCTTCCTTCAGTTCGCCTGCGGCGACTTTCGCCACGAGATCCGGACGCGCCGCCCCTGCGGTTCCCAGTACAAGCGCCGCCATCCACGAGATAATCAATTTCTTTTTCATGGCGACATTATATCAAAATTCCGTCGGCTACGCGAGTGCCGCGCGCATCGCGGCAAGATCGGGGTCTTGTCCGGTCCAGATGCGGAAGGACGCCGCCGCCTGTGCCGCAAGCATGCCGAGTCCATCGAGCGTCTCGGCGCCCGCATGACGCGCGGCGGCACGTGTGGCCGTTTCCCGCGCGATGGGAATGAGGTCATAGACGAGCTGCCCCGGACCGAACAGCGCGGGATCCAGGACGCTCGGATCGTCGGGTTTGAGTCCCACCGTCGTCGCATTGACAATCAAGGACTTCTCGCACACGCGAAGATCGGCGATCGCACAGGACGTCACTCGCGGATCGGCGAGTTCGGCCGCCAGCGCCGCGGCCTTTTCCCGCGTGCGGTTGGCGAGGCAGAGGGACGCACACCCCGCGTCAAGACACGCGGCCGCCACGGCCCGTGCCGCACCACCGGCCCCGAGCAGCAGCACGGACGAAGTCCGCCATGGAAACGAACGCGCCTCGAGCGGCTGGCGGAATCCCGCCATGTCGGTGTTGAAACCGATCATCGTGCCATCAGTCTCGAAACGAACGGTATTGACCGCCCCTGCCCGAACAGCCGTCTCGTCGAGCCGCGTCATACAGTCCCGCACCGCAATCTTGTGCGGTACCGTCACATTGATGCCCCGATAGCCTTCGTCACGAAACCGCGCGAGCGCTTCGGGGACAGTCCCCGGTTCGACGTCGACGGCACCATAGTCGGCGGCAAGCCCCAACGCACGAAAATTCGCGGTATGCATCCGCGGCGACAACGAATGCGCCACAGGATGTCCAATCACGGCAAACTTGAGCAAGTTTGAAAACATTGGAATGAAGATGAAGTTTAAGATTAAAGATTAAAAGTTAAAGGTTAAAGGTTAGGGGGGGATTGAAGGGGTTAAGGCTGAAGATTAACGGACGACTCAAGCATCTATCCCTTTAATCTTTAATCTTTAATTTTTAACCTTTAACCTTTCAAGCATCTATCCCTTCAATCTTTAATCTTTAATTTTTAACCTTTAACCTTTCAGCCGCGAGGTGACTTCGATGACATTCACCTGATTGCGCAACTGGAGGATGATCTGCTGAATCACGCGGTCGTCACCCAGGACGTCGATCTTCATGCGCGAGACCGTACCGTCTTCCGTCGGACCCACGCTCAGCGTCTGGATGTTATAACCGCGTCCCGAGATCAAGCCCACGATGCGCGCCAAGACGCCCGGCTTGTTCTCGACAAAACAGTTCAATCGATGGAGTTCTTCTTTCATAGCGGCTATTATAGCATAAAATCCACGACCAAGACAAGCGCACAAAAACGCGCTTATTTAAGGGCGCGGAGGGCTTCGGCGAGGGCGTTGTCGAAGGCGGAGGAAAAGGCGGCCGTGTAATCGCCGGAACTTGCATCCGCTTCGCCCGAACCCGATCCCGAGAGGGCGACATCGCGCGGGCCGCGCCCCATCTTCACCACATCGACGCTCACCGTCGCGCGCGCCATGCGGCGATTGTTTTCACGACAGTCGAGCGAGAGGTTCGTCACCGTCACTTCCACCTGCGCATCCGCCGCCGCCGAGCTGGAGGACTCGACCACGTGTCCAAACCGTCCATCGGCCGCGAACCGGTTCTTCACCGCCGAACGCACCAATGCCGCCGGTGTCGAAGCAAAGACATTGTAGGCGTCGAACGCAACCGACCCATCCGAACGATGTACCACGAACGGCGGTTTGTCGTACGGCGCCGACACCGTGACGGCACCCAGCCGCGTCACGGCAAAGGCGGCCTGTCCTTCAGGCGGCAGCACAACAGACGGCAGATCGGTCCGAGGGGACACCGTCCAGGCATGCGACTCGGGCAAGCTGGACGAAAAACATCCCGTCAAAAACAAGAGCAAAGACGCGGCCAACAGATTTCGCAACATGACGAGTTCCCCTTTCCCGCGACATTTCCTCATCGGCCGATCGCCAAGCGCGCCGCACACTTCTCGGGCAGACCCGCCGCGCGGTTCCGCGCCATGGCCGCTTCGACATCGTAGGCCAGACGGCGGAAACGAATCACCCGCGAGGCCATGTCATAGATGACATACGACGCACGCGGATCCCCGTCGCGCGGCTGCCCCACGGAGCCGACATTGATGAAAAGACGCTGTCCCAGCTCAAGCTGGAAGTCGATCGGTTCATAATGCATGATGCCGCCGGTCTCGTTCGAATAGATGATCGGCACATGCGTATGACCATGAAAACACAACTGCGTATACTGGTAGCTGAAGTTCGCCTCCGCCTGCTGGTTGTCGAACACATAGCCCCAGTGGTCCGGCTTATCCAGCGTCGCATGGACGAGCATAAAGCCCATCACCGGCCGGTGCAACGGCAAATCGTGCAGCCACTTGATATCCTCGGGCGTCAACTGCTGACGCGTCCACTGCACCACCTGTGCGGCATTCGGATGGAAATCGGCCAAGTTCGTATCCAGGTACGACACATAGTGGTCGTGATTGCCGCGCACGACGGGACATCTCAGTTCATCGCGCACGATGCGAATGCATTCGGCCGGCGCCGAATTATAGCCCACCACATCGCCGACACAGACAAAGTCCGTCACACCCTGTTGACGCGCATCATCCAACACAACATTGAGTGCATCAATGTTGGCATGAATATCACCTAGTATGGCGTAGACTTTTCCCATGTTCTCTTACTTCAGTACAATGGATGCGGCCAGACGAAGGTCCTCAACCGTCGTGATCTTCAGATTCGGTTTCGCGCTTTCGAAAATCTTCACCTGTTCACCAAGCAGCTCAACCGCCGATGCATCATCCGTCACTTCCAGTTTCTTCTCAACGACATTTTCGTAGGCACGCTTAAGAAGGCGCACGTCAAACGCCTGCGGCGTCTGAACGGCCCAGAGTTTCGAACGGTCCTCCGTGCGCGTCACCGTCGTACCCTTTTCGACGAACTTCACCGTATCCCAAATGTGGCGACCGACAACCGCCGCATTCGAACGACGCGCCAGCTTCACCACTTCGGAAATCGTCTCGGGCGTCACACACGGACGCGCCCCGTCATGGATGACCACCGTGCGCGCATCGATGTCCAGCGCCTTCATCCCGTTCATCACGGAGTCCTGACGCTTCGCACCACCCGGCACCACGGCCAGAAGCTTTGAAATACCGAACATCCGTCCAACGGCCTTCGCCGCGACAAGCTGCTCCTTACGCACCACGAGGACGATCTGGTCGACATCCGCGCAATGCTCGAACGCCAGAAGACTCCACGCCACCACAGGCCGCGGACCAAGGTTCAGAAAAGCCTTGTCAGCTCCTGTCCCCATCCGTTCGCTTTTGCCTGCCGCAACGATTATCGCCGTTACCATCTCGTACTCGCTCCTTGCTTATTAGACTCTTTGTAAAAGGTATTGAACATTATAGCAAATCTTATCGGCCAAGTCTAGGCAAAAGTCATCGGGCATTCTTCATCACCTTTGACGCCAGAACAGCCTCAATCCGACTAAAAAGAAAATCGTATCCGGAAGGACTGCCGCCAGAATCGGCGGCAATGCCCCCCAACGGGAAAGCGCCATGCAGAGAATGGTCAACCCGTAAAACGCAAAGAACAGTGCAAGCGCCCCGACGATGCCCTTGAAAACGCTCTGACGACCGGTGGCAATGCCGGCGGGAATGGCAAACAGCGTAATCACGATGCATGCGAGCGGCGACAGGATCTGCGCCCAGAGATCGTAGATGCGATCGCGCCGTGTTGCCGGCGTCAGGGACGGATGCACCTTCAGGTAGCGCAAACGTTCCCGCGTCGAACAAAAGGTCCAGTCGCGGTTCTGCAGCAGAAAGTCTTCCGGACGCTCATCGAACTGCGGGAACGGCCGCAGCGTGAGATTCTCGAGTTCGGGCGTCGGTGAAGCCGTCTCTTCGCCGCGGTCGTTGAAGTAGGCCACTTCAGGACGCATCAAGTACCAGACACCGTCGAGGTATTCCGCACGCGCGCTCTTCACCGTCATTTCACGGACGCCGAGAGACGAGTTGACCGAAATCGAAACGTCTTCCAGCACATGCGCATTCTCCGTTGCCGCCAAACCCACACGCCAGGTCCGGTTGGCGGCGGAGTTGTGATAGACGAGATCGCCCGTGCGTTCCATCTCGTCCTCTTTGAAACGCGCGGCCTTGAACTGCTTCGCCCACTGGCCGTAGCGCGGCACATAGACTTCGTTCACCCACCCGACGAACACCGCCATCAGCGTCGCCCCGAACAACAGCGGCTTGACGATCGTGAAGAATCCGATGCCGCTCGCACGCATGGCGATCAGCTCCGAATGGCGGCAGAAGCTCCACATCGTGTAGAGCGTCGCCAGCATCAGGCAGGCGGGCGCCATCCATTCGAAGTACGGGGCGAGATACCCCAGCAGGTACAGACACGCCTTCTCGAATCCCGGCTTCGCCTCCATCAACCGGCTGAACGAACCGAAGAGCTCGAACAGCAGATAGATGGAGAGGAACCCTGTCAGACAATAGAACAGGGGAACACAGAATTCGCGAAAGACGTAGCGGGTGAGGATCTTCATAGTCGAGTCGGTCGAAGTTGACGGCCGTTCACGCACTAGCGCGCGAGCCAACCTCCATCCACGGGAAGAACGATGCCGTTGATATAGTCCGAGGCCGGCGAGCAGAGGAACACGCACGCACCGGCGATGTCCTCGGCAAGCCCCCAGCGTCCCGCCGGAATGCGCTCGAGAATCTGGCGGCTGCGCACGGGATCGGCCCGCAGCGCGGCCGTGTTGTCCGTCGCGATGTAGCCGGGCGCAATGGCGTTCACATTCACGCCCTTCGGCGCCCATTCGTTGGCAAGCGCCTTCGTGAGCTGGCCGACAGCGCCCTTCGACGCCGCATAACCCGGCACCGTGATGCCGCCCTGGAAGGTCAGCAGCGAAGCCGTGAACACGATTTTGCCGTAACCGCGCGCAACCATGTCCTTGCCGAACTCGCGGGCGAGAATGAACTGCGAATTGATGTTCACGTTCATCACCTTGTCCCACCAGTCGTCCGGATGCTCGGCCGCCGGCTTGCGCAGAATCGTCCCCGCGTTGTTCACGAGGATGTCGATCTGATGCTCCTTCTTCACGCGTTCGATGAAGGCGTAGACGGCTGCGCGGTCCGAGAGGTCGCAGTCCTTCGAACACGTGCGCACGACGCGCGCACCCGCCGCCTCGAGGGCGTCGGCCATTGCCTTGCCGATGCCCCGGTTCGATCCGGTCACCAGCGCCGTCTTTCCGCTCAGATCATATGTGATCATATTCCGTACACCTCTTTCAGCCTGCTCTGAACATTCCACATTCTCAATTTTCAATTCTCAATTTGCGATCAGCGCAACGCGCTGATCGCGATGCCGTCCATGTCGTCGAACACCTGGTTTTCACCGCCCATCGCCCAGCAGAACGTGTAGGCCTTCGTGCCCACGCCCGCGTGGATGGACCACATCGGCGAGATGACCACGTCGTGGTCGTGCATCGCGAGATGGCGCGTTTCGTCGCCGGGGCCCATGAAATGGAACACGCACTGGTCCGGCTCGATGCCGAAGTACATGTAGATTTCCGTACGGCGCTCGTGCGTATGCGCGGGCATCGTGTTCCAGTTGCTGCCGGGTTCGAGTTCCGTATAGCCCATCACGAGCTGGCAGCTGTCGCAGCGGCCCGGCAGAATGAACTGGTGGATCGTACGCAGGTTGCAGTCCTCCTTCGACCCGCAGTGACGATGGTTGGCGTCCTCGAAGCGGATGAGCTTCGTGGGAAATTCCTTATGCGCCGGATAGCTCACGAGATAGAACATCGCCGGCGTCTTGGCGCTCTTGGAGGTGAAGAGAATCTTCTTCGTGCCGCGGCCCACATAGAGGACCTCGCGCGGCTTGAGCACGTACTTCTTGCCGTCGCACGTGACCGTGCCTTCGCCGCCCACATTCAACACGCCGAGCTCGCGACGCTCGCAGAAATAGTCGCTCGCGATCTCCTTGCCCGCCGGCATGGCGAGCGTCTTCGTGGTCGGCACCGCGAAGCCGGCAATGCCGCGTTCGACCTCACAATACATGAGGTTCACCTTGCCCTTTTCACAAAGCGTCGTATTCAGGAACGCCGCGCGCAATTCCTCCGTCGTCATGCGCTTGTATTCGTTCCGTCCAGTCGTGTAGCGTACTTCCATGTGAAACTCCTTACTAGTCGTTCTTTAAAGCGGGTTAATTATAGCATTTTCGATGGACTCTGACGAGAGAGAAGTTACTTCAAACGGTCCATCAGGTTCTTGTTGTAGGTCCAGGTCGGATTGTCGACGGAACCTTGGATGCGGAAATCGAGCAGCATTTTCGAGAGCAGTCCGAACGGCAGGCGGATCGGCGCCGAAAGCCGCCCGAGCACGCTCTCCTTTTTCGTAAAGGTCACACGGACCGTGAAGTCAAGATTGTCGCGCGGAATGTCGTAGACGCCACGCCCCTGGATGGAAAAGAGATCGCCCTCCACTTTGACGGACGACACATACGCAACGCCATTGGTCATCACATAGTCCATCGTCCCGCCCGTCAGATTGACAACGCCCGAAATGCCCGGCACCTTCCGCGCCAGATAGTCGGTGAGTCCGGCAAAGAGATTCATCTGCGCGAGATGTCCCTCGCGGCATTCGATGTGCCCTTTCCCGCCGAGACGCGAAACGACATTGGTCGCCAGCGGCCCCGTCAGCGTCAGGTAGGCGGTGATCTTGCCGCTGCGATTGCCGGAATCGACGTGAAACGTTTCCGCAATATCCGTCAGCGTCACATCGCGGCAGCTGACATTCACGGCAAAGGACGCTCGCTCCTGCTTGAAATCGGGAATCGAGATGTGCGCGTTGCCGCTGACCGAGCCTCCGCGCGGCGCCTGGGCGACCACATTCGTGAGCGTCACATCCGACCCCTTGAAATGAAAGGCCCCGTCGGCATTCCGCAACGGCACGGAGAAGAGACAGCCGCGTTCAAAGGCCACCGTACCGGAAAGATCGTTTTCCTTCGCATGCTTCGGATCGACTGCGAGCCGTCCCTTCAATGTGATGTGCGGCGTCGTCTCCGGTGCCAGGCAGTCCAGCGTGCCGTCACGCATCACATCCGCAACCGCCAGCGCATTGCTCAGCGAGGTGCGGCTGTCGACATTGAAATTCACATACCCGACGTCGTTCGTATTCTCATAGATGACCGTGCCCTTCATCGTCGTTCCGTCGGAAAGCTCGACGGCAAGCGGCTGCTCGTCCTTGCCGACTTCGATGCGCGCGTTCTGGTACGTGTCACGCACGAACACGCGCAGGTCGACCGTCCCGTCCACTTTCTTGATCGGCGCGCCATTGTAGAAGAAACCGCCGTGCGGATGCAGGTCGAGGAACAAATGCAAGTCGTTGTTGCGCAGATTCACATCGAACGCACAAAGCGACGGCACGGGCGGCTCGACCTTCGTGAAGGCGTCCATGAACGGCAGCGCGTTCAGGATGTCAAGCGCCACCAGCATCGGACGAATATTGTGCTGGCGGGCCTGCCCGTTCACCTGGCCGCGTACGAGCTGCTTTTCAAGATCGAGCTCGAGCTTGCCGTCCAGCGTCATCAACGCATCGTTGTCCGCCCATTGCAGATGAAGTTCACCCACGCGCATCGAACCGCGCGTGAGCGCGACGGACGGAATCTCGACATACTTCGGCGTCACGCTGAGAATGTCCGGACGAATCAGCGTCACGTGGAACGGCTTGATTTCGGGCATCGTCAGCACCACCGGCTCGTCCTTCTCCTGGAAGTCCGGCGAACCGGGGAATTCGATCGAGTCCGGCACATAGTACCCTTCCGGCAGCCGCGGATACTTGAGCTCCGTCAACGTGACGCCTTCGAGCAGATGCTCCCACGACCACGGAATGCGGCGCAGGTTCAATTCGAGGTCGACAATCTCCGCCGACAGAAGCGGCTTCACCGGTTCGTTCGCCTTCATGTGATGACGCTTCTTGTCGAACACGCGTACACGCCGGATCTTGAGTCCACGCGAAAAACGGAAAGACGCCGACTCGGCCGTCACCAGCACGCTGCCGCGCGAAAGACGTTCCGTCAGCGAAGTCAGAATCACCTTCGGAACCGATTGCTCGAAAAAAACAAGCGCGATAACCGCAATCGCTAAAAGCAGGGCTATCGCACAAACTGAATATTTGAACAGGCGCCAAAACGACTTTGTACCAACACTCATAAGACGCCTCAATTCTTTTTGGCAGCCCCTAGCGGAGTCGAACCGCTCTTACAAGGATGAGAACCTCGTGTCCTAGCCGATAGACGAAGGGGCCAACTTGATTGGTGCACCCGGTGGGAGTCGAACCCACACACCTTGCGGCACAAGAACCTGAATCTTGCGTGTATGCCAATTTCACCACGGGTGCCAACGGGCAAATAGTATGACATAATTTCGCGAGAAGGTCAAGAGGGAAAATGAGAAAAATTGCTCGATGAAATTACGGGAATCGTCCGGGGCGAAAATGTGGTATAATAAACGGAGACCGATTCGTGTCGACACGACGGACAACCTTTACCAACCAAGAGGACAACAAGACTATGAAGAAGATGATTCCGATGATGGCAGCGCTGCTCGCCCTGGCCTGCACGGCCGCCGAACCGAATACGCTGACAGAGGCCGAAAAGGCGGCCGGCTGGCAACTGCTCTGGGACGGCAAGACGCTCAACGGCTGGGTGGGCGAAAAAGGCGGCTGCAATGCCCCGCCGACCAAGGGCTGGAAAATCGAGAACGGCGTGCTCACCGTGCTGCCGACGAGCTGCATCAAGAACGGCCGCTGGCAGAAGCTGCCGAAGGAACAGGCGGCGCTCGGCGGCGGCGGCGACCTTGTGACCAAGGAATCCTTCAAGGACTTCGAACTGCTCGTCGACTTCCGCCTCACGCCCTGCGCAAACAGCGGCATCAAGTACTTCTACGACCGGACCCGCTTCGGCGGTACGTGCGAGGAGTATCAGATTCTCGATCCGGGCCACCCCGACTCCCGTCACGGCAAGAACGGCAACCGCCGCGTCGCCTCGCTCTACGACATGATCCCCGCCAATGCGGACAAGATCGTCAAGCCCGCCGGCGAATGGAACACGGCGCGCATCGTCTCCAAGGGCAACCACGTCGAGCACTGGCTCAACGGACAGAAGGTCCTCGAGTACGAGCGCGGCTCTGAAGCGTTCCGCAAGACCGTCGCCGCCTCGAAGTACAAGAGCAACGAAAAGAACGAGAAGAAGAATCCGGGCCCCTGGGGCGAGAATCCGGAAGGCAAGATCAAGCTGCAGGACCATACGGACTCCACGGTGAGCTTCCGCAACATCAAGGTCCGCAAGATGTAATCCCTTTCGATTCAACCGTAAAAAAAGGAACGCCAGCTGCAAGGCTGGCGTTTTCTTTTGAATGGCAGTCCCAATGAGAGTCGAACTCATCTTACAGGCATGAAAAGCCCGTGTCCTAGCCGATAGACGATGGGACCGTTCGGTGTGAACGAGGACATAGTGTATCAAAAAACGAACGGGAATGCAAGCCCGTTCGTTCTTTTTTTTGAAGTCTCTTGAAAATAGCGCTCACGAGGACCAGTCGGCGTTGTATTGGGCCTGTTTTGCCGTGTTGCCCGCCGGGTCGATGACGCCGACAAATTTCACCGCCGTACCGGCATTCCCGGTGCCGTTGCCCATCGAGAAGAGCAGAATGTAGTTGCGGTAGTGCTTCTTGTCGAGCGTCGGACAACGCGGGGCATTTTCAAAGAGCGTCGTGTTGATCTCGCTGTCGCGTCCCATGCCGACGGCCACGAGGCGCGTGCAGATGCCCTTCGCGAAATACGTCTTCGGATCTTCGGCGTTCAACCCCGCCACGTTGTTCGTCGTCGCATAGGCCAAGCCGAGATCACGGTAGATGGACGCGCAGGTGGCGGGATTCAGCACGGCAATGGCCATGCCGTTCGTGAGGACGACCGGATAGCAGGCCGAGAGGTCCGCCCGCTGACCAGGTCCGCCGCCGGTCGCGTGAAGTCCGTACTTCGTCTCCCATTCGCTGCCGGTCCACTTGCAGACCTTGGCCGCCTGCTGGTTCGAGTAGTTGTGGTACGACAGCACGCTGATGCCCGCATCGCGTAGCGACGTCACCTCCTTCGCCGTCGGATAGTACATCATCAACGAGGACGCAAACGCGTCAAGGCCGAGATTGCTTTCATGCGCCTCCGCAATCGGCGCCACCGCTCCCGTGCCGACGCCCTGGGCGTTCACAACCGCTTCCGTCCGCTTGATGCCGCAGTAGATTCCCGGCACCGTACCGCCCGCGCCATCATACCAGGCACTACGGAAAGTGTATTCCCCTTCCGCACCGCGCGGTGCGCCGCCGCCTTCCGCGCAATCGATCAACGACTCGCAGTAGGCGAAGAGTCCACGGGACGTTTCACCGTCGAGCATCGCGAGCTTGGTGTTGATCGTGCGCGTGATGTTCTTGATGTTCGCGACATTCGTCTTGCGAGCGGCATCCTTGCGGATATCCGCGAACTTGCCAATGGCAATCACCGAGATGATCGCGATAATCGCCACCACCAGGACGAGCTCGATGAGCGTAAAACCGTTCTGCTTCTTCATATCCATTTCCTTTCCCATTCCCATGACGGGTTCATCCCATTAAACGCACGAGAGCACCTGAAAGTTCACCCGATTCAAAAAAAGAAAAGGACGCGCCCTCCGCGCGTCCCCTTCTTTTCCCCAATTTACATTCGTCATGGCTCAACACGCAATCCGTGGACAACCCGGCACGGCGCGCATTTTCCATTTTCCATTCTCAATTTTACATTCGCAGCGCCGCCTGGGCCGCCGCGAGACGCGCGATCGGCACGCGATACGGCGAGCAGCTCACGTAGTCAAGGCCGATGCGATGGCAGAATTCGACCGAGGCCGGATCGCCGCCATGTTCGCCGCAGATGCCGCAGTGGAGCTTCGGACGCACATTCTTGCCGAGCGTGAGCGCCATCTGCATCAACTTGCCGACACCCGTCTGGTCGAGCTTCGCGAACGGATCGTTCTCGAAGATCTTCTT
>JAKSOY010000061.1 GCA_024405255.1 Kiritimatiellia bacterium
TGCCGACACCCGTCTGGTCGAGCTTCGCGAACGGATCGTTCTCGAAGATCTTCTTATCGTAGTAGGCCGTGAGGAACTTGCCCGCGTCGTCACGCGAGAATCCGTAGGTCATCTGCGTGAGGTCGTTCGTGCCGAAGCAGAAGAACTGCGCCTCTTCGGCCAGCTCGTCCGCCGTGAGCGCCGCACGCGGAATCTCGATCATCGTTCCCACCTTGTAGGCGATGTTGACATCGGCATGCGCGATTTCCTCGTTCGCCGTCTTCACGACGATGTTCTTCACATAGCGCAGTTCCTTCGCGTCGCCCGTGAGCGGAATCATGATCTCCGGCTTGACGGACCACGTACGGTGCGCCTTCTGCACATTGATGGCGGCACGAATCACCGCCGTCGTCTGCATGCGGGCGATTTCCGGATAGGTCACGCACAGACGGCAGCCGCGGTGGCCCATCATCGGGTTGAACTCCTTGAGCGACTCGATGAGGTCCTCGATCTGCTGCACGGTCTTGTGCTGCGCCTTCGCGAGGAGCTTGATCTCGTCCTCCGAGTGCGGCACGAACTCGTGCAGCGGCGGATCGAGGAAGCGGATCGTGACGGGCTTGCCCTCGAGCGCCTCGAAGAGCTGCTCGAAGTCGTCCTGCTGGTACGGCAGGATCTTCGCGAGCGCGAGCTCGCGCTCCTCGACCGTGTCGGCGCAGATCATCTCGCGGAACGCCGCGATGCGGTCCGCCTCGAAGAACATGTGCTCCGTGCGGCAGAGGCCGATGCCCTCGGCGCCGAGCTCCTTCGCCTTGCGCGCGTCGCGCGGCGTGTCGGCGTTCGTCCTCACCTTCAGCCTGCGGAACTTGTCCGCCCAGTTCATGATGCGGCCGAACTCGCCCGCGATCGTCGCATCGACCGTCGGGATGACGCCGGCGTAGATGTAGCCCGTCGAGCCGTCGATGGAGAGCCAGTCGCCCTCCTTGAAGACCTTGCCGCCGAGGACGAAGCGCTTGTGCTCCTCGTCCATCTGGATCTCCTGACAGCCCGAGACGCAGCACTCGCCCATGCCGCGCGCGACGACGGCCGCATGGGACGTCATGCCGCCGCGGACGGTGAGGATGCCCTCCGCCGCCTTCATGCCCTCGATGTCCTCCGGGGAGGTCTCGAGGCGGACCAGGACGACGCGCTCGCCGTTCTTCTTCCACGCCTTGGCGTCAGCCGCCGTGAAGACGATCTTGCCGCACGCCGCGCCCGGGGACGCCGGAAGCCCGCGGCCCATCGGCTTCGCCTTCTTGAGCGCGACCGCGTCGAACTGCGGATGCAGGAGCGTGTCGAGGTTGCGGGGCTCGATCATGAGAACGGCCTCCTCCTCGGTGCGCATGCCCTCGTCGACGAGGTCGCAGGCGATCTTGAGCGCGGCCTTGGCCGTGCGCTTGCCGTTGCGCGTCTGAAGCATGAAGAGCTTCTGGTTTTCGATCGTGAACTCCATGTCCTGCATGTCGCGGTAGTGCTCTTCGAGCGTCTCGCAGATCTTCTGGAACTGCTTGAACACCTTCGGCATCACCTCGGCCATCTTCGCGATCGGCATCGGCGTACGCACGCCCGCGACCACGTCTTCGCCCTGGGCGTTCATCAGGAACTCGCCCATCAGCTTCTTCTCGCCCGTCGCCGGATCGCGCGTGAACGCGACGCCCGTGCCCGAGTTGTCGTTCAGGTTGCCGAACGCCATCATCTGGACGTTGACCGCGGTGCCCCAGCTGTACGGGATGTCGTTGTCGCGGCGGTAGACGTTCGCGCGCGGATTGTCCCAGCTGCGGAACACCGCCTTGATCGCCTGCAGGAGCTGCTCCTTCGGATCGTCCGGGAAGTCCTTTCCGATCGCGCTCTTGTACTCGGCCTTGAACTTGCCGGCGAGCGCCTTCAAATCCGCCGCGGTGAGCTCGACGTCGAGCTTCACGCGCTTCTTCGCCTTCATCTCGTCGATGAGCTTCTCGAAGTGCTTCTTGCCGACCTCCATGACGACATCGGAGAACATCTGGATGAAGCGACGGTAGCAATCCCACGCCCAGCGCGGATTCTTCGACTGCTTCGCGAGCGCTTCGACCACCGTTTCATTGAGACCGAGGTTGAGGATCGTATCCATCATGCCCGGCATCGAGGCACGTGCACCCGAGCGCACGCTCACGAGAAGCGGGTTCTTCTTGTCGCCGAACTTCTTGCCCGCGCTCTTCTCGAGTTTCGCGATGTATTCCATCACCTGCTTCTGGATGTCGGCGCCGATCTTCTTGCCGTCGTCATAGTAGCGCGTGCACGCTTCCGTCGTGATCGTGAACCCCTGCGGAACCGGCAGACCCAAGCTCGCCATCTCCGCGAGGTTGGCACCCTTGCCGCCCAGGAGATTACGCATGTCCGCATTGCCTTCCGTGTGACTCGCACCGAAGAAATACACGTACTTCGTTTCGTTCGTCATCTTCATCTATCTCTTACCTTTCTCTCAGCCGTCCCACGTCTTTTGGACGACTTGACCTTTTTTACTCGTTTTTTTTTGCGCGCAGATTATAGCGGATTCAAGGGACAATGTAAAGAAGAAAATGCACAAAACGGGCGAAAATCAAGGTTTTTCAACCATTCAGGCGCCTCGGCGGCGGCAGAATGCCGCGAAAATGGAACCAGAAATGTTATGCCACACGCTGAAGAGCGCACCCGGCACGGTCGCAAACGGCATCGACGCAAAATGAATGGCGGCGAGCGAAACGGCGAGTCCCGAATTCTGCATGCCCACTTCGATCGCCAGCGTCCGACGCTTCGCCGCCGACAGACGAAAGAACCTCGCCACCCCCCAGCCGAGTCCCATGCCCAAGGCGTTGTGCAACACGACGACCACGAAGATCAGCCCCAGATTCACCTGAATGCTCGCCGCATTCACCGCCACCACCGCCATCACGATCACCGAGACGACGAGCGCCGAAAAGGCTGGCATGGCCTTGGTAACGCGCGCACAGACTTTCGGCAGAACCTCATTGGCCGCCACACCGAGCGCCACCGGCAACAGCACGACTTTCGCCGTCGAGAGCGCCATCCCGAGGGCGTCCACCCCCACGCTCTTGCCCGCGCAAAGCCACACAAGGAACGGCGTCGCGAGCGGTGCCGCCAAGGTCGAACACGACGTCATCGCCACCGACAGCGCCACATCGCCACGCGCCAGATAGGTGACGACATTCGAGGCCGTTCCGCCCGGCGAACACCCCACGAGGATGACGCCGAACGCAAGCTCGTCCGGCAGGTGCAGGACCTTCACGAGCAGCACGGCCACCAGCGGCATCAACGAGAACTGCGCCGCAAAACCCACGAGCACATCGCGCGGATGCGTGACGACGGGCAAGAAGTCGCGTGCCCGCAACGTGAGGCCCATGCCGAACATCACGGTCCCCAAGAGCCACGGCACGACCTTCACCGGCAGAATCTGCTGAACGGCTGCGGGGAAGAGGAACGCCACCACCCCCGCAAGCAGGACCTCGAAGGCCATGCCGTCCGCCACAAGCTGAAGGATGCGTGCACCCATCTCGCCCTCGTCCCCTCAGCGCACATCGGCGAAGAACGTCATCGACGTCTTCTTGAATTCACGCGTCGAGAGCAGCAATGTACCGGGCACCGAACGCCCCAGCGTCTCGGCCAGATGCGCGTCCAGCGCCGCAAACTGCGCACGCGATTCGTCCGTCGCATGGGCATGGACCATCGCGAACAGATTGTAGGGGAAATTCGGCGCGAACGGGCGCTCATAGCAATGCGTCACTTCTCCGCGCGCGGCAAGCGCCCGCCCCGCCTCGGTCGTGTCGCCGTCCACGCGCCAGCAGCACATGCCGTTCGCGGTCCAGCCCGCCGCCCGATGACGCAACAAGAGGCCGATGCGCTTCAAGCGTCCCTTCCGCGCCCACACGTGCAAGAGCGAAAGGACATCCCATTCCTTCACGTCCAGCTTCTCGGCGACACCGGCGAAATAGTCGCTGCGCACCTCCGTATCGCCCTGCAGTGCGCCGACGAGCCGACGCTCCCGCGCCGTCAGCGGGGGCAGATCGTCCTCGACCTGTTCTTCCCGCGCCCGCGTGGCGGCACCGAAGACGACATCGACTTTATAGCGCTTCAACGCCGGCAGCACATGGACCTCGTACGGTTTCAACCGCGCCGCCACCTCCCCGGCCATCGCCGAAAAGATGTCCCCCGGATAGCTCAGCGTGAACCACAGGTTCGGCAGCACCGCATCGCCGGCCGGCAGCGGCTCCCGCACATAGCAATGCGTCACCCCGACGAGCGGCGTCAGCTGGGCCGAACGCGCCTCCAATTCGTCCGCGGGAACCGTCGCTGCGCAGAGCGCCGACTTGTAGCCAAGACGGCGCGTGTCGAATACGGCGCCGAACCGACGCACGAGGCCCTCGGACCGCGCCTGCGCCTCGGCCGCCAGCACCTCGTCTTCCGAACATCCCAGATCATCCGCGATTGCGGCGAACGGACGCGAACAAAGCGGCAGCCCACGTTGCAGCGCAACGAGCAATTTCTCAAAATCGGCCTTCACGCGCGACCCAACCCCGTCACTTGCCATACGGGTAGTTCAGCGCATCGTCCACGATCTGACGGGCGAACTCGGCCGCGAGACGCGGCACGGCGTTCCGCTGGGCCGTGAGCAGATCGTTCTGGACCGAAATCGTCGTTTCCGCCGTGTAGCTGCGGTTGTCCAGCAGGACCTTGCCTTTGTCCTTGTCGATGAGCGAAGCTTCCAGCGTCGCAAAGCAGCGGTACTCGCCCGCGCGCATGCCATAGCCGCGCGCATAGGCGACCGGTTTGAACTCGACCTTCTTGATGACGCCCTGAACCTCGATCGAGGAATCGCCCGAGCGCCGGATCGAGAACGTGCCTTCACGCTGGAATTCACGCAGCGTGTACTGCGTCGTCGCCGGACCCAACTCCGCAAGGCGGCTCTGGTTCTGGAACTCGGGCACGGCCACGGTACGGATCTCCTGCGGCACGGACGAGGTCCAACGATAGTTTGCACACCCGCACATCAAGACGGCCGGAAGGAGGAAAAGGAATGAACGAAGTTTCATAGAGGTTCCTTTCTGATTCGCAAAATCATTTGTTCGGCGCCGCAATCCGCGTCCGCAGTTCTTCAATGCGCCCACGCACTTCTTCCGCGTGCGGAGAATCCGGATACTTCTTCAAAAAGACTTCCCAGGCGGAAATGGCCGCATGGACCGTACGGCGCTTCGTATCATACGACTTCGCCTGCTGATAGGCGTCTTCCGCCATATAGTTCGCAAGCTCCGTATCCCAGCCACGGACTTCTTCGCGCTGTTCAAGGTCGGGATAGCGCGCCAGCAGATGCTTGAAGAAGCTGCGGGTATCCTCGCAGCGCGGCAGATTGTACGCCAACCGACGGCAGAGCCACATGCGGGCCCGTCCCTCGCGATAGGCCGCCGTGCGCGCATCCGTATGGAACGGGAACTTGCTCTGCAAGGTCGCATACACCTTCTGCGAATGCTCGTATTCGCTATCCTGCTCGCGCAGATCGGCGATCTTCAACATCGCCTCCGGCACATAGCTGGCCCCGGGCGCACGACGCACGATGGACTCGTAGTGCTGGCGCACGAGACGGTTCGACAGGAAGCTGAACCCGAACCAGGACTTCTTCTTGTCCACCATCGTGTTCACCAGCTTATAGCCATAGTCGACGAGTTCCCTGTAGTTGCAATCGCGCGCATAGAAATCGAACAGATACTCCAGCTGGGCGAATGCCTCTTCGTAGTCGTTCAGGCGTTCCGCGAGAATCTGGGCGAATCGCAGCTGCGCCTTCGGCGCTTCAAGCGACGCCGGCCATTCACGCACCAGCGCATCATACGCCTTGGCGGCAGCCTTGAAGTCGTTCTTCTTCTCCAGCTCCTGCGCGAACGCAAACTGCTCGGTTGCATTCGGACGCTTCACGCCGAACCACCAACTCTTCTCGCGGCGTTCCGGCTTCTTGACATCGTCCAGACCGTCAAAACCCGGATAGGCATCCGTCGCAAACGGCGAATTGCCCGAGATCGCCGAACCCGCCACCGATTTCGCCGGAACCGCCCAGAGGGACAGTCCCCCCAACACCGCGCAGGCCACCAACAGGATCCGCTTCATTTATTCTTTCCTTCCAAGTATTTAAGAATTCCGGCCGCCGCACGACGTCCCTCGCCCATGGCGAGAATCACCGTGGCCGCGCCCAACACGATATCGCCGCCCGCGAACACGCCGGGAATCGACGTCATGTTCGTTTCCGGATCGACGATGAGATTGCCCTTCTCGTTCGCGACGAGTCCCTCCGTCGTCTCGGTGATGAGCGGATTGGACCCATTGCCCACGGCCACCACCACGGTGTCGACGTCGCGCGTGAACTCGCTGCCTTTGATTTCCACCGGACGCCGCCGACCGCGTTCATCGGGCGCCCCCAGTTCGTAGCGCAGACACTCGAGTCCGCAGACGCGTCCCTTCTCGTCGCCAAGCACGCGCTTCGCATTCTGCAGCATCCGAAACTCGACGCCCTCCGCACGCGCATGATGAACTTCTTCGCGCCGGGCCGGCATCTCGATTTCACTGCGGCGATAGACGAGGTAGACCTTTTCCGCCCCCAGACGCAACGCCATGCGGCTCGCATCCATGGCCACATTTCCGCCCCCCAGCACCGCCACGCGGCGTCCGTGCCAGAACGGCGTATCGACATGCGCTTCGTCATAGGCGCGCATGAGATTCGCCCGCGTCAAATACTCGTTCGCACTGAATACGCCGACGAGATTCTCGCCTTCGATTCCCATGAACTTCGGCAAACCCGCACCCGTGCCCACGAACACGGCATCATACTCGGACGCGAGTTCCTGCAGGCTCTGCGTGCGCCCGACGACGAAATTCGTTTCGATCTTGACGCCCATCTGGCACAGACCGTCGATCTCGCGCTTCACGATCTTCTTCGGCAGACGGAACTCGGGAATACCGTACACGAGCACACCGCCCGGCTTGTGAAAGGCTTCGAACATCGTCACCGCAAGCCCCGCCCGCGCACAATCGGCCGCACAGGTGATCGACGCCGGACCCGACCCCACCACGGCCACGCGGCGCGCGTTTTCGGCCGGCACCTGACCGGACACCGTAGAGCTTCCCATGGCCGCCTCGTAGTCCGCGCAAAAGCGCTCCACGCGCCCGATGGCAACGGACTTCTCGACATCCTTCAGCAGCTTGCCGACCGTGCAGAACTTCTGGCACTGCTTCTCCTGGGGACAGACCCGCCCGCAAACCGCCGGCAGCTGCGAAACCTTGCGAATGATCGCCAACGCACCGGCGAAATCGCCTTCGGCCGCCTTGGCCAGGAATCCGGGAATGTCCACCGCGACGGGGCACCCCTGCATGCAGGGCTTCGTCGGACACGCCAAGCACCGGCTCGCCTCCAAACGCGCCTGCTCGGCCGTGTAGCCCAACGCGACTTCTTCCATATTATGCGCCCGTACGCCCGGGTCCTGCTCGGGCATCGTCTGCGGCGGAATCAACATCTTTTCTTTCGGCGTCATCTTCTTTTCTTCTTCTTGTACTCGTCAATTAATGGTCGTGCTGACCTTCCCCATGCCAGGGAATGAAAGCCGGCACCTGGTCAATTCCCGCGGCAATGCGCTGACGCACGGCCTCGTATACCAAAATCGTCGTCGCCGCGCTGACGTTCAGCGAATCGGCAAGACCCAACATCGGAATGCGCACACGCAAGTCGGCATTCTCCATCCACTTGGCCGTGAGGCCGTACTGCTCGGCCCCCACCGCCAACGCGACATTGCCCGTGAGGTCCACTTCGAAATGCAGTTTCTCGGCATGCGGCGTCGCCGCCAGGATCTTGAAATCACGCGCCTTCAGCCACGCCAGTGCCTCTTCGCTCGAAGCTTCCACGATCGGCACCGAGAACATCGTTCCCGTCGAGGCGCGTACGACATTCGGATTGTGTACATCCGTCGTGCGATCGCAGACGATCACGGCACTCGCCTTCGCCGCATCCGCACTGCGCAGGATCGTTCCCAGATTGCCGGGTTTTTCAATGGCCTCGGTCACGATGACGAGCGCATTCGGCGGCAGCTGAAGATCCGCCAGCTTCTTCGCTACATGCGGTCCCACCATCAGCAGTCCATCCGGACGGTCCTTGTAGGCCATCTTGAGGAAGGCCGTCTTCGTGCAACGGTATTCTTCCGCTCCGCGCGCCACGCAATCGGCGATGAGCGCCGGTTCGTTCTCGTTCTTGAGGTAGAGGTCGGGACAATGGAAAATCGCGTGCGGACGATAGTCATTGTCGAGCGCACGACGGCACTCGCGGAACCCTTCCACGATCATCTCGCCCGACTCCTCGCGTGCCGAACACGTGCGGAGCTTGACGACGTACTTGATTTTCGGATTTGCCGGTGATGTAAGATCCATTTACCGTCCAACCTCTGTGGCATTACGCTTGGAAATCTCGTTCAACCGTTCCAGGTCGTTCAGATACTTGCGGCGTTCAATGAGCTTCAAATAGTCCGGACGATGCTCCAGCAGATCCGAACAGACCGTCCGATTGAGGAACACAATCCCCTTCGCCCGTATCCGCGATTCCATATCGACACCGTCATCCGCCTCGCGCATGGCCTCCGGCAGCACGGCCAGCAAGGTCTTCGCCACGCGCGGTTCCACAATCACACGTGCATAGCGCGAACCGAAGAAAATGAAATTCCCTTCCCGCAGCTTGCGCTGGATCTCCGCCCGATACGCATCGACTTCCTTGAGCAGCGCCGCGCTCTTCGCGTTCGGCGCAAACGCGATGTCCTGCTCGGGTTCCTTCACTTCGGGCTCTTCCTCGTCGGCAAACAGCTCGTCGAGACTTTTCGCTTCGCCGGCATTCGCCGCCCGCGCCGCGACCTTGCTGGCATAGCCAGGCTGCGTGGCGAGGAACTTCCGCCAGGAATTGATCTGATCCGTCACCTGAATGTCATTGATGAAAATGGCCGTTCCCATGCGCGCCACACGATAGGGCGGACGAATATACTGGCCATTCGCAAAAACCAATCCGCTGTCCTGCGGCTTGCCCACAGCCCCCTTCAGCATCTGCAGAGCCTGTTCGGGCACTTTCTCAAACGGAGGCGCCGCAAAGGCCGTCAACGCCGTCAACGCCAACGCCATCCACATTACACGCATTTTCATTTACTTCCCTTTCGCGGCTTTTCGGCTTTCGCCTCCGACGCACGCTTTCTTGCATGTTCAATCTGTCTCAACGTATCTTTGACTTCAGCCGAATTCGGTACAAGTTCCAAGGCCTTCTTGGCGTGTTGTTCCGCTTCATTGAAACGCTGAAGTTCCATATAGACGAGCGCGAGATTGTTCCAGACAGCCGGCTCGTTCGTACGCTTGGTCAAGTAGACCTTGAAATGCTCCTCGGCACGCGTCCACTGCTTCTGCACGTAGTAGCTCATCGCCATCGCGAAATTCGCATCGGGATCGTCCTTGATCGCCTTGAGAATCGGCCGCGCGTAATTCGCCGCGAGCGCGAAGTCCGCACGGGCCAACGCCAGCTGCAAGCCTTCGCGCGGCGTCTGCTGGCGCAACATCATCAGGCGCGCATGGTCCATATCCGCAAGAATCCTCTGCAGCGAGCTGTTGCAGTCGTCGAGCTCTTCCGAGAGCTTCGTCTCGATACCGGCCGTCTTCACGTCGCCGGCATTGTCCGCACGCTCCGCCCGCATGCGCGCCAGACGCGCCAGGCGCCACTGGGCGTAACGGAAGAGTTCGCACACCGAATGCCCCGCCGCCTTCTGCAGACCGCCTGCGGCATAGATGTCGAGAATGCGCTTCGCGAGCTGCTTGCTGCGTTCAAGGCCCTGACGGCACGCGGCTTCGTCCATGCCGTCCGGACGCGCCAATACGCCCGAGCAAAGCGGCAGCGGAAGTCCTTGACGCTTCCACATTTCAAATCCCTGCTGCACAGCCACGTCCTTCATCCGCGACGGTTTTTCACGCACCCAAGTGCGCAGTCCCGTAGCGGCGCTCACCCCGAGCGAGAGGCGGTCTTCCGAATCCAGCGGTCCGCGCGTGCGGAGGTACTGGGCGTAGGTGCTACCACCCGAGATCAGCGAAATCGCAAAAAGGTCCTTCTTCTGTTCCGCCGCCAGCAGTTCATAGCGCGCATCGTAGGAACCGTCGGTGAAAATCCATTTTGCCGTGCCGCATTCGGACACGACCTCGCGCGCATAGTCGTCGATCACCTTCAGCATCTCGCGCGTCGTCTTCAGCACGCGTCCCGGCAACACGCCAGCCGCGAGCACCACCAACACCGAAATGAAAAGGACGAACCGTCCATTCTGCGAAAGCTGTACAAAATGACGTCGCTGGAGGCGGGCTAGATCCCGGCAACAGGCCTCGGTTCCGAAAATCGTCAAAACGCATACGACCGTCCCCGCCGCGCTCAATACGAGCAGCTGCTCGAAGAACGGCGACAGGAGCCGCACGGACGAGGTCCAGTTCCAGAACCACAGCGCCGTCAGCATCGCGAGCTGGGCATAGGCCAACACACCCGCGAAGCATGTGACCGCACCCACATGGAACGGCAGCAGGCGCTCCTCGTCCACCGCACGCGGCAGCAGATAAAGGCAGAGACCGAACGGTAGCACACACACGCCGAACGCCAACGCGAACCCAAACGGATTCGCCGACCCCGACAGGCTATGCCACCATTGAACGAGATACATCAGCGGCAAATCGCCTCCCGCCTTGCCCGCGGCCTCCAATCCCTTCAGGGAAATGAAGGACGCACAGTTGACACCGACGCCGACGGCCACGCCGACGAGCCAGATGAACGACAGCATCCACCGTGCAGACTGTCCGGCCCCCTGGTCCAGCAACGGGTTGTCTTCGCAGAGCGCCCCGCGGCGGAACGCCCGCAGATAGCCATACCAGCAAATGACGAACAACAGCAATCCCCACGGCGTTTCCGCCGTCAGAACGCCGCTCAAAAACATGGATGCAAGCGCCGATGCGGCTCCGCCGTCAAGCAGGAATCGGATGAACAGGAACAAGGCCGCCAATGCCAGCAAAGTCAGCAGCCCGGCCGGCGTCGAAACCTGTCCCGAAGACCACATCGGACCCGAGCACATGAAGAAGATCGCACCGGCAAACGCCGCCAGCCGCTGTACCACTTCGCGCCGCTCAGCCGTCCGAAGCCTCAAACGCACCAACTGCATCACCAGAACGCGGAAGAAGAGGAAGGCGAAACCCGCCGTCAGCGCCCCGAGGACACGACCGACCCACGGCAGCAAAGCATTGCCCGTGGCCGTTCCCCCCAGATAGAACACGGACGCGAAGACGCGCCAAATCCCCGGTAAAACCGTCGCCGGCGGACGCAAACCCGCCGCAACAGCCGCATCAGACCACGCCGCCGGATACAACGCGGGGAACGCAAAGATCGTCAATCCCAGAAAGACAAACGCCGCCGCCAGAGCCGCCAGAATCCAGTCCCATCCGGTCAAGTGCTCGGACGTCACGGAAGCGGACGAATCCCTGCGTTCGTCTTCATCTTCGTCGTCGTAGTGGTGATGCATTTACTTTCCCCTTATGCAAGCGAGGCAGGCCGTTACCGGTCCGCCCCGCAGGTTCTCAGAACATCTCGCAGTCTTAGGCCTGGCGGCGACGGCGCAATGCCATCAAAGCGCCACCGAGCAACAGCAACAGTCCGCTCGAAGGCTCGGGAATCACACCCGGATTCGGGCCACTCACGCCCATGTTGATACCTTCGGTCGTCGTCGGGAAACCGATACCGCCCGCAGCCACATAACCGCCCGTCACCAGGTCGTCGTAGCTGAATTCCTTCATCCAATTCGACTTGGTCACCGTCCCACCCGACGAATAGGTCACAAGCTCGACCAGGAACGAATACTGCGAACCTTCATAGTCGCCAAGGCTGGTCTGCACCAACCCCGTTTCCGTACCCGTGAGGGTCGTTTCCAGATCGACGCCCTGGGCCAAGGAGGATTCCAGCCGCGTCTTCGATGTACCGTCGTTGGCATAGAGCGTCGCAGCCGAAAACGAACCTGCATCGGCGACCTGCCAGTAGAGCGTACCCGCCTGAGCCAGCACCACTGCGCCGGCAACCGCCAGCGCCACTAGGACTTTCTTCACCATTTTCATCTTCCTTGCTTAATCGACTTGTTACCAGGCAATCGTCGCCGCCCCGCCGCGCGAGACATACCAGAATCCCGTTCCCATCGGCAACGGTTCAGCCTCGCACCACTGGTTCTGCGTCATCGTGAGACCGAACTTTTCGATCGTCACCTTCTTGTAGTAACCCCACTTGCCGTTCTTCAGCGAATAGATGGTCTGCGCACCGTCGTTCTGCGGCACCACGATCGTATCGGTCTCGCCGGCATTCGTGATCTTGCCGCTGTTGAGGTCGAACGCCGCCGGCAGCGGATTCGCGAGCAGCATCATCACCGGCGCTTCGGCCGTACCGGCCTGCACCGTCTGCGACGCAACGGCCGAGGTCGTATACTGACCGAACAGATAGAACGGCGCCGTTACGTTCTGGCGCTCGAGAATGAGCGCCTGCCCGCGCGGAAGCGCCTGGTCTTCCGCCGGCGTACCGACCACCGCCTTGTCGATCGTCACGGTCGTATCCGCCGCCCAACCCGTCTCACCCAGCGTCCAGGCGAACCACGTGTTGTTCGCCGCATCATACAGATAGAGCTTGTCGCCCTGCGTCAGATTGTCCGTCTTGACGAGTTTCGCCACCTTGACCGCCGCATCGTTCTCGCCATTGACCGCAACCCACGGTACGCCGATGATGGTGTTGCGCAGATTGCTCGTCACCTTCATCCAGCCGCAGATGTTACTGCTCGTCTGGTCGGCGAAGAGAGGCACCGTCGCCGCAATCGCCAGCGCACACAAAACCGATTTCAGTTTCATCGTCGAAGTCCTTTCTAAACTAGGCGGCACTCATTTGAAATTGCGCGTTCCGATGACCTTGAAGAACTGTCCCTCCGGCTTCGCGAACTCGAAGGTATCCCCCTTCGCCTTCGCGTCGACCTTCTGTCCGACAGCCCCCGGCTTCAACCCCGTCACGACCTGGTAGGTCGCAATCGGCGACATGCCGGCAACCGAAACCTTCACCGTGGCGCCCTCGATCTTGATGCTCGTAATCGTCGGATCCGCCACGAGCGTCTCCGCCGTGATCGCCGCACCGCCCATTGCCGTCGCCGCGACCTTCATCTCGGCAACCTTCGTCGTCGACGCCGTCGTCGATTCGCCCACAGTCGCCAACGCGTTCACCGCCAACGGCTTGCCGTCCTTGATGCCGGCGAGCTTCGTCGTGCCGTCTTCAGCTTTCACGCGCGTGTCGAGCAGGTAGACGCCATAGGACCCCTGACCGTCAAGCTGATCGGCCAGTTCCGCCGGAATCTGGAACAGCGTCCGCGGGCACGCCCCGTTCTTCGCGAGGGGGGCCAGCAGCACGACCTTGTCCGTCTCCGCAACCGTCGTACCGTTGGCATTCAATCCCGCGAACTTCGCGCCATTCGCCGTCCATACCAGCGCATAGCACTCACCGTTCAGAACCGTGGTTCCATCGGCATACTTGTCGGGGCCCGGGGTCGAGAACGTCAAGAGCGCATCATTGGCCGCAGCCCAGCTCGCCATCGCAAGCCCCATCGCAACCGCCATCGTGAAAATCTTCATCTCAAACATCCTTTCGCACGCTTACTTGTTTTCCTTCACAGCTTCAAGACGGTAGTAGTAGACGGCCGCATCCTGCTGCAGATTTTCAACCGACACTTCCGTCGCACCCGCCGTCACCGCCACTTCGCCCTTGTTCGTCAGGAACGCAGGGTCCGTCGCGTAGACGAGTTTCACCGTGTAGCCCGCCGGCGGCGTCATCGCCGGAACCGAGAACGTCGCCTTGTTCCCGGCCAGCGCCATCGTCTTCAGCACGAACTTCTCGCCGTCGAACGGCGAGAGGCCCGTCTCGAACTTCGCCTTCAACGTGAGGCCCGAACCGTCGTACGTCTTCGTCGCATCCCACGCCAAACCGTTCTTGTCGTACCAGGCGTAGGAGATGCCCTCGGCATCCGCACCCGTCACGGGCGCCGCCTCCACCGCATCCGAACCACCCGCGATGCGCAGATCGTCCAGGCTCGTCAAGCCGACGACTTCCACCGAGGTGACCTTGTCCTTCACACGCGCGAGCTTGTACCACGCGCCGTTCTCCTGGCTCGTCACCGTGAGATAGCCCTTGTCGCTCATGATCGGCTGGCCGTCGATTCGCATCTGGGCGAATCCCGTCGCATAGTCGAAGACGAACGTCACACGGTGCCAGGTACCCGCGTCGACTTCCACAAGATTGCACCAGGTCGGTTCCGTTGCACCCTTCGGCAGGCAGAACACCTTGAACATGCCCTTGCCTTCGCCGCTCGACTCGACGCCCACGGCAATCTGGATGCTCTCGTCTTCCGGCAAGTCCAGCGCTTCCTCCCGCACGGCCGCCTGCACCATCATGTCCACCAAGGCCGGCTGACCCGCCTGAAGCGTCGCCGACGGCGTACAGATTACGGACTCGTCGATCTTCAGCACCTTCGCGTGTGCCACGCCTTCGTCCTGAATGGCATAGCCACCCGTGCCAGCCGCGTAGGTGAGTTCGGCCACAGACCCCGAACCGCCCCAGATCGCTCCCAGCTCCGTCACCGATTGTCCTGCCGTAGCACCTTCGAAGGTTTCCTTCGCGACATCGGTCACAGCGAACAAGCCCCCGGCCATCAGCAGACAGCCAATAGCCAGAAGTTCTTTTTTGCTCATGAGCATCGTTGAATCTCCTCTTCGAAACTCGTTAAATGAAACGCCTCTCCAAACCACGGTGAGTAGAATAGCAGAAAATCAGGAGGGACGCAAGCGAGAAAGTGTAAATAAGATAAAATCACACTTTTAGCGCGTCGAATACTTTGTACGGAAAACGGCTTCCGTCACCGGCTCGCGGAATCGGAACGTCAGGCGCTGCGGCGACGCATGGCCCGGATTTTCGATGGCTTCGGACGAGAACTCGAGCGGCGCGGACGCGCTCACATCGAGGTTGAGCTTCCGAACGCCGTTCGACTTGTCAAAGGTGAAATGCTTCGCCGCTTCGTCTTTCTTCCACGTGCGATAGGTGATCACCGGCACTTCGAATGTGGTCGGCTCCGTAAATTTGACCTTGTCCGTAATCGTGATTTCATACTTCACGCGGTCAAACGTCATCGTCCGCACGAGCGACTTCAGCGCGGGTACCGGATAGGCCGACGTGTAGTCGATCGTGAGCATGTCCTTCTCAGGCGTGAACGCGACCTTGAAGACCTTCGCCTGAGCCGCACCCCCCACCTTCTGCAGCTTGCCGCCGACTACGGGAACGGGATGTCCGTACGAGTTCAACACCTTCGAGACATAGCGGTCGCGCGAGAACGTGCGCCGCGTGTAGGTCTCGCCGCCCGGATCGCCCGACATCTCGCAGTAGTCGAGCAGAATCGTGTAGGCGCCCAGGTCGTTGTGGTTGTGGTTCTCGGCGTTGTTGCCGCCCTTAAAACTGATGCCGAACTGGATGTCCTTGTTCGCGGGATCCGTCCGCGAAATCAGCACCTGGGCATCGCTGAACCACGAACGCAGAGCCGGCACATCCATCGTGGGCGCCGCCGGCGCGGGTTCCTGTCCGAACGCGCGCAGCACGAATGTGGAAAGCCCCCCCGCGAGCAACGGCACCTTGAGCGCCGTCGTGCTGACGAGATCCGGCCACACCTGACGTCCCAGCGCGAGCAACACGGGGGACGCATTGCCACCGCCGTCGGCGATGTGCGGCGAGATGCCGCCGTGGATCTGATAGGTGTAGGCGTATTCCATGACTTTCTTCGTCTTGGGATCCGCAAAGAAGTCGACGTGTCCGCCCGTCGCCTTGCGCACCGCAAGGCCCATGTAGAGATGATGGCCGTAGCCGTAGTTCCAGTAGCCCATGCCTTCCGAGCAGTAGCCGTCGTCCGTATAGCCCGAAATCGCATACGGCACGCTGTCTTCGGCGTAGGCCACATACTCGGCGCGCGCCAGACGGTCTTCCACGAGCATCAGCGCCGCACGCACCACGCAGCAGTTGCACACGCTGTTCCAGTTGTTGCGGGCGTGGAACCACCAATGGCCATAGCGATGATCGCCACGCACATGGCGGAGATGCGGTACGAACATCCGCCGCTCCACTTCCGCGCGCATCTTCGTGCGCGTCGCTTCCGGCAGACGGTCGCCCACGAGCTGCAGACAGAACGCGAAATCGAGTCCCATCGCCGCACTGACGAGGTCGATGTGGGGATCGCCCCTGAAGGACGACAACGCCGCGTCATGCGCCGGCAGATTCCAGCTCTTCATCGCGCAAATGGCTTCCGCATACGCCGCGATCTTCGCAAGGAAGCGCCCCTTGCGCTCAAAACACTCCGCCGTCAGCAGCGTCAGGAAGCCACCGCGACGCGCACCGTAGCACCGCTCGAAATTCGTCCGGTTGCCGTTGCGCGAGAATTGCAGATAGAGTTCGTCCGGCGTCTCCGGCACGGGCTTCGCCAGCAGTTTTTCGGCCGCCTGGATCGTCTTGACGCCCTCCGGCAGCTGCGCAAGTTCGCCCCAGCGCGCATCCGTGAGCGGCGCGCCTTCCACGCACGGCTTTTCCGGCAGCCAGGCAGCGATTTCCTTCGCACGCGCCGCCACATCGCCGGCGAACGCCGCGACGGACAGCAGCACAATCGAAACTCCAATCAAACGTTTCATTTTTTCTCCTTCTGATGTTGACCCAACCCGATCACGGCAGCGCGGTGATCGGAATCTGCCGTACAAAACCGGCGAAGTTCTTCGCGGGATTCGGCGGGAAGTAGAGGTAGACGATTCCCGTCCCCGCTTCTTTGCCCGGCACGAGCGCGCCCGAACTCGAGACCTTGTAGGGCTGCGGCACGCCCCGGGCGTTCACCCGGCCCGTGTCGAACACGCCCGCCGCCGTCACCTTGCCGGCAGCGGAAATCTTCATTGTCACCGTGTCGTTCGGCCCCAGACCGTCCGCTTCGCCCGTCAGCGCCACCGTGCGCCGCAACGACTTCGCAAGCTCCTTCCACGGGGACTTCGACCACGCCGTCTGCACGAGGATCACCCCCACCTCGCCTTCTCCGCCCAAACCGAGCGTCAGTTCGCACACGCCCACCGTCGTACCGTCCGCGCGCGTCTTCGCCGTCACCAGGCCCGCGCACGGCAGCACGTCGCGTCCGCACTTCGCCGTCGCCGTGAACGAATAGATGCCGGACTTCTCCTCGTACGCCGCATAGCTCGGCGACGAAAGCGTATACGTCTTTCCGGCCCGCAGGATCTTGCCCGAAGCCTTCCCCGTCGTACCGACCTTGAACGTGGCCAGCGCATCCACCCCGCCGCCTTCGAACGTGCCCTGCGCCCAGGCAGGCAAGGCGACCACGGTCACGGCATAGACGGTCTTCGCCGTCGACTTGGACTGATTCTTCGCCGTCACCGTCACCTTGTACGTCCCCGCCTTCGTCGGCACACCCGCAAGGCGACCGGTCGACGCCGTGAACTTGACGCCGCTCGGCAACCCCTTCACGCTCAACGTCGCAAGCGACGCCGACAGGAAGTCGGCACCCGCCGATTCCAGCGCCACGCCCGCATACCACACGATGTTCGTACCGTCGACGCCCGACCCCACGAGCTTCAGATCCGTCACCGGATCGCTCGTCCCGTCCGCCGCCACAAAGCGCGCATAGAGATACGGCACCTCGGCCGACGCAACGACCTTCTGCGAGGCCTTGCGATAATCGCCCGACGCAAACGCAGCCGGCTGCGTCAACGTCGCATCGCGATACCAGCCGCCGAACACAAAGCCCTTCGCCGCACGCGCCGAAATCGACACCGTGCGTCCCGGCGCATACACACCCGAACCCGACACCGTGCCTTCGCCCGCACCGACCACGAGCCCCAGCGAAACACTCGGCACGGACACCACCGGTGCCGCCGGATCGCCCAGCACCGTCACGCCGAACGTCGCCCGCAGCTGATGTCCGCTCGCATTCTTCGCCGTTGCCGCCACCGTATAAAGGCCCGCCTTCTTCGGCACGCCCGTCACCGCCAACGTCTTCGCGTCGAAGACGAGTCCCGCCGGCAAACCCGTCAGCGTCGCCGTCACAAACGACGTCGAGTCATCGACAAGCCAGCACGTCACCGCTTCGCCCACCTTGAACATCGTCGTCGAAAGCCCCAGCTTCGTCAGCACATCCGCCGCCGGCGTCGTAAACACCGCCTTCGGCAGATCCATTCCCTCCGCGACCGTCAGCGCCAACACCGGATTGCGCCGCACGTTCAATGGCAGCCCCGCCACGCACGCGCCTTCCCAGCGCGCAAACACGCTTCCGCTCGACGCCTTCGCCTGCCAGGTCGCCTTCTCACCAATCACCCGCTCCTTCGGCGCCACCACCGTACCCGCACGCGTATCCAGCACGCAAATCGGCGAATCCGCCGCCACCACAGCCGCCGCCGGCTCCGGATCGATCGGCATTGTCGCCGCCATGCGGAAACCGCGATCACCGTTATAACCATTATCCCAAACGCTACAACTTCCCGCACCTGTTTCAAGAAACCCTAATGGCGAACAAAACCAGTTTCCTCCGCGCTGGTAACGCTGGGTACCATAAGCCGTATTAGGTCCAACCGATCCTACGGGGTCTGTCACCGGTTCGGTTCCCTGGGTGGGTTCCCACCAATCGAGACACCACTCGGACACATTACCCAACACGTCGTAAAGCCCCCAATCATTCGGCAAGTAAGACCCCACCGTTGTGTGTTGTGCATACCCACCCTTCCCGTCATTCCGATTGTAGCGGTTACGCGCAATTTTGTTCAGGTTTTCGTCAGGGGCTTCATACTGCGCACCCATCGGGGAGAGTCCATTCGGATAATCATTCGTCGATCCCGCGCGTGTCGCATATTCCCATTGAGCCGATGTCGGCAAATCGAATGACAGGAGGTTCGTACGCTCACGCAATTTCGCAATGAACGTATTCGATGCCACCGTCGTCGGATCGCTTGGATAGGGGGAATTAATGCCACGCAACATATCGTAGCTAACAAGTTCGACAGGGCGCATTTCCCCTTTGTACAAAGATGGATTATGCCCCATCACCAGCTCGTACTGTTTCTGCGTGACCTCAAAGACACCGATGTAATACGGGTGCGTCAACGTCACCATACGACCACCCTGTGACTGAATGAAACGCCCGGGATCGATACGACGCAAAACGAGCTTGGTGGTCTTGTAGTCATTGGACCAACCGCCCTGCGGAATCGTCTCGAACTGCGTCATCGGATAGGAAGTCGCTGTCGCACCTGCGGAAAGATCGACGACAAGATAGCGCGCGGTCGGCGTGGCGATCGGCGTGGACACGATCGAAACAGTCGCGACGACCTGGTCGGATGCGACTTCAACGCCCTCCGCCGCTGCGTCCCAGGTCACACGGTGCGACCCCGCCTGGGCGGTCGGCGCAGCGCCGAAGAATTTCGTCGGCGTATAGACGAGGCCGTTCTTCAGATCCTTGACCTTCAGTTCGACCCGCATCGACGCGGGCACTTCTCCGCTGACCACGTAATCAACATCGACATAACCCTTCCACGGATAGCGCTGCGCCACCGCGACCTGCGAAACCGTCGCCTCGCCCGCCGCCGCCAACGCACCGGCCAAACAGGCCATGCCCAGAAGATGTTTTAACATGCCGAACTCCTTATCTTCGCTAACTGAAAACCGAACCTATTATATCATTTTCGAACTTTGTAAGTAAATGAAAGAAATGGGCAATTCAGTGATTGAGGGACAGCGAGGGCCCGTGATTCAGGACGTCCGGACGTCCTGGACAATGTCCCTTCAGTCCCGCAACTCAACCGCCGCCAGGGGGAAGTCCGAGCCGAGCACGCGCCGATGCGATTTTGTCCACGGATGACACGGATCTCGCGTCGGGACGTCGAGCGGCAATCCCCACTAGGGCGCAGTCAATGAGCGGCTCCTGTAGAGTTCAAGGACCCAATTAGGGAAATCAATCCGATCCCAAGCCTATAAGACCCATCATGATCTATCCTATCCCTCCTATCAGGCCCAGAAACAAAAAATCGGTCCCATCCGTCCGATCGGTCCCATCGGTCCCAGCAAAAAATCAAGGCAC
>JAKSOY010000062.1 GCA_024405255.1 Kiritimatiellia bacterium
CGACCGACGCGAGAAACGCTGCAAGCGCACGACCGACCCTTTCCCCGTCGTCGCGGCCGTCTACTCGACCTTGACCGCACTGAGGATCCAGTGCGGCATCGGCGGCGGCACCGGATGCGCATCCGCAGGATCGAATCCCGTTTCCGCAAGCCAGCTCTTGAGTTCTTCGTCGGAGAAGACCCACCCGTTCTGCGTGGTGAGCGCCATGTTGACGGCGAAAAGCGCGCTGAAGGCCGGCGCCGTGTGCGTGCGGTCTGTCATCATGTCGAGAATGAAGATGCGCCCGCCCGGCTT
Source organism: Kiritimatiellia bacterium (assembly GCA_024405255.1). Next base: position 295 of record JAKSOY010000062.1, read on the forward strand.
GAGCGCCCGGTTCGCCCGCGCCAGAATGTCGCGGATCTGGTCCGGCGATTCCTGATGAAGCGCCCCGAAGATCGTCACGGCATCGTACGCGCCCGCCTCGTATTCGTCCGTATGGTAGTCGCCCGCCCGGCACTCGATGCGCGCGGACAACCCCGCCGCCGCCACGCACTCGGCCGCAACCGCGCTCACCGCCGGCACGTCGACCGTCACGACCGACAAGTCCGGATTCGCCTGGGCGATGAGTTCAGCGTATGTACCCGGACCGCCCGCGAGATCGAGCAGACGCGTACATCCCGAGAAGTCGAGCAGCGGCACCACGCCGCGGCCGATCGCCAACGCCCGACCGCGCATCGAGAGCGCGAAACGGCGCGTCCGCTCGGGATCGTCGCCCAAATGCACCTGCGGCGGCTCCACAGGGGCACCCGTCCGCACGAGATCGGCCAGACGGCCCCACAGCGGATAGACGTCCTGATTGTAGCGAACCGCCTTCGAAAGATCCGCCGGACCGCCCGGTACGAGCGCGGCCTTGCCGGCGGACGTGTTGAAATACGTGGCCTCTTCCTTGCCGAGCAGTCCCTCCGCCACACAGGCATCGAGCAACAGGCGCAAACCGCGGGGCGAGACGCCCAGCTCTTCGGCGAGCGGATAGAGCTCCGCCGCGTTTCCCGCCTCGGCAATGGCCTTGAACACACCAAGGTCCAACGCCGCAAACAACACCGCGCTGCCGTAGAAGGCACTCGCGAGGTCGACAATTTCTGATATCGATTTTTCGCTCATGCCCACATTATACCAAAAAGAGGGGTTTGAAGGTTGACCGATGCGGGTAAAAAAGGTACAATTTCTCCATGTCTCGTTCCTTTGCCAGTTCCGTTCGTACACGTCGCCGAATCGGTCTCGCCGTTTCGGGCGGTGCCGATTCGACGGCGTTGCTTGTGCTGCTGGCGGACCTGCAGCAGACGCTTCAGTTCGATGCCGTCGTCTTGCATGTCGACCACGGGCTTCGTCCCGACTCGGCGGACGACGCCGCATTCGTCCGTGCGCTCGCCGCCCGCTACGGACTTCCCTTCTCTGCCACGCGCGTCAAGATCATCCGCCGCCCGCGCGAGTCGATCGAAATGGCCGCGCGCCGCGAGCGCCTCGCGTTCTTCGAACGGATGACGCACGAGCTCGCGCTGGACGCCATCGCCACCGGCCACCATGCGGACGATGTCGCGGAGACTTTTCTGCTGCGCCTCGCGCGCGGGTCGGGTCCGGAGGGTCTCGCCGGACTCAAACGCATTTCCCACGTCGGGCCGATCACCTTCATTCGTCCCCTGCTGGACATCCCCAGCGCCACCTTGCGTGCCTTTCTACGGGCACGCGGTCTCACCTGGCGCGAGGACTCCACCAACACCGACACGTCCATCCCGCGCAACAATGTGCGCCATGTCGTCATCCCCTGGCTGCGCGACCATCTCGACCCGCATCTCACCGAACATCTCTGCAAGTCGGCCGCCATTCTGCGCGGCGATCTGACACGGGACGACGAGACGGACGACGCCCCTGTCTGCACGGTGCCGACCTCGTTCACCCTCAACATCGAACCGGCCACGGGGTTCTCCCGCCAGCCGACCGCGATCGGCACGTTGCCGGCGGTCTGCGAGCTTTCGCGTACCGCCCTGGGCGGACGTACCCTCGTGCTGCGTCCTTGGCAGGCGGGCGACCGTATCGCCCCGACGGGCATGCACGGGAAGTCACGCAAGCTCCAAGACGTCTATGTCACGGCCAAAGTGCCGCCTGCCCTGCGCGCGGTCCTGCCGATTCTCGTCGATGCCGAGACGAATGAAACACTTTGGGTGCCCGGATACCGCGTGGCGGAATCCGTGGCCGTCGAATCTTCCACCGCGCCCAGCTGGCGCCTGACCTTGAAAGCCGATCCCGCATGAAACTCTCCATCGTCATTCCCGTGCTGAATTCGGAACGCACGCTCGGTGCGTGTCTGGACGCCATTCGCGCCCAAGACTATCCGCGCAGCGACTATGAGATCGTCATCGCCGACGCCGGATCGTCCGACCGTACGCTCGACATCGCCCGCGCCGCCGGCGTAGATGACATCGTGCCGAATCCGCTCAAAACCGGCGAGGCCGGTAAAACGGCCGGCATCAAGGCGGCGCACGGTGAATTGATCGCGCTCGTCGATTCGGACAACCTTCTGCCCGATCCGACCTGGCTCGCGCGAATGCTCGCCCCCTTTTCGGATCCCGAGGTGCTCGCAACCGAACCGATCGAATACACGTCGCGTCCGCAGGACCCCGCGCTCACCCGCTACTTCGCCCTGCTCGGCATGAACGATCCCATCTGCCTCTTCACCGGCAACTACGACCGGCGCTCGGCGATCACGGGACGCTGGACCGGCCTCACGCTCGACACGGAGGACCGTGGCGACTGGCTGAAGCTTCGGCTCACGGGCACGGCCCTGCCGACGATCGGCGCCAACGGGTTCGTCTTCCGCCGGACGCTGCTTGACGGCGCGAACTGGGACCCCTATCTGTTCGACATCGACATCCTCTACGATCGCATCCGCCGCAACGGCACCGTGGTCGTCGCCAAAGTGAAGACCGGCATTGTGCACCTCTACTGTGCACGACTGGCGGACTTCGCGCGCAAGCAGCAGCGCCGCATTCGCGACTTCCTCTTTTTCGCCCAGGAGAAGCAGCGGTCCTATCCGTGGGACCAGCAGCGCCGCATGGGCATCGTCCTCTTCTGCCTCGCCACGGCAACGGTTCTGCCGCTCGTCGTTCAGACGGTCCTCGGCTTCTGCCGCCGTCCGGACCGTGCGTGGCTCTACCACCTGCCCGTGTGCTGGGTGACGGCCGTGGTGTACGGACTCGGCACCCTGCGTAAAATCATGGGCGGCCGACAGGCACCCGTCGACCGCTCAAACTGGCAGAAACGCTAGGGTGATCCAACCGATCGCACCGCGCGCGTCTTACTTTTTCCAGGATTTCATGTGCTGCTTGCGCCACTCCGCCGCCTTGCGACGCTGCTCGTCCGAAATGGGCGTCATCCGCACCCGCAGCCCCTGCATATCGTTCTGGAACCTCCGGAACATCAAGTTGATCAAGTACAAGTGGTCCGGCACTTTGTCCGTCGGCATACTGGGCAGGGCGTAACGGCTCTTCGTGTACTTGTAGAGTCCTTTGCCAGTCCGCAGCTGGCCGGGTGATTGACTCCCGTCGTTGAAGGCATCCCGGATCTTGATCATGCCTTTGAGGACTTTCTCCATCTCCCCGGCAACTTCGAGATCCAGCCGCTGGAGTGCGAGAACGCGCGCATTCCCGCCCGCCCGTTCTGCAGCCAGCTTGACGGCCGTGCGGAACTTCTCAATATCCTCCTCCAGGAACTTCTTCGCCGCCGTCGTCCACGCCTCGCATTCCGCCGGCGGCAGTTCATCGCCGTGTGTCTTGACGGATCCCAGCTGATTTTCGAAGAGGGGATCCAGCCTCAGCCAATGCGAATTAGAATCGAAAGCGAAATAATTGAAAAACACCTCCTTTGGGATCTTGCAATAATCCAGGATGTCATACCACGTGGCGTGCGCATCAAGTCCTTTCTCCTTCTTGAAGGCTGGCGCTCCATTCGCGAGCTTGTACATCATCTCGTCGAAGATCCGCAGACCGGGAGACACCTGCGTCCCCACCTTGTTATAGAATTCAAGCTGGGCACGCATCTTCGCCGGCCTGTTGAACAGGACGCCCTGTGACTTTTGCAGTAAGACGACAAGTCGCGTACGAACCTGTCCGTCCTCCATATAGCGCATCAAGGCCTTGAAGTCGTTCTGCGCCCGGAAATCCTTGTCTGAGCCAATGGCGAAACGCGGCGAGAGACCGTGCAGCGGATCGGCCGCTAGGAAGGAAATGTTCTGTGCCATGGCCGACTTCTGATCCGCGAGCGGCTTCGCGAAGAACCGCTCCTTCTTCATCCGTTCACGAAGTGTCGTCTCGGCCAGGAAGAGCTTGTCCACCGTGTCGGCGGAAATCAGCGCCACGCCGTCATCCGGGTCAAACGGCGAGACGACGACCTTTTTTGCATCCACCTTCGACCTCGAATGCGAACGGCGATGCTCCTGCGCGTCCACACCGAGAACCACGAGCGCGGCCAGACTCCAAAGGACAATTTTCCGATTCATAATAAGACCTTTCTCAAGAGATGATCACGACCTCAGAACCGCGGCGCGTAGTCTTCGACATACCAGCGGCCATTTCCCCAGCGTACGAGCTTATGCGGATGCGGGGAACCCAGCTGCTTCCCGTTCTCGTCGATTGCCGTGGTCTCGACGATCGCCCAGTCCTGGCGCACGCCATTCGCTTTCTCGAACTTGGCTTTCTCGTCTTCGTCCAGGAAGAAGTCGTTATGGCTATCGTTCCGGTCGAACCCCTTGGCGACGACGATCTTGGCCTTGCCGATCTTCACATGCACATACTCGCCGTGGAAGCGTTCCTGATGGAGTTCCCAGTGGTATTTGATGTCCGAAAAGGCCGTCGGCTCACGCGGACGAAGGTTTTTCGTTCCCGGCACAAACGGACTGTTGAAGCCTTCGCGGCGACGCTTGTCGATGCAGTCGAAGTAAAGCCAGAAGTTCTTTTCCTTGATGGCCGTCACAAAGCAGTTCATCAGCTCCTCGGGCGTGGCGTTCGGCGGAATTTCCTTGATCGTATACCAGCCCTCCTTGACCTTCGCAACCTTGTCCTCGGCGACATAGCGGCCCGAACTCGGCGCCTCGGCGTCGAAGTAGGAAACCAGACACCCCGGCACCATCAGCGCGATCGGTTCGACGACCCAGCCGAACTCGAAGTTGCCGACGGTGGACTTCATGCCGTTCGGATTCTCCGCCGTCACGCCCGTGATGCGCCCGAGCACCGTCCATTGATGGACCTCGAGCATCGAACTGTCGGCCTCGTTGCGATAGCGCTTGGCGGCCTCGTAGGGCCCCAGCCAATGACGTCCGTTGAGCTTCACGAAGTAGTAGCCTTCCGACGGCTTGCCGCACGAAATGTATTCGCCCGATCCGCCATAGAACTGGTTGGCGGGATACGCGACCGAATCAAGCACCACCAGCTTGCCCTTGAGGGCCTCGAGCGGAACCTCGGCGACATCCGGCGCCGGCCAGGTTCGAGCAAGGACATTCGTCCCCGCGGATGCGAGAAGCGATTTCCAATAGTCTTCGGACTCCTTCCACACCATCTTGCGCAAATCGTCTTCGTTGCGCTTGTACTGCGTCCAGGCGGGATCGACTTCGTCCTCGATCCGTCCGAGGCTGAGCTTGAGCGCCTTCTTCGCGCGGGCGAACAACGCCTGCACGCGCGGATCGTCCGGGGCGTCCTCCACGAGCGACTTCACGCGGTCGAGGGCGTCGGTCTTGTAATGCCACATCACCTTCTCGCCCCCGCGCTGACGTGCGACTTCCTTCTCGAAATCCACCAGACAATAGTCCGCACGCTTGATCCGATCGTCAAGCTTCTGTTTCGCCGGAATGCCCACCTGCGGCCGATAGGACGGACCGAAAGCCGAAGGTTTCACCGCCGGCTGCTGGTACTGATTGCCATATTGCGCATGAACGCCCAAGGCGATTACGGCAAGCGCTAACGTCACCCGAAATTTCCGATTCTCGCAAAACATTATACAAACCTCCCTCTCTTTCCGCGAACATTATAGCAAAAATAGACGTTCGGCGGGAATCATAAAATCAAGCGCATGATCCAACCGAATGCCGGGTGCCAGTTCACCCTCGTATACAAGGACCGTGCGAACCGACTTCGACGAGGCTAGGCCACCTCAATTTGGGCACGAAATCAACTGATTAAGTCATTTCGTGCCCAAACGAAAAACGCCCAAGGACCGGACCCTACGCGGGCGTATCCTTGGGCGTTATTGATTGACGGAAAGAATTCCGTTACTTCTTTGCGGGCGCGGGAGCAGGCTTTGCTACCGCTTCCTTCTTAACAGGGGCGGGAGCCGGAGCAGCGGGTTTCGCCTCTTCCTTCTTCGGCTCTTCCTTCGCCTTCACGAGGTCCTTGCGGGTCTTCGCAAAGTTGTCGGCGCTGTAGGAGGCGATCGAGTAGGTCCACTTGCCAACCGTCTCGTTGAAGTCCTTGGCGGCCTTCTCGAGCTTGGCATTCTCGACCTTGTTCGTACCCGACGGCGTGAACGCGGCGCTGACCTTGAACCAGCGGTCGGATCCCGTCGCGTTGCCGGTCTTTGCCGTGTAGACGGTGCCGTTCTTCAGCGTGGCCGTGTAGACCGCGCCCGTCGCGAAACCGAGTTCCGCTTCGGTGAGCTTCGGATCGGCAATGCCCGTCAGGTTGAGGTAGCTGAGCGCCGAGTCGAGCGAGTAGGTCTTGGAGGTGTCGATTTCCTCCTTCGGACCCAACCCCTCAAGCGTCCACGCGCCGTCCTTGCGGGCGAGCTTGACGCTCTCCTTGCCCTTCGTGAACGCGACGGACACGACATCGGCCGCCGTCACCTTGCAGATGCTCGTATCGACCCACTTCTTCGGATCGCCGTCGAACGCATCGAGCGGATCCTTCACGAGCACGGCCTTGCCCTCGAAGAGCACATAGCGTCCGTCCGGATAGCTGCCGCCGCCGAACTGCGCCATCTGCCCTTTCGGCTTCGCATTGTGCGTGCCGCCAAGCTGCACGGACGCCACGGACTTGCCCGCCGCGTTCTTGAGCTCGACCACGGCCGGCTTGTCGATCTTCGTGCCCGTCGCCACCTGACCCACCTTGAGGTCCTGCAGCTTCAGGAGGTTCTCGCGGATCTTCGTGATGTCCGCCGGATAGCCGAACAGCGATTCGACCTTCCAGCCCTTCTCCGAAGCCGCCAGCGTGACCTTCTTCTCGCCGCCGATTTCAAGCCGCGTGACATCCGCCGCTTCGAATGCCGGCACGATCTTCTTGCCCACAAGGCTCGGCGCCTTCATCTTCTTACCGGCGGAAGTATAATACGCGGCACCGCCCAGGACGCCAGCCACCACCACCAGAACACACAGATTCTTCGTCGTCATATCAAATCAGATCCTTTCACGATTAGTGTTTACGACGCAGCCAGCCGCGCAGCAGGCCGAAGAGGATCACCAACACCGGCACGAGGCAGATGTTGAGCACCTTCAGCGTGAGGCCCAGGCGGTCGATGTCGCCCGTCAGTTCCTTGCGCACGTTCTTGAGCTGCTTGCGCGTATCCGCCTGCGACTTGCGAAGCTTGGCGATCTGCTCCTGCTGTTCCTTCGAGAGGATGAGACGCTCGTTGCCGCTCTTCTGCTTCTGAAGCGCCATCAGTCTCTGCTGGGTCTCCTGCAGTTCCTTTTCGAACGCCTCCTGCTTCGCCTGCCACTTCGCCATGGCCTTCGCCTCAAGCTCATCGACCTTCGCGAACGGACGGTTCGACGGCCCGCGCGAACGCACGCCGATGAGTTCTTCACGACCCGCATACTGCTCGATCACGTTGGAGAACAACACCAGGTTGTCGTTGACCGGCTGGGCGATCGGCCCGAAGATCGTGTTCATCACCTGCACGCAGAAGTCATCCGCGAGGAAGTCCGAGTCGCCGAACAGCACCACGCTGCCCTTGCCCTCGGCGGTCACCTTCGGCACGGCATTGGTGGAACCCTCGACGAAGTCAGGCCCCTTCGGGAACGCCGTCTTGAACGTACCGCTCAGACGCGCCGCCAGCGTGCGCTGCACGCCGTCCGGCTTGAGGTCCTTGCGCATCGCGCCAAGACCGAAGCGCGCGCTCGAACGATCCACGAGGCAGGCATCGCCCGTCGAGGAGACGATCAACGGTTCAAACGTAAGACCGTCCTTCTTCGCGAAGGTGAACGAACCCGCGAACGGGAACATCACCTGCGTGAGGCTCGAAACGAGCAGATCCTTCTTGTCGACGTTCTTCGCACTGAGCGAAAGGAACGCCGGATTCTCCTCCGCACGGCCGTTGCCTGCGTTGAGCTTCGTCGCGGAACCCATGTCCGCCACCATCTTGGAGGTGTCGAACGTCACGCCCCAGGCGTCGAACAGCTTTCCGAGCGTCGAAGGCGCATCCTGTCCGCCCATCTGCTGCATCATCGGATTCTGCTGCTGTTGCTGCGCCGAGATCATGTCCATGATCGAGCACGGGTCGACGCACGCGATGAGACGGCCGCCCCGAAGGACGAACTGGTCGATCGCGAACAGCGTCTTCTCGCTCAGATCCTTCGCATGCAGCACGACGAGCGCCTTCACATCCGCATCAATGGACTCCGCCGTCGTTTCGATTTCACGAACGTCGTAGTCCTTCTTGAGCTCCATGAACGCGGCCCAGCCCTGCGGCTGCTGGCGACGCTGCATCATCATCGGGTTGGGCTGCTGCCCGAGCACGCCCGGAAGCGACGTCATCAGGCCGATGACCGGACGCTCCGGCCACGCGACGCGCGTGACAAGACGCGTCACGTCGTATTCGAGCGTGGACTCTGTCCGCGGGCTGAAGCGCGCGAGCGTTTCCTCGCGATCGCCGCACACCGCCACGAGACCGAAGTACACGGGCTGTCCGAACGGATTGACGTTCTGCGGTTCGACGCCGTAGCGCTGCGCCCATTCTTCGGCATCGCTATCCGGCTTGGGATCGTACGCTTCCAGCGCGAGATGTCCGTTGCCCGCGCGCTCGTATTCCTTCAACAGGTTCTGCACCTGCTGGGCATACGTCTTGAGCTGCATCGGCATCTCGGTCGAGGACGAGCTGAAGTAGAATTTCAGCGTCACATCGTTTTCAAGCTTGCCCAAAACAGCCTTCGAGCCCTTTGAAAGCGTGTAGAGCTTCTCGCCCGTCAGATCGACGCGCAGCGGGAGGTTCGACAGGATCAGGTTCGCGGCACCGATGATCGCGGCCACGACGACCAGTCCAATAACACCATTGAGTTTCTTGTTCATGTTTCAATCCTATCAGTTAAAACTTTAAACTTTTAACTTTAAACTTTTAACTCGCTTTCCGGCTGTCCGTCACGACCTGCGCGGCCACGAGCATGAACACCATCACGCCCACATAGTAGCCGATGTCGGCAAAGTCGATCATACCACGGCGCATCGCATCGAAGTGCTGCAGCAGCGAGCAGGAGGCGACCGCATTCACAATGCCGCCCGGCACACCCCAGTTCGCCACCGCGTTGACCACGGGATCGAAACCGATGATGAGCATGAGGAACGTAATCGCCAGCGCAATCACGAAGCCGATCACCTGGCTGCGCGAGAGCGAACTTGCGAACACGCCGATCGCCGTCGCCGCACCCGCGAGGAGGAAGCTACCGAGGTAGCCGCAGAAGATGGCACCGAAGTCGGGCGACCCGAGCCAGGCCGCCGTGCAGACGACCGGGAAGGTCAACGCGAGACCAATGCCGATGAAGCTCCACGCCGCGAGGAACTTGCCCACAAGCGCTTCGCCGAGCGTGATCGGCATCGTGAGCAGGAGCTCGATCGTGCCATTCCGGCGCTCTTCCGCCCAGGTACCCATCGTTGCCGCCGGTACGAGGAGGAGGTACATCCACGGGTGCCAGAAGAAGAACGGCGTGAGGTCGGCCTGACGGCGCTCGTAGAACATCGCCACGCCGAACGTGAGGAAGCCGGCGAGGACCAGGAACGCCACGAGGAACACATACGCGACCGGCGAATCGAAGTAGGCCTTGAATTCACGGCCAAAGACCGTCCGGATCGCCTTGCACGGACAATGTCCGGTTTTCGTGCAGCAGCTCATCTTACTTCTCCTCCTTCATCGTCAGCTTGCGGAAGATGACGTCGAGCTTGCCCGACGGATCGAGCTTGCGCAGTTCGTCGACCGTGATCTTCGCATTTTCGGCCGTACCGGTCTTCGCCTCGCCGTCGGAAATCACGACGGCATGCGTGCAGACGGCATCCACTTCTTCGAGAATGTGCGTGGAGATGATGATCGCCATGTCGGCGCTCATTTCCTTGATCATCTGGCGCACCACAAATTTCTGGTTCGGATCAAGACCGTCCGTCGGCTCGTCCATGATCAGCACGGACGGCTTGTGGATGATGGCCTGCGCGAAACACGTCCGCTGGCGGTAGCCCTTCGAGAGCGTCTCGATCGTCTGGCGGCGGACCTTCCCGAGCCCGGCCTTTTCAATCACGCTCGAAACCTTCTCCTTCGCATCGGCGCCCGAGAAGCCACGCACCTTCGCCGCAAACATCAGGAAATCTTCCACCGTCATCGCGCGATAGCTCGGCGCCGCTTCCGGCAGATAGCCGAGCGCGCTCTTCGCGCCCACGGGGTCTTTAAGGATGTCGTGGCCGCAGATGACTGCAGATCCGGACGACGGAGGAATAAAGCCCGTGATCATTCGCATGGTCGTCGATTTTCCGGCGCCGTTCGGCCCCAGGAAGCCCAACACTTCGCCCTTCGCCACGTTGAAGGAAATCCCCTTCACCGCCTGGAAGGAGCCGAAGTTCTTCTTCAGGTTCTCTACCTTGAGCATGTTTCTTGCCTTTTCTTGTCTTGTCAAACAATCGATTCGAAACGTCTTCCGCGAAGGAAAACTACATTAATCTATCAAAGTTGTGTTAGGCGTTTATTAAGCCCACACGAATTCGTTTTGCCAAAGCGACGCCGCCCCGGATTGGCGGGACGGCGTCTGACGGGCTTTTTCTGTCAGCCCTGGGCATTAAAACACGACGCCCGGCACCGAGAAACGGTTGCACTTGCTGTCGTGGAAGTTCGCGAACTCCGTGATGATGGCGCCTTCCGTACCGCCCATCATGAAGTGCCACGTACCGACCTTCGGGAGCTTGTGCGCGATCCCGTCCGGCACCCACTTCTCGACGTGGAGCGACTTGAGGTTCACCGGCTTGTTGGCCTTCTGGTCCCACAGCAGCGACGAAAGGTTCGCCTTCGCTTCCGGGAACTGGTCGAGGTTGGGCTCGCCGACTTCCGAGAAGGAATAGACCCAGCCGTTGCGCACGAGCCAGCTCTCCATCTTCGGCGGCAGATCCTTGTTGAACTTCTCGCCCGTCCAACGATCCTGGCACACGTTGTCGGCGATCTTCTGCGCGACATGGCTGTGCTCCGGAATGGACTGCAGCGGCAACAGATAGATGTCGTGGCCGAAGTATTCTTCCTTCACTTCGTCCACCCAGATCACGCCGCCCATGCCGTACTTCGCGAAGTCGCCCTTGCCGAAGTCGAGGCCCCAGAAGCCGAGATACTGCGTATTCGGCGTCTGCTTCGTCTGCTCGAGCATGAACTTCTCGTCCGTGAACGCACGGAACACGGGATAGTTGAAGCTCCGCATCAGGTCGAAGTAGGCCTGGCGGGCCTTCTCACCGTCAAACGTGCCGCCCTTGTTGACGCCGAACGCATCGAACGTACCGCCCTTGTAGAAATCCTTGTTGCACACCTTCATGACTTTTCCTTTCTTGCACGCACAAGCCGCACCCGTCGTGCAGCCCGACATCATACCGGCCGACATGGCCACCGCAGCCGCACCCGCGCCCGCAGCAATAAATTCGCGTCTATTCATTTTTGAATTTCCTTATTCGTTTTGATTGTAAACACGATTAGTTCTTCTTTTCAGGCATCTTGCCCGTCGTGAAGTACTGCTCGACCTCTTCCAACGTACGACCCTTGGTCTCCGGCAGGAAGAACGCCGCCGTGACGAAGTAGATCACGGTGAAGCCCGCCAGCACGAAGAACACACTGCCGTTGTCGTTCGTCACGGCGCACCACCACGGGAACATTGTCGCAATACCGGCCGAAATGCCCTGGTTGATGATCATCGCGATCGCCATGCCGTTCGCACGGATGCGCGTCGGCATGAGCTCCGTGAGCGCGAGCCACACGCACACGCCCGGACCCACCGCGTAGAAGCCGATGAACATGAAGAAGAAGACCGTCGCGAGAACGCCCGTGGTCATCGACGCAGCCACCCATCCCTTGGAGATCGCAAGGAAGATCGAGCCCACGCCGCAGAGCCCCACGATGATGCCGCTCGTGCCGAGCTTCAGCAGGAACTTGCGTCCCTTCTTGTCGACGAGCGCGCAGGCGACGACCGTCATCACGCAGTTCACGATCTTGATGGCGACGTCGGACATGTTCGCGAACGCGCCCTGCATGCCCGTCTTCTGGAAGATCGTCACCGTGTAGTTCAACACCGAGTTGATGCCCGTCGTCTGGTTGCAGCCGAGGATCACCACCGCAAGGATGAACGGAATGATGTACTTGCGCTGGAAGAGCGAATCCGTGGCCGCCGCGTTCTTCGCCTTTTCGGCCGCCGCCGCTTCGTCGGCCGCGATCATCTCGTTCAGAATGTCCTTCGCCTTCTCTTCACCGTTGTTCGCGGCAAGCGCGGCGAGCGCCTCGTCCTTACGTCCCTTCTTATAGAGCCAACGAGCCGACTCCTTCAGGCGGAACGCGCCGAAGAAGAGGATGAAGCCCGGGATGCACGACAGAAGGAAGATCATCTGCCACGCATGGACCCACGACGACACCTGCGTCGCCGGCACCCACCCCTTGATCAGGGCGAACGTCACACGCTTCATGTCGGCAATGCGCTTGCCTTCCTTGTCGAGCTTCGCCTTCGGCTGCCCCTTCTCGTCCAGCACATACTCGGGAACCTTCGCCCCCGTCTTGTCCTGTTTCCAGACGAGATTCTTCTGGGCGTCGACCTTCTGCTCGTAGACGACGATGCCGCTCGCGATTGCCTTCTCGTCCACCACCTTCTTGGCGTCGCCCGTGACATAGGTGACGCAGAAGCCGATCACCGCCACGAACACGAGGCCGATCGTCAGCAGCAGCTGGAACATGCCCGTGCCCTTGCCGCGCGAATCGGCATCAAGGCATTCGGCAAGGTACATCGGCACGATCACGCCGAAGAGACCCGCCGCCGCACCCTGCAGCGCACGGCCGCCGACCATCATCCAGAAGTTGCCGCCCTCGAAGAAGCCCGAGGCGCAGATGACCGGAATCGAGATCAGGAACAGCAACGCGGAAACGACGATCATCTTCTTGCGGCCGAACCATTCGGCCAGCAGACCCGCGACGAGCGAGGACGGGAGCGAACCCCAGAGCGCCATGCCCGTGATCCAGCCGATCTCGTTCTGGGTGAACGTCGACGTCCGTTCGATGTACGGCAGCGCCGCGGCGATCACGCCGACGTCCACGCCGTAGAGCAATCCGCCCAAACCTGCCATCACGAGCAGGAAGCGCGCATAACTTTTGACTTTATCGTTCATTCTTCTTTTCCTTTGTCTTTCACGCGTTTCGTTTATTCGTTTTCGATTTCAACGTCCGGGAACCACTTCTTCGCCCACTTGGCGCAGTCGTCGAATTCCTTCGCCGCCTTTTTGACGATCGAGTGGTTGAAGGTCTTCACCGCCCCGGCATTCGCGGACTCGCCATAGAACACGTCCAGCGTCAGCGCCGCGCCGAGGATGTGGTTCGAGCATTCCAGCGGACCGATCTTCGTCGTCTCGCGCCCCTTGACGGCGAGCGAGGTGATGAGCTGCACCATGTAGTACGTGTACTCCGGCTTGGCCGCGCCATAGAGACGCACCCACTCGATCTTGACCGGTCCCTTGTCCGGTTCCATGTGCCCGCGCACGGACTTGTACTTCTGGATCGTGATGTTCTTCTCGTCCACGTTCACGACCACGCTACCGTCGCGCGAGAACTTGAATTCGGGCCGCTCGCCCTTCTTGGACTTGTGCGTCGGATCCCCCGCCAGGTAGTAGTGTTCCTTCAAGCCCTTGATGAAATGTTTCTGCAGCCCCTGCATGCATTCCACCTTCTTGACTTGCGAACGAACCTCCTCACGGCCTTCCTGCGAGATGAACGTCGTCGCCAACGGCCGCAGCTGCTTGAGCGCCTGCTCCCAGTCGAGCGTCTTCAGACGGCTCCCCGCGAGTTCCTTGAACTTCGCCTGGGCCGCTGCCGGTTCCTCGGCTTTCGCCTTCTCCATGCGCTCCTTGAGTTCACGCTCCTTGTCGGCCTGGGCAGCCTGCTCCTTCTGCTTCTGCGCCGCCGCTTCGGCCGCCGCCTTCGCCGCGGAGATCTCGAGCAGCGCCTTGCTCACGAGCGAGGTCGCCGAGGAACGGACGATTCCGATCTTGCGCTGCGCATCGTTCACGCACTTCAAGGACTTCATCGTTTCATGCGCGTCGAGCACTTCCTGCGAGAGCGAAGCCAACGCCTGCGCCGTCTCCCAGCTTTCGCCCTTGAGCGCATCGGCCTTCGCCGCCAGCTGCTGGATCTTCAGCACATGTCCCTGCACGCGAATGTCGGCCGCACGGCAGAGATAGACATCCGCCCACAGCTCGCCGAACTTCTTCACGGAACCCGGCATCGGAATCGAGGTCTTCACCGCCGGTTCCTCGGCCGGTTTCACCTTTTCCTTCGGTGCCGCCGGCTTGTCTTCGGCCTTCTTCTCTTTCTGCTTCGGCTCGTCCTTCGGCATCGGCTTGCCGGTCAGACGCGCTTCCTGCTCGGCCATCGCCTTCTCGGCCGCCGCCTCTTCCGAGGACTCGGTTCCCGTCGCCGCAGGCTTCGCCTTCGTCTTGGCCGGTTCCGCCTTCGCATCCGCCGCCGGCTTCGCGTCGGCCTTGGAAGCGTCCGGCTTCTTCGCATCGGCCTTCTTCTCCTCGGGCTTCTTCGCCTCGGCCGCCGGCTGCTGCGCCGACAGGAGCTTGTTCGTGTAGGCAATCGCGTCGGCGATGTCCTTCGTCGGTCCCGGTGAGAGAAGCGGCACCGCGAGCGGACGCAAGTCGGCCGGCAGCTGCTCGTTCATCTTCCGCGCAGCTTCCTTGATCTGGCGGTCGTTCTTCGCCACGAGATCATGGAAGTTCGCGCCGAATTCGTTCGCGGTCTTCACCGTGTTCGCAATGGCCGAACGCGCCTCGGCGACCTTGCTGACGGCCTGCGCCAGCTCCGCCTTGCGCTTCGAGTCCTTGTCGTGCTTGACGTACCAGACGAGTCCGCCCACCGTGCCCACGACGGCCAACACGACGAGGGCCACCACGAGCCCCACCATCGCACCGACGTTCGTCTGCTTCTTGGGGGCCTCTTCCACGAGCGGACGCAGCCGCTGCGGAATGGCGTCGGACGCCTCTCCCTCCGCACCTTCCCCGCCGTCGGCAGGCGCAGACGTCTGGGTCGTCGTCTTCATCTTGATCTTCGTTCCCTTGATCTTCAACTTGCCGTTCGCAAGCCGAGACGTCCGCACCGGACCCATCTTCGCCAGGCAGCGCTTGATGTCGCCAATGAGGGACGAATAAGTCGGATAGCGCATCGACGGCTCCATCTCCAGCATGCGCATGATGATGGCATCAATGTCCTTCGGCAGGTCCGGACGCACCTCGCTCGGCGGTTTCGGCGGCCCGTCGAAACGGGCCTTCACCACCGCCGTCGCGTCCTCGCCTTCAAACGGGGCAACCCCCGTGAGCGCATGGTACAGCGTGCCGCCCAGCGAATAGATGTCCGCACGGAAGTCGATCTTCTGGCGACGCACCTTCTCCGGCGAAATGTAATAGGGCGTGCCCCAGATCTCGTCCGAATCGCCCTGCATCGCCGCCAGGCCGAAGTCCACGAGCTTGGCGTTGCCATCCGTATCGAACAGCACGTTCTCGGGCTTCACGTCGCCGTGCACCAACCCCTGGTCCGCAGCCATCGCCAGCGCCTCGGCCATCTGATGGCCGATCTTCATCACGCGCGCCGGATCAAGCGTACCCGGATTCTCCGCCATGTCCTTGTCGAGCGAACCGCCGCTGACAAGCTCCATCGCGATGTACGGCATGCCCTGCTCGGTACCAAAGGAATAGACCTGGGCGATGTTCGGATGGTTCAACCGCGCCGCCGCCTGGGCCTCGCGCTGGAACCGCTCGACGAACGCCGGGTCGTCACCCAGCGACTTCAACATCACCTTGATGCCCACCTTGCGGTCCAGCATCTTGTCGCGCGCCAGATACACGCCACCCATACCACCGTGCCCGAGCTCCTTTTCCAGCAGGAAATGCCCGAAGTCCGACGGGGTCGGAATCATCTGTTCATTGTTGTTTTCACTCATAGTTGGTGCTCCCCTGACTAAAGCCAGCCAGCATTATAACACGAAACGGCGGATTAGTCCACTCATCTCGTCAATCAATCGGACCCCACCGATGGGTCAGAAACGGCCAGAAGACGCCACCGGCCAAACCGCACAGGTTGCGCGCGGGGACAGGCCCCCAGTAGCGGCTGTCGTAGCTGGACGGCGAATTGTCGCCGCAGGCGTAGTATTCGTCCGGGCCCAGCTTCACCTCGTCGCCCGCCTGGCAGATCGTCCGCCCGGGCGACATGTAGTCGCGCCGCCCGCTCGGACGATACCCCGCATACGGATACGCCTTCTCGTGCCACTTCTCACGGTTCTGAATCTGCGCAATCCGCTGCGGCGTCATCGGCTTCTCGCCATTCACCCGCAGTTCATAGGCGTCCTCGCCCGTCGCCACCATCGTCAGCGTCTCGTTCGGCACGCCCGTCATGCGCTTGATGTAGTGCGTGCCCTGCTGCAGCCCCGCAATGCCCGTCGTCGAGAAGATCATCACATCGCCACGCCGCGGATGACGGAAATTCCACATCCAGCGGTTCACGAAGAGGAAGTCGCCCGACTCCACGTAGCCGCTCCACAGCACCTGCCCCGCCTTCACGTAGGAGCCGGGCGTCAGGCCGTTCGGCAGCTTCATCACCGTCTGGCTGTACGGACCATCCCCCGTCTCCGTCGGATGCAGCACGTCCGTCGGCACGAGCATCTGCTTGCTGTACACGCCCATCGCCCCGTCCACCACGCGCATGTCGTAATGGCCCGTGTTCGTCGGATTGAAACGCAGAATGCCGTCGAACGGCGCACGGAAGCACTCGTACATCTTGCCCGTCAGCAGCCATTTGTACCAGCGCAGACCCGGCGCCGTATCCCAGAACGTCGCATCCATGGGCTTGCACGTTTCCGAATGGTTGCCGTAGAGCGTCGGCTGCATCGACCCCGTCGGAATGTGGAACGGTTCGTAGAAATAGGCGCGGAACGCCATCGCAACCGAAATCGACACCACAAAGATGTCGAGCCACTCGCGCCCGACGGCACAGCTCTTCGGCGGATCGAGGAATTCTAGCAGCGCCTGGCACGTTTCCGCGTCCTTCTTCGCCCAGGCCGTCCGCAAGTCCCCCATGCGCACGGCGAACACACCATTGTCCCGATAGGCCGGCAGATCCTCATAGGAGAGAATGAAGGTGCGCGCCGCGCCAAGAACGGCCTTCGTGGCCTTCTTCCGCTTCGCCGCCTTCGAAAACGGGATCTCGCCCTTGCAGAGGGACCAGATGCACCAGAGGACAAAGACGACCGAGAAGATCGTCGCGCCTCCACATAAAACTTCTGTCATCGCTTCGCTTTCTTTCAGATTGCCAAAAAACTCTTAACCGAGGATGACTATTATATCATAACCAGCCGCCCCGCGCCACGAAGTTTTCACCGGCACCGAATTTTCGCACCCACGACGAGATCACCCAATGTTTACAGGGGTGAGAGCGAGGTGGGCGGGCAATTTGCCAACAGGCGAGACGGGCGCGGCAGTTCGCCGCTCGACCGTTTCAAGGGGCGGGCGCGAGGGGAGGAGATGTCGGGCGGGATTGATTTGCCATGCAATCGCGGTGCTACGAAACACAAGAACCGCCCCGAAGAGCGGCCCGATACTGTTGAATTGCCATGGTGCTTCAATAGTCACAACACCATCGACAAGTCAAACAACACATCTTGGAATTGATCAGTGCAATCTTTGGCGGCCTTGATGAAGGCCAACCTAATCTTGTTAGCAGGTTTGATCACCTCGTCTGGTGTCAGTTTGGTGGATTCAACATGAGTATCGGCATAATCAGCTTCAGCGCGAGTTGATTCAAGCTGTTCATATGCAGACAACCAATTCAAGAACTCTTTATGCTTGCCGGCAACCGCTTGAACCAAGGCCTTGGCAACACGATGCGCATTCGGGTTCTTCTCTTCAACTTTCATTCCGCGATGCTTACACGCATATGCGCAGACAGCCAAGAACATTCCGTAATACAACCGATTTGCCGATACGTCCAAGCGAACACTTTCCTCTTCGGTCGTCGAGTTGAAAGTATCAACGCCGAGGTTCCAAAACGTCTTCGACTTGCTGATCAGGGCATCGCTTGGGCTCATGATCAATTCTCGGTTTTCGGCGGTTCGACTTTGCTTTTCTCTTCGCTGGCCTTGTCAACCAGCTCTTGGATCCGCTGCTTAACATAATCGACCATCATTACCGTCGGCAAGATGTCAATAGCACCTGTACACTGCGCAGCAACACCAGAATAAAGCCCACGCAAAATGCCATACAATACCGTTCCGCCATTCACCCAGGCATGCATGGCGTTGGACTGCCCAACGACCTCTTTAAATTCAAAGTCACCCTCAATGACAGCTTGAAACAAGGTCTTGCCATTCGCATACTCGCACCTCAAAACGGTACGATACTCTTTTGAGTCTGCCCGAAAGCAAACATCGGGAATAAGCCTCAAGTCGGGCTTCGAATCCGCATCGCGGCGCTCCTCAATAAGAAGCCGTTTTATGCGATACTGGCGCAGCGCACAACTAGGCTGCGAGGCCGTAGTGGACATTGTTGCACCCCTCCTTCACCCTACCCAACGTCTCAATCAAATGCTGAGTCTCGGACTGTATGCCGAGATAATCTTCATACGCCGGAACCTCTATACTAAACTCAACACAGTTCTCGCCTCTATCAGCCAAGATGGCCATGATATCATCAGGCAGAACGCCTGTGTAATCTACACCATCCGCAAGAGCGTTAGAACTTGGATTGATACAATGGTCTGCATAAAATTCAGCCGTCTTTGAATGCGAATATACCGCAGGCACAAACGAATACACATTCTCGGGGCAGTTTTCCTCAATAACATCCCAAAGATACTTCTTTGCATTCCTACAGTCGGCATCGGGGATGTCAAACAACTCAACGCTAATAATATCACCAGCATCAGGATCGGCCGCAAAACGCACCTCATTCGCCACGTACGTTTTGCGAATTGCTCCCAAAATCTTGTTCTTAATGAGTTCGAGACATTCCATACGCTCCTCCTTCATACTGCAAGCGCGGCTTTCATCAGTTCCTTTGCGTCGTCAAGTATGTCATTCAAGTCATCCTCGCTCACATGGTTAGAACGATAATCGGCTTGGCGTCTTACTTGATACAACTCAAGCATGGTCTTTCTATAGTGCGGAGAGATCTGCCCCGCCACACTTCCCATCAAACCATGTATCGAATAACCGGGCGCATGTGATTCATACTTCTGCAACTCCGAACATTGCTTACGCACTGCATAGTACATGACAGACTGCAACACCGAATAGTAGTAACGACTCGCGGCGGAATCATAATCCGCATCAGTCGCCCAGCTATCGGCAACGCAAAAATTCGCCTTAGACTTTTCAGCCAAGACTTTAGTGTCTGTCAGTGCTTTCATTTCCTTGCTTAAACAACGCACGATATTATATCAAAAACATCAGTTTCTTGTCATCAAAATTCTTTTTTACCTCACGCTTTGCGTGAGGTAATTTTTGCCGTGTTTTACACCCACTTTATGTTTTTGTCAAGAGGGCATCTTCAGATTTCTGCTTCCG
>JAKSOY010000063.1 GCA_024405255.1 Kiritimatiellia bacterium
GGTAGATCATCGCGCCCTTCACCTTGTTCTTGATCTTCTGCGCCTTTTCGGCGAATTCAGCCAGACGGTTCAACACGACTTCCAACACACCACCCGCCTCACCGGCCTTCACCATGTTGATGTAGAGGTTGTCGAAGATCTTCGGATACGCGGTGAGGGATTCGGAGAAGGTCGCGCCACCCGCGATGCCTTCGGAAATGCCATTGAGGCAGTCCATCATCGCCGGCGCCATCTTCTGCTTCTTCAGAACCTCGATGCAGCGCATGAGCGGCAGACCGGCGTTCACCAGAGTCGCCAGCTGGCGCGTGAACGCCGTCAGATCTTTCGGCTTCACCTTGCCCATCAGCCACTTCGGCAGCTTGATGTTGATCTCCTTGCTGCCCAAACCACCCTTCTTCGCGGGCTTGGCACCCTTCGCGGGCTTGCCGCCCTTGGAAGGCGCAGCAGGCGCAGGAGCGCCCTTCACCTCGCCGATCGCACTCGGGAAAAGTCCGCCGGCGCGAATAGCCGCAATAGCCGAGGCGCGGTCGCCCGCCTCGATCGTTCCGCGCTTCTCCTGACCAGCGCTATCCTTCGCAATGTACTGAAATGTCGCCATCTTAGGTCCTGCCTCAGTTTTTTGTTTGTACTGTCAAGGTTGTATTATACAATAGAAAGCTTGATTACGCAAGAGTTTCAAGGCGTCGAACGATCTTTCGACCCGTCCGATTTCGCCTCGGCCGCAGCCGCCTTCGCAGCGGCGATCTCGGCAAGTGTCTCCATCACTTCATCCGATGCCGGCAGCAGCTTCTGCGCCTTTTGGGCATTCACTGTCGCCGCCTCGAAATTTCCCTGCTGCATCTGCGCGAGCGCCAGGTTGTTGAGCACCGCCGGCTCGTTGGGCTTGCGCACCAGACACCGCATCAGCGCCTCTTCCGCCCGCGTCCACTGCGCCTGCGCGAACGCATACATGCCGAGCGCGAAATTGGCATCCGGATTATCAGGATCCGTCTCGACGAGAATCGTCGCGTAACGACTCGCCAATGCGAAATCGGCCCGCAGCAACGCCAGCTGCAACCCCTCGCGCGGGGTGACCTGCCGCAACGAAACGGCCCGCCGCTTTTCCGCCTTCTTGACGAGCGCCTTCAAGTCGGCGTTTTTCTCGTCCAGCCGATCGGCCAGTCCGCTTTCCGCCTTCGCCCTCTCCTTGTCGCCCGCATGGTCGGCCTGCTTGGCCCGTTCACGCGCCAGGCAAGCCAAGCGCCACTGCATCAACGTAAAGACCTTCTTCGACACCGGCGGAATCGCCGAATCGATCTGTCCCTTTTCATAGAGCGCCAGAACACGCTCCGCCAACGCGTCCGCCGCAGCCGCTCCCTCCTTGCAGGCGGCCTCCGACATGCCCGGTCGCATCAACGTACCCGACACCGGCGGCACTTTCTCGCCATCCCGCAGCCACTGGGAAAACCCGAGCATCAGCGCGCTCTTCTTCAGGCGCTCGGGACGATCCCGCTTCCACGTGCGAAGCGCCGTACCGACACCGCTTTCAAGAACCTGTCGGTCCTCTTTGTCCTCTGCGGCGCGAAGGCGCAGATTCTTTTCAGAGGACGAGTTCCCCGCCAGCAACGACAACGTGACGAGTTTCTTGCCCTTTTCGGCAGCCCCCAATTCGAGCCGCGTATCAAATGCACCATCGGTGAAGAGATAGCGCGCATCGCCGCACTCCTTCAGGACTTCCGCAACATAGTCGTTCACCACGCCCAGCATCGCGCGCGCCTTCGTCTGCGTCCGCCCCGGCAGGGACCCCACGAGCATCACAAGACAGAACCCCCCCAGAACGACGAGACCGCGAATGCTTGTCGGCATGTTCACATCGGCTTCCGGCAGCTGATCTTCCTCCTGCGCGCGGAAGCTCGCCAGCTTCACTTGGTTGCGGCAGCAGGCCTCCGTTCCCAGGACAACGAGGAAGTATCCGACCACGAGCGCGGACAGCAGCAGACACACCTGGAGAATGTAGAACGAGCGAACCACCGTGAGCGGACTCCACGTCCAGAACCAGATCGGCGATACGAACGAAAGCTGCGTGAACGACACGACGCCCGAAACGAATAACGCACCACCGATGTGATACGGCAAGAACTGCTCTTCATCCACAGCACGCGGCAGCATGATGCTCGCCACGCCAAACGGCAAAACGCACAGTACAAACGCCAGCACCCATCCCAAGCTGCCGGCCGTTTCACTGAACACCGCCCACCACCGCAGGCCATAGGCCAACGGCAGACCGTTCGTCAACGTCGCACCGCCCCCCATCTTGAGGAAGCTCCAGCAGTTGAGTGCAAGTCCAACCGCAAGACCGACGCCCCAGAGAAAGGAAAGCATCCACTTCGCCGACTGCGCGGTGATCAGCTCCAAAAGCGGGATCCGTTCGCCCAACGCATCATGCCGCAACGCAACATGGTAGAGAAGCCAGCACACGAGCAGCAGAATGACACCCAACGGCGTCTCGGCGGCCAACACGCCGAGAAGGAACATCGACACGTAGGCGCACAGAAGCGTGCCATTGAGCATGAAGAGCATGAACGGCACCAGGGCAAGAACCGTGAGAAGGAGCAGCAACCCTTCGGACGAAAAGCACTGCGCCGTCTGCCAGGCCGGATCGGAACAGGCGAACAGAACCGCGCCAACCGCCGAACCGACGCGCTGGACGAGATAGCGGCGCGAGGAAAAACGCAACCGTCCCCGCACCAACATACCAATGACGGTCCTGAACAACAGGTACACGGCACCCGCCGTACATCCCGCGCAGACGGGGCCCAAATGCTTGAGAAGGCTCACGCCGGAGGAAACACCTCCGAGGAAAAGCGCGTGCGCGATCGCGCGCCAAAAACCGGGGAAAACATCCACCGGCGGCCGAAGCCCTGCGGCAACAGCCGTCGAATCCCAGGCGACGGGCGAAAGCCCGGGCAGGGCGAAAACCGTCACTCCAATGAACACGAGCACTGCCAGGGAAGCCGCCACCAGCCAGTCGACGAACGTCAGGTGTTCGTCCGCCAGGAACCTCTTCTGCTGCTGGTTGCCATCGCCTTCATCGTAGCCAAGATCGTCATCGTACGTACCGCGCATATTCTACTACCTCACACCTTACAACTCGGCATTGCCACGCATCTCCGGCATTTCAATCAAGTTGACGGAGATGAACCCACTCGACACGAGATCCCGATAGGTCGGCATCACGTTCGCTCCGGAATCGACACGCCCGGTGCCCACAAGCCAATCCTGCAGACAATGCCAGAGATCCCACTGCATCACCCCGGCGGCCGTCGCACCGAACGCGATCCCCTCCATCGACCAGACGGACAGCGGATGCGTTGCCTTGTCTGTGAAGGTCTGCGGCTGGAGACTTGCCATCTGGTAATGCGAGACGCCTTTCTCCATGCCCGTCACTTGCCAAAGCAAAGCGCCTGCGTGCGAACACGCAGGTAACGCCACAACCAACAGAGCGGCGCACGTTGAAATTAGGCGACTCATTCCTACTTCCCCTTTTTGGGTGATATGATAACATGGATTAGACAAAAAGGCAAGTCTCATATACGTAGAACAGAAGGAAATCTTAGACACCCGAATTACGCCCTTTTCTCTCCGCCAAAGCGATCGGCATCTTTCATATTCGGTTCCTTCGGCGAGAACACATAGTCTTTCCCCGGCAGAATCGCGTTCAGCACAATCCCCATCAGCGCACCGACCGCCAGGCCCGAGAGCGTCAGTTTGATGGCGCCGATCGTGAAATTGATCCCTTTCGCCTCGGAGAAGCTGATGCCGAGCGCACACACGATCGTCACCGCGCAGATGAGCATGTTGCGCGGTTTCGAGAAGTCGACCTGGTGTTCAACGAGATTGCGCACGCCGACGGCCGAGATCATGCCGTACAGGACGAACGACACGCCGCCTACCGTCGCAGGCGGCAACGTGGCGATCACCGCCGCGAACTTCGGACAGAACGACAGCAGAATCGCAATCACGGCCGCGATGCGGATCACGCGCGGATCGTACACCTTCGAAAGCGACAGCACACCCGTGTTCTCGCCATACGTCGTATTCGCCGGCGCACCGAAGAGCGCTGCCAACGAGGTCGCCAGACCATCGCCGAGCATCGTGCGGTGAAGTCCCGGATTCTCGAAGAAGTTGCGGTTCACCGTCGAACCGATGGCCGAGATGTCGCCGACATGCTCCATCAGCGTCGCAGCGCAAAGCGGCACCACGATCGCAATCGCACTGAGGATGCGTCCCCAATTGTCACCTGGATTGCTGAAGATCGCAAACACGGTTTCGTTCATCTGGAACGGCATACCGAACCACGGCGCCGAGGCGACCTTGCTGAAGTCGATGACCGCGTTCGACACACCGCAGCCATTCCCGAGGATCGCCGCCGTCGCATACGACACGAGCACGCCGACCAGAATCGGAATGATGCGGATCATCCCCTTGCCGAAACAGGACGCCACCAGCACGCCCACGATTCCCGCCAATGCCACCGGCCAGCAGCTGGAGGCGCTGCCCACGGCAACCGGGGACAGGACAAGGCCGATGCCGATCACGATCGGTCCTGTCACCACCGGCGGGAAGAATCGCATCACACGCTGCACACCGCACGCCTTCACGATGGCCGAGACAACGAGATAGACGAGTCCCGCCACCACGACGCCCGCCGAAGCGTAGGCCAGCAGCTGCGTCTTCGAGAGACCCTCCCACACGCCGCCCTTCATCGCCGTCAACGCGAAATAGCCCGGCAGAAACGCAAAGGAGGAACCGAGGAATGCCGGCACCTTCAGCTTTGTGAGGAAGTGGAAGAGCAATGTGCCCAGACCCGCAAACAGCAGCGTCGCCGAAATGCTCAATCCCGTCAGAATCGGCACCAGCACCGTCGCACCGAACATCGCGAACAGATGCTGCACGCCCAACACGCCCATTTTCGGCAAACCGAGAACCCGCGCATCATAGATGGCGTCGGCGCCGCCGAACTTCTGCTCGAGTCGTTCGATGGCTGCGGCGAGCATCCGCGATTCATCGGGATCGACGACGCCATCTTCGGCGATGTCGCCGAGCAATCGGACGAATACCGCGATGTCATCGTCCGACTTCACCAGAGGCGTGGCGAGACCGATCAACATCTTGACTTCGTCGAGATCAACCCGACCGTCGGCAAAAACGAACTTCCGTACAGCTCGAATCAGCTGTGCGAACGACTTTTTCTCTTCTGAATTCAATGACATGTCATTTCTCCTTGAAATTTTTCCTTTTACTTGCCGGGATACTTGATGAGCGAGACGACGTCGAACATCTTGAGCGCCTGTTCGCGCGCCGCGAATCCCTCTAGCTCAATGGGGAAGATCATTTTGACGACCGTTCCGCCCAACCGCTTGACGAGGCGCGCGGCGGCCGCAGCGGTCCCGCCCGTCGCAAGCAGATCGTCCACGATCACGACGCGCTCGCCCGGCACGATCGCATCTTCATGCATGTTCAACGTCGCCGTTCCGTACTCGAGTTCGTAGTCTTCGCAGATGCACGCGCGCGGCAGCTTGCCGGGCTTGCGGATCGGCACAAAGGCACACTGCAGACGCGAAGCCAGCGCCGAACCGAAGATGAACCCGCGCGACTCCGGCGCCGCCACCACGTCGACCGACACACCCGCAAGGGCCTTCTCCATCAAGTCGATGGCCAGCTTGAAACCATCGGCATTGTCGAGAATGCCCGTCACGTCGCGGAACAGGATTCCGGGACGCGGGAAATCCGGGATCACGCGCACATACTCTTCAAGCGCCAGACTGCCGTGCGAGATGTCATCGAGCATGGCGAGGATGCGCTGCGAATTCTCCGGCGAAACCGTCCCCAGCGTACGCACCTCGCGGAGCAGCTTGTCCAACAGACGAGCCGCCGTCACGCCCTTCTCGACAAACGGACGAATGCACCGCAGCAGCAACGCCGTTTCACCCAGGTCGACGACCCCATCCGCCTCGATGTCCTTGCGCACGGTTTCGATTCCGCGCGCAAAGGCCCCTCTGATCTTCACATCGCCCATGGCACCATCGCTTACATCAATGCATACTTCGCAATGAAGAGCACCGAGAGGATATACATGATCCAATGGATCTTCTTCGCCTGACCGGTGATCAGATTGACGAACGTATAGGAAATGACACCCCACATGATACCGTCGGAAATCGAATAGGCGAACGGCATGGCGGCAATCGTGAGAAACGCCGGAATCGATTCGGACGGATCCGTGAAGTCGATCTCGACCGCCGAGGACAACATCATATAGCCCACGACGATGAGCGCCGGCGCCGTGGCAAAGGACGGGATCGCCAGAAACACCGGCGCGAAGATGAGGGCGAGCGCAAAGAGTCCCGCCGAAGCAACCGCCGTCAGACCCGTGCGTCCACCCGCCATCACGCCCGAGGCGGATTCAACGTAGGTCGTAGTCGTGGAGGTACCCATCACCGCACCGACCGAGGTCGCAATCGCATCCGCACACAAGGCGCCCGAGATGCGCGGCAGCTTGCCTTCCTTCGTGAGGAAGCCGCCCTTCATCGACACGCCGATGAGCGTGCCAAGCGTATCGAAGAGGTCCACGAAGAAGAACGCGAACATCACGACGAAGAAGTCAAGCGAGGTCACGAGCGACCAGCCCGAGCCCACGACCTTCTTGTCCACCGTATGCGTCCAGCCGTCGGCATTGAAAATCGCGCCGACCGTCTGGCCGAACTCCTTGAACGTGCCTGCGAGATCGTCGAACTTGAAGGACGGATAGAGCGAGAAGCACTTCACGGCCGGATCCGGAATGTAGAGCCCCGTCGCCTGGCAGAGCATGCCAAGGCACCAGGTCGCAAAGATGCCGATCAGAATCGCGCCCTTGAACTTCTTGACGAGCAGGACGGCCGTGATGACCGTACCGACAAGCGCCAGCAGCGCCGCAATGCCCTGCGAGTGGAAGGCCGCCTTCTTGAAGCTGATCATCTGCACGAGCGTCGCATCGTTGTTCACGATGACACCGGCCGTCTGCAACGCAATGAAGCAGATGAAGAGACCGATGCCGGCCGCCACGGCTTTCTTCAGGGTAAAAGGAATACAGTTGAAGATCGCTTCACGCACCGGCGTCAACGAAAGCGCGAGGAAGATGAGACCTTCCACGAACACCGCCAACAGCGCGAACTGCCAGCTATAGCCCATGCCGAAGCAGACCGTGAACGTGAGGAACGCATTGAGACCCATACCCGGCGCCAACACGAACGGATAGTTCGACATGAACGCCATCAGCAGCGTCCCCACCACGGCGGCCAGCGCGGTCGCCACGAACACGCCCCCGCGCGGCATCCCCGCCATCGAGAGGAGGTTCGGGTTCACGGCCAGGATGTACGCCATCGTCATGAACGTGGTAATGCCCGCCACCACTTCCGTCTTCACCGTCGTGCGATTGCGGCCGAGATGGAAGAGACGGTTGAGCAGCGTCGGCTTCTCGTCGACCAGCTCGTCCGCCTGCGTCAACCACGCAAGGAAGGCGCCCACGCGCACGGACTCGTCAGGCGTAATGACACCGTCTTCCAGCACCTGGTCAAGCAACTTGACGAATTCCGCCATCTCCGCGGATTTCCCCGCGAACGGCGCGGCAAATTCACGGAGGGTCAACGCCTCCGCCTTGTCGATACGCGCGTCCTCAAGTACGCCCGTACTCAGCTTCTTCAACGCCGACAGAATGTTGGGATCTTCGATCTTCATGGATTATCCTTATCCTCTTTTCAAAGCGTACCAAAAATGCGGTCGCCCGCATCGCCCAGACCGGGCACGATGTAATAGTGCGAATTGAGCCGCTCGTCCTTCGCGGCCGTGAACACCGGCACATCCGGATGATGCTTCTCGAAATTCGCGACACCCTCAGGGGCGGAAACGAGATTCAGGAAAATGATCTTCGTGTATCCGAGTTTCTTGAGCTGCGTCACGGCATCGACCGCGCTTCCGCCCGTCGCAAACATCGGGTCGATGACGATCGCAAGCGCGTCGCCTTTCGCCGGCGGAACCTTCGCATAATAGGGAATCGGCTCGGCCGTCTCTTCGTTGCGCTGCATGCCCAGCACGCCCACTTTCGCGTACGGCAGCACATGCAGCATCGCATCGAGCATGCCCATGCCGGCACGCAGAATCGGCACCAGCACGATATCCTCGGCGACCTTCCGTCCTGTCGTCTTGGAGACCGGCGTCTGAATCGGCACTTCGACCGTCTTCAGCTCTTTGAGCGCCTCGTACGCGAGGAATGTCGTAATCTCGGAAACCAGTTCGCGAAAGAGCTTCGGCTGGGTGGACTGATCACGCAAATAGGTCATACGGTGATCGACAAGCGGATGATGAAGAACGGTCGTCATTTTCAAATAGATGATTAGAGGTTGAACAAAAGTGCCTGAAGGAAATGAGAAAAAGGCGGTAGGGTCCTTCCCCTCGCCGCCTCTTTCACTTGTCAACGCATCACGCGCAATTCCTTAGAATTTCACCGTGATACCAACACCGCCCCACACGAAGTCCTTGTACTTACCATACGCCGGACCGCTCGCATAGTCGGCCGCATCACGCATGTCTTCGTCGAGAACCGAGCAATAGGCAACCTTCGCGAACAGACCGAAGTTGTCGGTGATCTGATAGGTCGCATCCAGCTGAAGCACCATCGTCGCCAGGCAGGAGTTGATCTTCTCGCCCTCTTCGTTGTAGCCGAAGTTGGGGAAGCACCAGCCATAGTTGCGGTTGCGCCACACGAACGTCGCACTCGGGGTGAGTGCGAACTTGTTCTCCTTGTCCATGGTGAACGCACGCTTCACACCGAACTGGATCAGATTGCCGTCGCTCTCATGATACTCATGGACGACATTGATGAACGGCGTGACGAACGGGTTCTGGAGTTCAAAGGCGTGGTTCCAGTCCATCGTCGTGGCGACGGAACCCCACATGTGGTCGTGACGGCGATGGGGATAGTAGTACCACACGACCGTCGTACGATACGCCAGCGCCCACTTCTCGTCATTGTCGAGATAGAACTTCGTATCGAGATGGACATTGGGATCATACTCGTTGAACGCCTTGCCGAGCGAGCTGCGACGCTTGTCGGTGAGGTCCGTATTGGACCAGCAGCCGATACCGATCGACGTGTCGGAAAGAAGGTTGAGATTCGCCTCGAGGTACCCCTGCATCGTCGGCTGCGAGTTCACGAGCGAACCGTAGAGCTGATAGCCCGAGTAGACGCCATAGTTGCCGAAGCCCCACAGAATGGGATCGTCGCTCTTTTCAAGCTGCGCCGGCTGCGTCTGAGCAGGAGCTTCCGTCTTCTTGACATCCGCCGCGAACATCGTCCCAGCCGCCAGCAAAGCGGCCGCAATCATCAACTTCTTCATGTTGTTACCTCATGTGTTTAAATTGAAAACTTCCTTTATTCTACCATAATCATGCGTTTGACGCAAGTACCCTTGCGATCTTGATTTTGGTCTCAACTTATGGTACAATTGTGACAAATCGTTTCATTGGGACTAAATGGCGCAGATGAAGAATTTCCTCAAGAAAGTTGCAGACCGCATCGACAAGCTCGATGCGAAAGACCGACGTCAGCGATTCGAAGCGTTGGCCAACGAAGTCGGGTTCCTCGAATCCGTGTTCAATGCACTCTCGGAAGGCATCCTCGTCATCAGTGCCGAAGGCACGCTGCTTTTTTCCAACGCACGGGCGGAGCGGCTCGCCTCGTGCGCCTTCACGCAGGAACGCGGCAAGCCGATTCGCGACCTTCTGCCGGACTGGGACTGGGGCCACTTGCTCCACCCGGCTTCCGAGGGCGATGGCTGGACCCGCAAGTCGTCCTGCGAACTCGAACTCGCCTATCCCGAGCATCGCATTCTCGAACTCGGGTCGCTGCCCAAGGACGACGCTGTCGTGGTCATCATCCGCGATGTCACCCGCGAACATGCGCAAGCCGAGAATGCGCGTGAAAGCGAACGGACGGATGCCATTCAGGACCTGGCCGCCGGTCTCGCCCACGAAATCGGCAATCCGCTCAACGCCCTTTCGCTCAACCTGCAACTGATGGCACGCGAATTCCGCCGCGAACCGGACCCGACGCGCCGTGAACGCCTCCTGGCCGATGTGGCCACCGCGCAGAACGAGATCAAGCGCATCACCGCCATCAACCGCGGCTTTCTCGAAGCGATGCGCCCGGTTCGTCCCAACCTCGCGCCGGGTTCGCTGGCGGACCCCCTGCGCGACACGCTGGCCACCTTGAAATCGCAAATCGAGAGCCGTCAGATCCACGTGACGCTCGATCTGCCGAACGTCCTCCCGCCGGTCGCCCTCGACCGCGCCCAGATGGAACAGGTCTTTTTCAACTTGATCAAGAACGCCCTTGAAGCCATGAAAGACGGCGGCGAGCTCATCCTCACGCTCGATGCGGACGACGAGTCCGTCTCGGCCGCCTTCCGCGACACGGGCGGCGGCATGGCGCCTTCCGCCGTGGCGGCGCTGTTCGAACCCTACCGTACCACCAAGCAGAAAGGCACCGGACTTGGCCTGATGCTGTCGCGACGCATCGTGCGCGCCCATGGCGGCGAGATCGATGTCGAGTCCAAAGAAGGCACCGGAACCAAATTCACGGTGCGCATTCCACGTCTGGAGAAACGAGTCAGAAGATTGACATGAAGCAAACCATCCTCATAGTAGACGACGAAAAGGACACGCGCGACTTGATGGCGCGTGCGCTGAGCCTCGACTATCAGGTGACGACCGCACCCGATGCCGAACAGGCCATGCTCGCGCTCGCGTCCAATCCCACGATCGCCCTGATGCTATCCGACGTGCGCATGCCGGGTGCGAGTGGACTCGAACTCCTGAAGGCCGCGAAAGCCAAATATCCGAAGCTGCTCTGCATTCTCCTCACGGCCTTCGGCACGGTCGACCAGGCAGTCGCCGCCATGAAGGACGGCGCCGAGGACTTCATCATGAAGCCCGTGGACCTCGACCAGCTGGAACTGCGCGTCGCCAAGGCGCTCAAGACGGGGGCGCTTGAACACGAGGTCGCCGAACTGCGTAGCCAGCTCGACGAAAAATTCGGCCTCGAGAACATGATCGGTTCCTCGCCCGCCATGGTCCGCGTCTTCAACCTCGTCCGCCGTGCGGCCCCGACGACCGCCACCGTTTTGCTGCAAGGCCCCAACGGTACCGGCAAGGACCTCGTCGCACATTCGCTTCACAACCTTTCGCCGCGCGCGAAAGGTCCGTTCATCGCCATCAACTGCGGCGCAATTCCGGAAAATCTCATCGAATCCGAACTCTTCGGACACGAGAAAGGATCCTTCTCGGGTGCCATCGAGCGTCACATCGGTTCGTTCGAAGCGGCCAACCACGGGACGATCTTTCTCGACGAAATCGGCGAGCTGCCGCTGCCCCTGCAGGTGAAGCTGCTTCGCGTTTTGGAAAACCGCAGTTTCACGCGCGTCGGCGGCACGGAGCTGATCAACGTCGACATCCGCGTGGTGGCCGCAACGAATCGCGATTTGAAAGCGCTCGTCGCGCAAGGGTCCTTCCGCGAGGACCTGTTCTACCGCCTCAACGTCGTGGACATCTACCTCCCCGCGTTAAAGGACCGTACGGGCGACATCCCTCTGCTCGTTTCCCGCTTCATCAAGGAACTTGCCGAAAAGAACGGCGTTCCCGAACCCAGCATTACGCCGGCCGCCTTGCGTCTGCTGGAACAATACGCGTGGCCGGGGAATGTGCGCGAACTGCGCAACGTCATCGAACGGATGGTCGTACTCGCCCTCAACGGAACGCTCGATGTGGATGACGTACCGGACAGCATCCGTACATTCTCCGAGTCGGCACCGCTTTCAGCGACCGTCACGCTGGGCGAGAACGAGAAGACGCAGATTCTCGCCGTCCTCAAGGAATGTGGCGGCAATCGTTCGGAAGCCGCCCGCAAACTCGGCATTTCGCGCCGGACAATCTATCGTAAACTCGACGAATACGCCAAAGAAGGAACATCCATATGAACATCTGTAAATCTCTCCTTGTGGTCGCCCTCCTCGTCTTCATCTCGGGACCGCTCGCCGCCGAACCCGTCATCAAGACCGAGCCGTGTCCTGCCTGCCACGGCAAACGCTCGCTCTCGCTGACACCGCCGAACCTCGGCCAGTTCGATGGCGAAATCGGTGTCACGCCTGGTCGTCCCTTCACCTCGCACCGTTTTGACGTGCGTTATAAGGTGTGCCCGCTCTGCGAGGGCAAAGGACGCCACGAACTTTATCGTCTGACCGTCAAACCGCCGGTCGAGACCACGCTTGACGCGTGTTCCGAATGTCGCTGGGCCGGCGTGACGCCGTGCCGCAAGTGCAATGGCACCGGCTATCAGACGTGCCGCAAGTGCCAAACAAGCAGCTACAGCAACAAGGGCGGTAAACCCGGATGGATTGTCACGCAGAAGGCCGCGACCTCCGGCATGAAATCTTCGTCGAAGTACGCGAAAACACTCGTCACCCCGTGCGGGACCTGTTCGGGAATCGGTCGCGTGGTGTGCCCTGACTGCATGGGACGCGGAGGCGTCATCTGCCGTAAATGCCACGGTGAAGGCGGCCAGCCCAAGAAGGAGAAGAAATAATGTCGGAAGATCAGTTCGCACAGGCACCCGGTCGCCGCCGCTACCATTTTGCGAAACGTCCGCACATCGTCTTGCGGCCCACAGGTGACGTCGAACACGCGAAACCGGTCGAACCGCAGAGCGTCCAGCAGACACGTGTCCTCAAGAAGATTTCGCCCCTCTCGCGTGAGACGCCTCCGAACCTCCCCTTCCTGCGGTTCGACGCCATTGTCGGACGCGGAGGCATGGCCGTCGTCTGGCGCGCCTGGCACAAGGAGCTCAAACGGTTCGTTGCCGTCAAAGTGCTCGACGAACGGTTCACCGCCACAGGCCAGGACATTCGCCAGTTCATGGCAGAGGTCCGGACGATGACAGACCTTCATCACCAGGGGATCGTCCAGGGCTATGGCGCCGACTGCGTCGACGGACGCTACTATCTCATTATGGACTATGTCGACGGGTATACGTTCGGCTCCTTGATGAATCGCAAGTCGCGCATCTCGGAATCCGATGCCGTCATCATCTGCGAATCGGTCGCCGACGCGATGAAATACGCCTGGGACATGTTCAGCACGGTCCACTGCGACCTGAAGCCCGAAAACATCATGGTCGACCGCGATGGTACGGTCAAAGTGATGGACCTCGGACTCTGCCAGTCGACGGCCGCGATTTGCCGCGTGAATGAAAACGCGGATGAGGTCATCGGCACACCGGCCTATATCAGTCCAGAGCAAATCTATGGCGATGAGGAACTCGACTGCCGGGCGGACATCTATTGCCTCGGCGCGACGCTCTACCACCTCACGACCGGCCGCATGCTCTTTCCCTACGACGACAACAACGACATTCTCCGCGCCCACGTGAACCCGAAGATCCAGGCGCTCGATCCGCGTGTCAATGCGCCGGACCTTTCGCTGGGATTCGTCCGCCTCGTGGCCGGCATGCTGGTCAAGGACCGCGAATGGCGCTACCAGACATGGGACGATGTCTACGACGACGCGAAGGAAGTCGAAGCCGGCGGCCTTATCGCGCCGCTACCGCCCGAAGCGATCTCGTCGGTCCATCTCGACGAGTGACACCATCCGGCGCATCAAATGCCCGGCGCCTCCAGAGTCCGCGCGTCTTAACGCGCGGACTTTCTGTTGAATGCGAAATAGAGCGGCCGGTAGATGCCGTCCATTGCCGCGACTTGCGTGAAGGTTCCCTTCGTGCGGTCGTAGGCATAGCTCACCACGCGCCAGCTCTCCTTCAGGCCCACGAGGCAGAACCTGCCCCCGGGCATGAATTCGAAGTCGCGCGGGAACTTGTCGTCAAAAGGCGCATTGTTGAGGAATTCCATCTTGCCCGTCGCCGGATCGATGTTGAACACCGTGATGGAATCCTGACCGCGATTCGAACAGAAGAGCTGCGTGCCGTCTTCGGACAACTTGATCGCCGCCGCCTTGCTGAAACCCGTCTGTTCAGAGGAGAGGAGTTCTTTGATTTCAATGAACTCAAACCCTTCGCCCGTATAACGGTAGCTGGCGACTCTGTTCAGCAGTTCGAAGATCACAAAGGCGATCTTGCCGTTTGGATGGAAGACAATGTGACGAGGTCCAGCACCGGGAGCGACCTTGCGGGTATCGATCGTCGCAGCCGGAACCGCTTTCAAACCCTGGGTGCGATTCGCAAAATCGTAGGCGACGATCTTGTCGAGCGTCAAGTCCACGACGAGCAAGAACTTCCCGTCCGGCGTCACAATCGAGCAGTGCGCATGCGCGCGGTCTTGACGGGGCTTGTTAGGTCCGTCGCCGACATGCTGAACTTGGCAACGCGGATTGATTTTCGCCGGCGCACCGGCAAAATCCGTGTCAATCGCGCCTCGCCACGTCAGGTCGGCATACCCTGCCGTGCCGCAGCTGTACTCGGCGTAGACAAGCGACTTCTCGGACGGGTCCAACGCAACATAGCAGGGACTCGTCCAACCCGTCGGAATCTGATTGAGCAACGTCAACTGATCGCCCAATGCATTCAACTTAAAGGCCGCGAGACCGCCATCGCGTCCACGCGGACCGAAGGACGAATCGTTCAACGCAACATAGAGACACGTGCAGGCGCGATTCAACGCCATATAGGTGGGATTCCGCAACGTGTCGATGACGCGCATCGCTCGGAAGTCGCCCGTTTCGGCATCACTCTCGAAAATGTGAATGCCGTCCGTGCGAGACTCTCCCGTATAACTGCCGATGTAGGTTGTGTACTTCATGTCGCCCCTCCCATTCCAATGAAAAGATTTACATGCGCTCGCGGTACTCGGCGCGAATGACATCGTCCGCACGCGCTAGGACTTCGTTCAGTGTACCGGTCTTCACCCGGTGCCAAAGTTTCAAGTCGTCCAGATCCGCGACCGTGACGCCGTGTCCATAGTCGTCGAAGAACGGATCGATATTCCGCGGCACGCCCATATCGATGAAGAGCACGTTGCGGTCCGCAACGGCCGTCGACATTTCGGGCGTCACGACAGGCTTCGACGAATCGACGGCAGACAAAACGATGTCAGCCGTCTCAAGCGCCGAAGGAATCGACGTCATCGGAATCAAAGCCGGCTTCACCGCCGCGTTGGCAAACACGGGGTCCGACAAATCGGGCCGATGCACATGGTAGGCCCAGGTCACCCGGCAGCTGAACTTCATCAGCGCCTCCACGGCGCCACGGCCCACCATCCCCGTGCCGATCATCAGCACGTTCGTCTTGGTATCGACATCGCCGTGCACGCTCAGATAGCGGACAGCAACTTGATCGATTTCGGCCACGCGCAGCAAGCCTTCAACGGCATGGCGCACGACCTTCGACACGCGCAGCACTTCCGCGCCGGTAAACTGAATCGCCCCCGCGCTCCACTTGTTCGCCTCGGCTTCGGCCAGCGCGTCCTTGAGCTGCGAGACGATGTGGAATTCGCCCAAAAGCGACGACTCGAGTCCGCTCGCCACGCGCACGAGATGGCGGAACGCATCGAAACCGCGCAACTCGAACCGCTCGGACGGCAGCAACTTGTCGAGTCCGGTCAGACGCCGCAACACAGACGCGACAAGCGGATCGCGCGACGCGACTACGACAAGTTCCACGCGGTTGCACGTGTTGAGAATGAAAAACTCGCGAACACCTTTCACACGCGTCAGCAATTCACCGAGTACGGCACGCTCTTCGGCGGGCAGGTGATACGGCGCACGTTTGCGGCTCGGCAACAGAGCATCGCTGGTTCCGATGATCAACAACTCGAGATCGCTGCGTTCACGGAGGCGGGAAACGATTTCGTTCTTCACATCCCGCGCCGACGCGCAGCTTTGTCCGCTCGTCGAAACGGCAATCGTGAAGTCGCCGACATGCGCGGAGGCCGGGGTCGTAAAATCGCCGTCGCTCCAGTTCATGTCCGAGCAGCAACACGGCACGCGAACCGCACGCGCGTCATCCAGCACCGCACGATTCACGTGCTTGTCGTCCGTACAGGCGAATACCAGCAGGTGCCCTGCCACATCGCCAACCACGTATTCACGCTTCGTCCAGAGGATGCGTCCCTCCTGGGCAAGCGTCTGCAATTCATCGACCGCGTCAGGACAAATCAGCTCCACCGCCGCACCGGCCTCGAGCAGGCCGCGCGTCTTGCGCAAACCCACGCGTCCGCCGCCGACGACCAGCACCTTGCGCTCATCAATAATCAGGTTCAGCGGAATCGTCTGCCGAATCGGTCTACCTTCTCTATGCATAGTACAAACTACTCTAGTCTCTCACACCGTTCCAGCCCTCGAATCGCTTCGTCGCGAGAGCCTTGTACTTCGCACCCACGCCCCCGTTGACAAACGGATCGATCGAGATGCCACCACGCGCCGCAAACTTGCCATACACTTCCATGTACTTCGGCCGCAGCAACTTGACGAGGTCGTCGTAGATCACATTCACGACATCCTCGTGGAAATCGCCGTGGTTGCGGAAACCGAAGAGATAGAGCTTCAACGACTTCGACTCCACGAGCTTCTTCGCCGGAATGTAGCGAATCGTGAGCGTGGCAAAGTCGGGTTGCCCCGTCTTCGGACAAAGCGTGGTGAATTCAGGCGCCGTAAAGGTCACCCAGTAGTCGCGTTCGGGATGCTTGTTGGAGAAGGCGTCCAGAAGGGACGGATCGTATCCCCCTTCTGGACGCACCGTGCGTCCCAAGGCCGTCAGCTGGTCAAGGTCGTCTCTCATCCGTCAGACTCACACGCGATAGAATTCTTCCCAGCCCTTGCGCGGCGTGCCCTTGGAACCCTTGAGCAGCGCATTCGCTTCGGCATCGCCGATGATTTCCTTCTTCACCGGATCGAACTTGAAGCTGCGGTTCAGGCGCTGCGCGATGCAGCCGAGGCAGAAGACTTCGCTCAGCGGTCCCGTCACGGAGAACGGACTGCGCGTCTGCTCCTTGCCCATCACGCCCAAGAGGAAGTTCTTGTAATGGTTGGAGCCCGGCTTCGTGAAGGCCGGTGCCGGATCCTGCGAACCACACATGCGAATCTTGGAACCATGCGAACCGCCCTGCCAGGCCGTCCCGTCGGAGAAGCAGAAGAACTTGCCCGGATTCAGCTTGCGCTTCTTGTCCTCAGTGGACCCCTTGGCCGCCGGAATCGAAGGATCCCATCCCTGCGCGATATAGCCCTTCGGGAGTTTCGGCAGGTTGCGGATGCCTTCATACCATTCAAGGTCGATCGCAGGGCGCTTGCCCTTAGCGGCGAACTTGAACGTGAGCGTGTCCTGCATCGGGAAGACGAACGAGTTCCAGCCTTCGACGTCCTTGATCTGGACCTCCGTCGGCAGGCCGAGTTCAAAGAAGCGGTGCATCGTATCCATCGTATGCGCGCCCCAGTCGCCCAGACAGCCATTACCGAAATCGTACCAGCTGCGCCATTCGCCCTGCACGTAGTCCTTCGAATAATCGTGCGGCGTCGCCGTACCGGTCCAGGTATCCCAATCGAGGCCCCTCGGCATCTTCTCGCCGGTCGGGAACGCGTTCATGATGCCTTTCCACTTGTGCCAGCGGCGCGGGTTGTTCATGTGCGCGACAAGGCGCGTGAGCTTCGAGACATCGAGAATGCCCTTCTGGACATAGTCGCGGAACTGGAAGTAGTTGTCGCCCGAATGTCCCTGGTTGCCCATCTGCGTGGCCACCTTGTACTTCTTCGCCGCCGCCATCAGCAATTCGCACTCTTCGAACGTGTGCGCCAGCGGCTTCTCAGAGAAGACCGGAAGCCCGCGCTTCATCGCCCCCATCAACGCCGGGAAGTGCGAGAAGTCCGGATTCATCACCGCGACCGCATCGATCTTGCCCTCCATCGCGTCGAGCATCTTGCGGAAGTCGGTGAACTGCGGCACGTTCGGAAATCTCTTCTTCGCCGCCGCGCACTGCCTGCCGAACTTGATATCCGTATCGCAGAGGGCTGCGATTTCGCAAATGCCCGTCTTGCTAAACTGCTGGATGTCATTCCACGCCTGCTGCCCCACGCCCACGCAGGCGAGACGCACTTTGTCCCGGCCAAAGGCACCGTGAACGGGAAGAAGCGGGAATGCCCCTGCGGCCAACGCAGCCTGCAGGAACGAACGACGCGACACAGTATTCATCTGACTTTCCTTATTTTGATGATTAAAAGACTTCGGGTTTTCAGGTGTATTTTACCATATACACATCTGACTGCCAAGATGTTATTCCCACTTGTAGGTCTGCGTTTCAGAACCGAACTGCCACCGCGTCGGACGCAGCGTCTCAACCCAGTCGATCGGTTCGCCCGTGGGCTGTTCCTTCGCCGCACGGCGCAGGGCCTTCTCGAGGGCCTCCTTGATTTCAGGCGTGGTCAGCTGACGCCGCCAGCTCACGAAGAGCGCCGTACCCGAACGCGCCACGAGGTCGAGCCACTGGCGATTGAGATGCCACGGCACCTTGCCCGCATCCGTCAGGCCGAAGCAGTCGCCGTCCCCGCGATAGAACGTGTTGTTGTGAATCGCCCGCACGCCCAGCGTGTGCGGTCCCATCTTGCGCGTCCGCGCCCATTCGCGGCCGCTCGTGTCGTCGCCCGTACGCTGCAGGTCGAAGAGTCCCGCCGCGAAATGGTCGATGGCATTGCACCCGATGATATGCACATCCTCGCCGACGGCCTCGCGCATGACGACATAGAGGCCCTTCACGACTTCCGCCGTCGTCCGCGACTTGTCGCACCAGGAGGGCAGCTTCTGCACGACGGGCGAATCCCCCATCGCGAATCCCCACTTGTTGCACCAGTCGCAGGTGATGTAGTCGATCTTGATCAGCTCGTAGCCCCAGTCGACAAAGCGCTTGAGCTCCGTCCGCATCCGATCCGGCAGCGTCGGATCCGTGGGGTCCATCGGCAACGCGCGCCCGCCGGCATCCGGCAGGAACGGACGATACCAGAGTCCCGGATGCGCATCCAGCGCCTTGATTTTCTTCGCCAGCTCGTCCATCGGCATGCCCCAGCGCTTCTTGACGCCGGCCCAACGCTGCCCCGGTTCCTCGGCCTTGGCGGAACCGCTCCCCCGCTGCCAGCCGTCATCGACGACGAGGAACGGACGCACCTTCTCGCCCTTGACGAGCGAGCAGATGAAAGCTGCGTCGGCAATGAAGTTCTCCGCCGTGTTGCGTCCATACGCACAATACCAGTCGTTGTAGCCGTAGATGGGCTCCTTCGGCAGCCGCGGCTTCGGACACATCACGCGGCAGAACGCCTGCCCTGCGGCAAACGGACGCTCTCCCACCAGTCCTTTCCGCGAAACAAGCCGGCAGGCCGCCAGTGTCCGCGTTCCCAACTGCACGGGATCCGAACCCGCGCGGCAGTCGAGACGCAACGTGATCTCACCCGGCGTCGCATGCCAGCAGGCAAAGACGTTCGGCTGCGTTTCAACACCGTAGCCATCGGTGCGCGTACCGTCGGTCGCCAGGAAATACCACGGCATCGCGCCCTTGCGCGGACGCGCCTTCTCATTCTGCTCAAGCGGAATCCAGGCCGTGTCGCCGTAGGTTCGTTCCCATTCGCCGCCGATGACCTTCGTCGCGGCGCCCAGATCGACCTTCCACGTCAACGTCACCCACGAAAAGGGCTGCGCGCGCTGCACGCGGACCCAGCCGTCGGAACCGACCGTCACGCTCTCCGCCGCCGCCACACCGTCGATTGCAAGCGAAGCCGGCTGCTGCAGGTTGGCAAAATCCATCGCAAGCGCGGCCCCCGGACAAGCCAAGGCCCACATCGCGACACTCAACATTTTTTTGGTAATCTTTTTCATGGCCCTATTATAGCA
>JAKSOY010000064.1 GCA_024405255.1 Kiritimatiellia bacterium
CCGTCTTTCATCTTGCCGGCGGCCATGAGCATGTCTTCGACCTTGAGTCCGTCACGCAGATTCGGCGCCACTTCGGCATAGATGTAGTCGAAGTCGCTGCCCGTGAGATGGCGGATGAGATCGAAGATGTGCGGATGGTCGCAGAGGGAGCCGCCCTTGAAACGCGGATCGCCCGCCTTGAGATGTTCCACCCGTCCGAAACTCGCCTGCGGATCGCCCTGCCACGGGAACGCCCACACGGGCGAGA
The DNA here is from genome assembly GCA_024405255.1 of Kiritimatiellia bacterium. The sequence continues at coordinate 248 of JAKSOY010000064.1, forward strand.
GGGTGATGTTCGTCATCTGGACCGCCTTGATCTTGCCGATCGCTCCTTCTGCGATGAGCTTCTTCAAGCGGCGCACGACCGAGTTATAATGCATCTCGAGTTCGATCTGGCAGACGATTCCCGCCTTGTCGCACATCTCGATCATCTCGTCGTATTCCTTCATGTCGAAGGTCGGAATCTTCATCGAGAGGATGTGGATGCCCTTTTCGGCGCACCACTTCATCTGCGCGAAGTGCTGGTCGTTCGCCGAAGCGATGACGACGGCCTCGATGTCGGGATGGGCCTTGTACATTTCCTCGGGGTCGAGGTAACACGGCACGCCCGTCTTGTAGAGTTCGTACGTCTTCTTGGCGTCCTCGTCCTGGGCGCAGCTCGCCACCCAGTCGAGCTTCTTGTTGTCCAGAAGCGTCTGGTAGTACTTGCGGGTATGGCCGTGGGTCATGCCCATCATCGCGATCTTAACGGGTTTCATTAGCGCACCTCCGCAGTCTTGATTGCCTCAACGGTCGAAATGCCCTTCCTGAGGGCGATGGTCTTCGCGGCCTTCGACTTGTCCGCCTTGAACGCCAGGTCGGCGGCCTTCACGGCCTTGGACCACGCGGCCGTCCACACCTTCGCGCTCGCGCGCTTCTGGAGGAGCGCGAACGCCGCGCGGACGTTCCAGATCTCCTCGTAGGTCATCCCGAAGAGCTCCGTGTCGACGTCGGTGTACTCGACCGCGTCCTTCGTGTCCCAGCAGCGGATCGACGCATGCGGCGTGTGGGTGTCGACCGTCTGGTCGCAGGCGACGCCGCGCTTGGCGATGATCTCGTGGCGGTCGTACCCCAGTTCCTTCTTCGGAAGGCCCGTGCCGATCTCCACCGAAATGTTCACATCGTTCGCGAGCTTCGCGAGGACGTTGATCGCTCCGCCGTTCGCGACGGCGAACACGCGCGTCACGTCGGCCGCCCCGAGATAGGCGGCGAGATCGAGCTCTTTCGCAAGCATCGCCTCGGGGTCGGACCCCTTCGGCGCAAATGCCGCGAAACGCAGCGTGGAGACGCCTTCAAGCGTCCCGTTTTCCGTCATCTTCTTGAGTTCGACGATCTTACGCTCCATACGACCCGGCAACAGCGGCGTCGCACCCACGTAGCAATGACCGTCCTTGAGGGTGATCTCGCCTTTCGCCGCGCCGTATTTCTCGCGCAGGAAGTCGAGTCCCTTGTTCATTTTCTTGATGTTCATTTCGTTTCCTCGATATCGTTTCCGGTTACAGACACTTGACGAGCGGACGATACTTCTTGAGATACGCCGCATTCTTTTCGTCGCCACCCGGCGCGTTTGCGGAATTCCAGACCGGCGGCACGAGCCCGCGTTCGACACACTGGCGGCAGCAGCTGATTTCAAGCAGGTGGGCGATCGTGAAATCGACCACGTTCGAGACAGGTCCGATCGGCGTCGTCATCCCGGGCACATTGACGATCGCATCGCCGACAGGATTGTAGTCGTCGATCGCCACATCGGCATAGTCAAAGAGATTCGTCCCGTTCGAGTGGCGGATGAAATGGTCTTTCGGCATTTCATTCTGCCAATAGGAACTCGCGACGGCGATGATCTTGCACCCGCGCTTGTGGCATTCCATCGCCGCATCGATCGTCGCGGGGTTGATGCCGATGTTGTGGAAGAAAATCACCACATCGCCCGGCTGGGGATCGTAGTACTTGACGATCGACGCGCCAAAGTTTTCCGTGCGCTCGAGCGCAAGATACTTGAGCGCCTGGTTGAACACGGAAAGCGCCGTCTCCATCATCGGGTTGATGTTGGCGAGGCCGCCTGCGCGGAAGAACATTTCGCCCATCGCGAGCGTCGTGTGTCCACCGCCCGCATAGACGTAGATCAACCGGTCGGCGGCAATGGCATCGGCCATCAGCTTGCCGGCGGCGTCGATGTTCTGTTCCTGTTTTTCAGCAACCGCCTTGATGTTGGCAATTGCGTTGTCAATGTATCCGTAATCGTTGAACATAGGTTTTTAGGTTTTAGGGGTTAGGTTTTAGAGTTTAGGGGTAGAGGGGAACGGTAGGGGATTGAGGGGATGACGAAACGGCGGGTGACGCTTTGCGAAGCGGCGGCAACGGCGGCCCGGCAGGCATCGACAAGTGAAGAACCTTCGGCGAGACGCACCGCCAGCACCGCGTTGAACGTATCGCCCGCCCCGGTCGAATCGACGGCCTTCACCTTCGGCGCGGGGATGACCTCGCCCGTTGAACGGATGCGACAGCCCTTCGCGCCCAACGTTGTGACGACTTCCGAGGTTGTCGGGATGTCGATGAGCTCTTTTTCTTCGAATTCGTTCGGCGTGAAGATGTCGACCGCTTCCCGAATTTCCTTGGGCAGCGTTCGGGCCGGTGCGGGATTATAGATGATCTTCGTACCGAACCGCTTCGCGATCTCGAGGGCGGCAAGATTGACCGCCTCTGGCACTTCATTGTTGAGCAGCAGGAAATCGGCTCGGCCAATGTCGACCACGAAATCCATTATATCGTCGGCGCACAATGCCGCTCCCGGATAGACCGTGACCCGCGTCTCGCCGGTTCCATCAGTCAAAATCGCCGCTGTCGCAGTCGGTTCCGGACGCGTCGCCAAGAACTCGCTAATGCTTTCGGAGTGGCAGAAGTCCTGCAGCGGCGCCAGGTCGGCGGCATTGACGGCCCCGAGGAAACGCACGTCCGCACCCTGTCGGGCGGCCGCCACCGCCTGGTTGAATCCCTTGCCACCCCATTCGCAAAACAGCGACGACGCCGTGATGGTCTCGCCGCCCTGATGGAAGCGAGGCACCTCGAAGAACTGCGAACGGCCGACGAGGCCGATGACCGCGATTGTCACCATTCCATCGTCCTCTAGAGCCGTTTGACGCGACCGAAATACCGAGCCTCCAGCGCGAGGTTCTTCTCGGTTCCGCCCACGACGTTGCCACTCGTGTAAATGGGCGGCAGCACACCGCGCGCCCACGCTTCTTTCGCGCCTTCGATGAGAATCGAATTGAGGATGAACAGCGACGCATACGTTGAAAGTCCGCCCATCATCCCTTCACCGACCTCGATCACCGCATCGCCATACGGCACCTTGCAGTCAATGGGGAGGTCCGCTTCGTCCAGCAGCACGGCCCCGTGGTCCCGATAGGCCGAAGAGGAAATCGCGATCGTCCTGACGCCGGCGGATTTCGCCGCACGCAGCATTTCGACAGGTGCCGCATTCTTCCCGGACGCGGAAACGACAACCAGCAGATCTTTCTTCGGATCGACCGCATGGCGACGAAACACCTCTGCCGCAATGCCGCTCGTCTTCTCCATCCGAGACGACTTCGCCGCACCATCATGCAGCATCAGGTCCTCGTCGAGAATCGGCGACACGCAGGCGAGTCCGCCCGCGCGGTAGAACGTGTCAAGACACGGCAGATGGGAATGTCCGCACCCGAAGGTATGGACAATTCCATCCTGCACAATCACCTCGGCGACGGCCTTTGCCGCTGCCGCCATCGCTGTGCCCTCCTCGCGTTCGATCCGCTCGAGCAGGCCGGTGATCTCTTCCAGATACGACTTCATCATCCGTTCTTCTGCTGGCAGACCCGCTTGTAGTTCTCGCCGATCGTGTCCCAGAGCTTGAGCGCATCGGGGGCGCCAACCACCGTGCCATACCCGCCGCGATAGGTCCAGGCCGAAAGACGGTCGACACCCATTTCCACCGCGATGTCCACCCACTTGTCCACCTGCTTCCAGTCCTTGGGCTGCTTGTAGTAGCCCATCAACCAGCGCTCGGACTTCTTGCCGTACTTCTGGGCGATCGCCACGGTGCGCGCCGTGATGTCGCGATAGAAATCCTCGGGCAGCGCCCAGTTGATGATCGTCGTGGAAAAGACATCGAAGTACGGGCACGCGCCCACCATATCCCAGTTGTCATAGCCCCGGTATTCGGACACATAGTAGCCGTTCTGGGTGGCATGCACGCAGCACGTGATTTCCAGTTCGGGACGCAGCTCCTTGAGCGCCTTCGACGTCTCGGAGAGCACCACCAGCGCCTCGCGCCAGCGGAACTGCTTGACGTCGTTCGTCATGTACTTCGGCATCGGATAGCCGTAGTAGTCCTCGAAGCGCTTGCGGCAGACGGGACAGTAGCACGTCCAGTCGTCGGCGACGCCGCCGGTAATCGACGCAATGCCCTTCGGGAACGCGTAATGCGGCTCATCCCAGAAGAAACCGTCGCACTTCGTCTCACGCGCGAGCGTCAGACAGAAGTTTTTGAAATAGTCGCGGTAGCTGTTCGTATTGAAACACGCGTACGGCAGCTTCTCGCCCGTGAGCGCCGACACCTGGCGGTTCTCGACGTTGTCCTGCAGGAACTTGGAGACCTGCTCGCCGCCGAAATACTTGCCGTTGCCCCACGGGTCAATCGTAACCTTCAGACCCAGTTCGTGGGCCTTGTCGACGATCTTCGGAATGTTCGGCCGCCAGAAGTCGAAATCGAATTCCGTCACGGCGAGAATCACATTCGTCACGCCATGCGCAACCATTTCCTTGAAATCGGCCTCTGCATGTTCGATATAGTTGAGACCGTAGTAGCTGACAGATGTTTGAGTGATCATTGTTTTCCTTTGAGATTCATGTTTGTCGTATTCACTTTTCGATCAAAGAGGCTGTCCAGTTCTTCCAATGATTTTCCTTTGGTTTCAGGGATGAAGCAACTGACGACGAAATAGAGAACCGCGTTGATGGCGAAGAAGAAGAACATGCTGTCCCAGCCCCAGTGTTCCACCCAGGGACGGAACGTCGACGCGAGACCGCACGCCACGAGCTGGTTCATGAACAACGCAATCGCCATGCCATTGGCGCGAATGCGCTTCGGCATCAGCTCCGACAGCACGAGCCACACGCAGATGCCCGGCCCGATCGCATAGAAACAGTACATGAAGAAAAAGAGCACCAGCGTCACGAGTCCCGTCAGATACCCCGCCGTCACGCCGCAGCGTTCAATCGCGAAGAAGACCCCGCCGATTGCGAACAGCCCCACCGCCATTCCGCCCGTGCCAAGCTTCAGCAACCACGTGCGCCCCTTCCGGTCGATCAGCATCGCCGCAACGACCGTCATGAAGATGTTGGTGAACTTCACGATCAGCTGTCCGTAGTTGGCAAGAATGCCGCTGAAACCCGCCTTGTGCAAAATCGACACCAGATAGCTCGTGAACGAACTCATGCCCGTGGTCTTGTTCAGCGTCAACACGAGACAGGCCAGCAGAAACGGCACGACATAGCGCCGCTGGAAAAGCGAGCCCCCTTCCGAACGATCGTCGACGGTCGCCGCCGCCGTCCGAGCCTTGCGACGCTCTTCCCACACCGGACTTTCCTTCAACCGGAACGAGCCGACGAACAAAACCGCCACGGGCACCAGGGTCCACCAGAAATTGGCCCGCCAGGCCGAGACCATTTTCGCCGCATCCGAACTCAGCGTGTCAGCCGCCCCCAGACAGCTTGCGATGATGCAGCCCGCCGCCGCCGCGACGACAAGGCCGATCCCGAGGCAGGTCTGAAAGACGCCCGTACCGCGTCCGCGGATTTCGGCCGGGAGGGTTTCCGTGAGGTACATCGGCATCGCCACTGCCATATAGCCCGCACTCATTCCCTGAAGGACACGTCCGGCATACAACAGCGGGAAATTGTCGAGGGCGAGACACACCACCGGAATCGCCGCCAGGAACATTCCCGCCGAAAGGATGATCGTCTTACGGCGCCCCAGCCAGTCGCAGAGCATACCCGCCGTAATCGAAGACAGGAGTCCGCCCACGAGCACCGCTCCAACAATCAGGCTCACCCGCGCCCCGGAATAAATCCCCAATGCCTTCAGATAGGGCTCCGCGGCGGCGATCACACCGAAGTCGACACCATACAAAAGTCCCCCCAGTCCGGCCATGGACAGGAGGTAGAGGACAGTCGAATTTTTCCAAGACTTAGCCATGGGGATAGAATAGCATTTTTTCCATTCTAATCCTAGACATAAATCACTAAAATTCTTTCATCAACTGCCGAAATCCTAGTTCTTAGAAACCCGGTCTGAATTCGATGTTCGAACGGGACGGGATCTGGTCCGTGACGACACCCGTCTCGTCAGAGTCCTGCACGTTCGCATCCCAGCCCATCTGACGCCAATGGTCGATGAACATCGAAACATCGCCCCCCGTTCCCCAGGCACCGCTCGCCGTCGGCACGAACTCGCGTCCAAGCGAATCCTTGTAGACGTGGTGCCATGTCGTTCCCAACACGCCCAGCGCCCCCGCCGCGCGGGCCGCACGGGCCTGCACGAGCGTCGCCGTGGGCACATCCCAGGGCGAAGTCAGCAGATCGTAGCCGGCCTTGCGGAAATGCGCAAACGTCGGATACCCCGAATTCACCACATTGCCATAGAACCAGTCGCAGATGATGACGGACTTCGGCAACATCCCGAGCAGCCGCTCCTCTCCCGCGCCGGCGTTCGCATAGAACGGCGAAAACGTTCCCCGCTTCAACAGCATGTCGTGCCACATCATCGCCCGCGCGCCGCGTGATTCGAGGAGTTTTGAAACGCGTGTGATGTTGCTCGCAATGAGTTCCACGTAATCATGCGCGCGACAGACAGGACAGCTCGGCGGATTCGCCTCGTCGCAACCGATGTGGAAATACGGCGGATTTCCAAAAGCCTCGTGCAGTTCACGCACCAAGTCGTCGATCATCGTACAGGCGACAGGATTCGACAGACACCAGTTCCAGCCACGATACGGCTCGAAGATCGGCTGGTACTCACGATGAAAATCAAGCGCCGCATGCTTGCCGCTCTGACCGCGGCTCATCGTCGCATGGCCGAAGATGTTGAACTGCGGAATGAGCGTCACGCCCAAGTCCTGAGCGATACCCCGCAAACGGGCGATTTCCGCCTTTGTCATCGTCCCCGTCTTCCATCCCCACCACGGATACTTCTCGCTTCGGAACGTGCCCCAGGTTTCGAGCACCACATAGTTCATCTTGTAGTAGCCGGCCAAACGAATGCACCGTTCAATGAACGAGACTTTCGTCTCGGGGAACCAGCACAGGTGGATTCCACGGAACGACGACGACGGTCGATCGCGGATGTCGCACACAGGTGCCATCCAGCCTTCGACCTTCAACGTCCCCCGCATCGGAATCATCAGCTGGCGCAACGTCTGAAACGCATAACGCGCCCCCGTCAACCCCTTGGCGCCGATCTCGATCGCGTGTCCGCCCAGAACGATACGATAACCCTCATCACCTTCCCCTTCAGGACGCGCCACAGTCTGCGTCTTGATATTTGCCGTCACGCCAAACACATTCTTGAGATGCGCCTCATACCAGGCGCGGACCGACTCGTGTTCACCCGCCAGATTCAGGTTAATCCTCACACCATTCGTCAGCGACGCGCAGTCGGTCAACCGCCACGACGCCTTCTGCGGCGCCGGTACGAGCCGCGGCGGCGCGAAATTCAGATTTGCGGCAACGGCTGTTTCAATGGCAACCGCCAATACCATCACAAACGAGACAATCTTGTTTTTCATTTTTCTTTTGTGGTTGAGGTTAAGGAACGAGAATCACGATCAGACCAGTTCGTAAAAACGGATGCGGGTCCGTTCTTCTCGGCGGACTTCATCCAGCCGATGTAGGTTGCCGGGGCGTGTGTGCAGATGATGCGCCAAACGAAGTTGAACATCCCGGGCTGACGGGAAAAATCATGTCCGTCAGGATAATAGAACACCTGATTGCGAATCGACTTCTCCAGCGGATGTTCGAAGAGTCTGAACACTTCCGAAAGATTCGCCACATCGCGTCCCAGCGAGGTGTTCCAGTCGTCCTGACCGGTTGGCGACACGGCCCGATAGATCGCGTGTTCAACGATGGACTGGACACTCGTCAGATGTCCGACCTGTCGCTGGCCGGGCGGGATCGCATAGAGGTCGACCAGTGTCGGCGCGACATTCCCCAGCAGGGTCGGCACCGCACACACGGAATTCGTCCCAAACGGCAGATGCCACCATTCATACCCGCACATCTCCTTGACGGCGTCCTTCATATCGCCGTAGGCGTCATTCCAGCAAAGTCCCCAGAGCGACAGCGAATCATAGTCCAGCAAGTGGAGATCGCGTCCAAAACGCCGCGCCTGCCAACGGGCGATCGGCACGCGCGGCACAATATCCTCCGGATTGATGACATTGAAGATGTTGCCATAACGCGGCGAACGGACATCGACATCCGTGCGCAAAACGGTGTTCGGCGAGGCAAACGTATAGACAAAGACATTCTGCCGCGAAAGTGCCGCAAAGGGCGAACGTCCCTTCGCCTGCGCGGCATCGTCGAGACGCGCCCCGAGGATATTCGCCACGGCCGCGCCGCGGCTATGTCCCGTGATGACCACCTTCGCGGACGCGAGATCGAGGTTGTTCGTCCGCACAAACGCGACAAGGGCGTTTTCGACCTGGTCCGCCGCGAGACGAAAACCTTCGTGCAATGCGGGAATCGCCGCAGGATCCGGATTTTCGGCCGCGCCCCAGGTATTGCACACGTTCATATTCGACACCCACTCGTCGCGTCCGAAGGTGCCGCGTAGGACGATGAAGATCACATCGCGCGGCACACCCTCGAACAACACCCGCTTCGTGGCGAGCGTAAATCCAACAAGGTTGAGGCCGTAGACAGGATCTTGATAGTTGAGATCCTTCCCGTAGCATCGAACCATGCGCGCGCGGTCGAAACCGAGGCCCTCAAGCGAATGGACATCCATCTCAAGATGGTATCCATAGACGGCACCCGACAACGCCGCGAGCGGTCCTGCCAGGTCCTGAGAATAGATGTCGCTCGAGGCCGACAGGAATTCATCCTGCCAGCTGAACGTGGCGCGATTGACAACGGAATAATCGTCGACGAACGGATATTCAAACGTGCGCAGATCAGCCCGCGGTTCAATCGTACGGCAACCGGCCAGAACCAACGCGCCCCCCAAGAGGAACGCGTCGGCCGAGAGCCGAAGAAACGATCTGAACAGACTGGGCATTGAATCGATCTGCGACATTAGAAGAGGTAGAATTCAGCGACAGCCACGTGGTTGCAGTTGTTTGCCGCATGCGTCCCGACGAATTTGAAATAACGCGCTTTGACGGGCTGTGCCAGCGTCACTCGCTGACGCACGGGATTGGCCAGAGCATTGCCGAATTCGCCTTCGGCACGGAGCGTCCAGTTCTTTCCATCGTCAGAGGTGTAGAACGCATAACCATCCGTCAACCCGCGCGGACAACCGTCCTGACGCGGCAGATAGTCGAAGCCCTTGATCGTCACCGTCTTACCACAGTCGATCGCGAACGACTGCGGCGGCGGCAACGGCCCCGACATCGGGTGGGAATGCCACAGCGTATTGGCCCGACCGTCAAAGACATTCTTCACCGTCTCGAGATTGGGGACGCTCGACTCAAGCGGCTTCCACTGACTGCGCGACAGGGCATCGTCCGCCATGCCACGTTCTGCATCGACGCTCTTGCCGAAACGCAACGCGATGGATTTGACCACCGGCTCGGCTTCGCCCTTCACCTGCACACGCACGCAATCGGACTCGACCGGATCGAACCGAACGATCCGACGATACCCCATGGTCGTCGCAGACGCGAGATGCCGCCATTCGCCTTCGACTTTCGCCTCGACGTCGAACTTCACCACGCGCTGTCCCAGCGTGATTTCCTCCTTGAGATCGCAGCAGTTGAAACGCACGACCTTCGGCAGCTTCAGCTCAATGGTCTGGTCGAGTCCCTCTCCCGTCACGGTCTTCACCGCACCCGCCGCCAGGTCAACCGCGTTGAACGCCCGCACCCAGTCGCCGAACGCCTTGAGCTGTTTCACATCCTCGTCGCAGACGCGTCCGTGCGTATCAGGCGCAATGCCGAAGTTCAGGACGGCAGCACGTCCGACCGACTCATAATACGCCTTCACCAGAACCGCAAGCGATTTCGGATGCTGGTTCGGATGGAAGAACCACTGCTGGCGGAACGGCGTATCGCTCTCGGACGGCGTCCAATACATCCCGCCGTCTTCGCCCTTTCGCACGTACTTCCACGTTTCGGGCGAATAGCCGCTCTCCGTACCGCACCACGTCGTGGACCAGTTGCCATGTCCACCGAAGGCCAGCGCCATCGGCTGCAGTTCGTGCATCATCTGCAGCAGCTGCGGCTTGCGGTAATAGCCCGCCGGAATCGAGCGCCGCTCGCCCTTGCCGCCATTCGCGCCACCATACCAGCCCGTACCGCCATTGGCGCCGTCGAGCCAGATCTCGCAGATTTCGCCGTAGTTGGTGAGCAATTCACGCCACTGGTTGTGGAAGTAATCGACATACGCGGGCGTACCATAGTTGGCCTGGTGGCGATCCCACGGCGACACGTAGCAGCCGAATTTAAGTCCATGCTTCCGACACGCATCGGCCACCGCACGCACGACATCGAAACCCTTGTTCCGACCACCGGCGTTCGCCATCGAATATCCATCCGGACAGAGCTTGCTCGGCCACAGGCAGAATCCGTCATGGTGCTTCGCGACGAGCACGACGGACTTGATCTCCGCAGCCTTCATCGCCACCACCCACTGCTCGGGATCAAGTTGATCGGGATTCACCTTCTCCGCCGGCACATTGCCAAATCCCCATTCGACATTGGTAAACGTATTCGGTCCCCAATGGACAATCGCCATGATCTCACGTTCCTGGTACGGCAAATGCGCCGCCGTCGGAAGAATACCATACGGTTCAACCTTCGCCTGCACACACAGACAAGAAACCACAACTGCAGTAAAACCCGTGATCATTCGAATATTCATTCTCTTACCACCTTTCTTTTGATCCACTCTCTAAAAAACAAAAACTCCCGCCCTCGAGCGGAAGTTTGAATGGTCGGACCGACGAGATTTGAACTCGTGACCTTTTGCACCCCAAGCAAACGCGCTACCAGGCTGCGCTACGGTCCGAAGGGCTTTCCCCTAAGCTCGGGAAAGTGACGAATAGTATAGCACAATCCCGAACGAAGGTAAAGCGAGAGTTTTAGAAAATTCGGCTTCGGACTTATTTGGACGTTGCCTTAAGTGCGAGATCGTCAAAGGAAAGCGTCGAAGAGTCGACCTGCACATCCGCCCGCACGGCACAGTCGCGCCCGACAAGCTGGAGATGGCGACGGCCTTTCTCGCCGCCCCCTAGGCGCAGTGCTTCGATAACTTGCACAATCTTTGGAAAATCGTCGAACTCTGCAAAAGAACCCGCCGACAGACGAACCTCCTGCCCAACATATGGAACGAGCCCGCGCATCTGCATCCAGTCTTTCAACCGCTGTGCCTTCACTTCCGTAATCGAGGCGACATTCGCCTTCTCGCCGAAATGGCGCGGCGTGATCCACGCCACCAGGTGTTTCTGCTTGATTTTGGACGCCCGTTTCGGCAGCGGATGCTTCGACTTCTCACCGCTCGGACGGATCAACGGGTCGCCTCGCATCGCCGCCGTCTCGAGGACGCGCCGCATCCAATCATACGGCACCTCGTCTTCTTCCAAACAGGCGAATTCCTTCAGTCGGGCCTGCAGGTCTTCAAGCCGATGGTTCCGACGTTCAAGTTCGCGCAGCTTCGCATTGAGCTTGCCCCAGACCTTGCGTGCCGAATCACGCACGCGCGAGACGAGTTCGCCGAGGCGTCCACCCGCGCCGTAGAAGGCACTCGCATCCTCCAGGGCCGTTGGCGCATCGGGTACACGGACGGAAGCGATGTGACGGAACTTGGCCGTTTCATCCCGAAGCCGCGTCGCACAGGCCGTCCAGCGCGGACCATACGTCTTATTGCGCAAGTCGCTCAGGACGGCATTGATCTCCGTCTGCAACACGCTGAAGCGCTGGCCGAAATGCTCGAGGAAATGTCCCAGCTCGTCGACCACCTCTTTGGCTTCGGACACTTGAAACGAATCGGCGCCGAAACTGAGCAATCGAAGGTTGAGCACCTGCAACGTCTTCGCCGTGGCGTCGACATTGAGGCGCATCTGCTCGACTCGGTAGAGCACCGCGCCGGCCGTTTCATAGTCGACCGTCTCCGTCACCACCGTTCGGACCCTGCGCCTGAGTTCCTGCAGCAACGAAATCTGCGCATCCAGCAGGTTGCCCGTCGCCGCAGTGCTCTCCGGCGCAAGGTCGTGCTCGCGCCGTTCACTCAGCCATGCCACGAAGGAAACCGCGTCATCGCAAAGCCGATAGCGGAACTTCGTGCGCCGATTGTCGCGATAGCCGCGCAAGCGCTCCTTCTCGATCCGCTCGCTCACGAGCGACCAGTCTTTCAGCTGCCGCAAGTCGCTCTTGAACTGCGCCTCGGACGAGACCGTATAATCCTCCCCGCAGACTTTGACAAGCAGATCTTCATGCAGCGGCTCGGGCTCGTGTCCATCGCGCATCACGGCAAAGGCGCGCAAAATCGCCACATACTCTGGCGCCCGTTCGCTCGCGAGGAGACTGCCCAGCGTCGTTGCACGCGTGGCCAGCCACTCCGCCGATTCACTGACCAGCGGCGAATCGATCAGCACAACCGGCTCGGGCGGTGCCACGGGCGCGGCAGGGACAGACCCCAAAGGCGTCGCCCGCCGCTGTTCGGCGGCGGCGAAAAGATCGTCTCCCGCCGCTGTATTTGAATTCCGTCTTTTCACAGCGGAAACGCCTCCTGTTCATACCAGCAACCCAGCTCACGAATCCGTTTCAACGCCCCCTGCAAGGGCCAATCCGCTGGATACGATTCAATACAGTCATTAACATCCTTCATCTGCTCGGCCGTCAATGGAATGCCCTTCAACTGACCCGGCTGCCGGATGATCTCTTCCGCAACCACGCGATTCAGCGGAATCACGAGACCAACGTGCGCGGCAATGAGAAAGCCGTCCAAATCAGTATCGCCATAATGAATGGCCTTGAGTTCGGCTTGCGCGAACACCTTCAGCAGATTCATCACAGCTGAATTGGGATACCCTTCCGTATAAACGAACGGCGTCTTCGCCTGGACGAACCTCACAAGCGGCGCGGCATTCTCGCTCGTGACGATCTTCTTGCCCACGCCCTCCCAGGTAATTGAGACAATCTGCGCCACCGTCTGCACGGGCAATTGGCAGGCAAGTCCGGCCTCAAAGAGACGCCGCGGGAAGTCGAAATACCGACCGTCGCGCGTCGTAAAAGCGAATGGTGCAAAACAAAGGACGGACCGGGTATACGGATTGTCATAGATGCGGAAGGCTTCCAAGACGGCCCGATCACTCGCCGACATGTTGCCGAATACCGCCAGAATCGTCACTAGCTGTCCATACAGCGGACCACTCCGCAGGCACTTGCTGTCGTTAAACCAGTCGGAACCCAATTGGGACAGCGTGGTCGGCGTGCGCGTTTCATCTGTCTCTTCAATCAGTGCGCACGCACGCTCAAAGAGCACTTTCCACTTTTGACGGCCCTCGGGCGTACGCAGAAACTGCTTCACCACGTCAAGCGTCGCAAGGAAATCGATATCTTCCTTCAGTTGGGGATACTGCCATGTCAAACGCGTCATCAGGTCGGACACAGGATCTTTCGGAACCGCCTCGCCTTCGAGCCCCAACGCCCGGACGAGCCCCCGCCAATGACTCGGCTCGCGCATGAAATCGAGGATCGTTCCGTAGACCTTGCCGTCCGACGTTCGTCCCGTCACGGTATGGAGAAGACGTTCAAGCAGCTGCTGCGTCTCGTAGCTGTAGGCGTCACCTGTAAACGATCGCGGCACGGGCTGCCCTTTCAGGGCCTTCCGCGCGAAGCGCATCAGCAGCGGTTTCAATCCGGGCGCCTTTTCCAACGCCGCACGTGCCGCCTCTTCGGATACATCCAAAGACGACAGGGTCTGGTCTAGTTTCATCGCGTTTCCTCTCTTATTTCCATGCCCGGCGCGGAACCGCTTTCTCCGAGCAATACACCTTGAGTCGGCACATTGTTCCACACAATGGGACTCAAATGAACATCAAGGTTTTCATCCTTGACGACAATCAGCGAAACGGAGTGGCGAATCTCGCGCTTGACTCCGTCTTGATCCGGCGACGAGACGAAGAGCTGCAAGCCCAAATCGTCCGCGAATGCCAGCAACTGGTCACGCCGTTCGGCATCGATGCCGTAAAACGCCTCGTCGAACAGCAACGGCGCCACTTTCGGCGGATCCACCTGGTCGCCGCCGTGATAGAGGAACTCCGCAACCGTGAGAATGAGCAGATAGTTCGGCACCGCCTGCTCGCCACCCGACCCCATGCTCTTGACCTTGCGGTCGATGACGCGGCCTTCCGTATTCTCGACAAAGACCTTCAACTGGAACCGGAACCATTTACGATAGTCGAACAAGTCGGGCACGCGATCAAAATCCGCGTTCATGATCTCGTCACGATGGTTCTCGAGAATGCGCTGCAGTTCCGCCTTACCCTCCTCCGACTCGCGCCGGAAAGCCTGCTTGACGAGGTTGACGAACTCCTCGTATTCGGGCACCGTCTCGATTTCAAACGCATAGCGGTTCGACCCGAAGCGACGACCCGTCAACTTGCGCTGGATCCGCGACACAAGTTCCGTCATCTGATGCCAGCTGACATTCAGGCGGTCCATGATCTCGCCCATGAAGATCTGCTCGAACACCTCGCGCGTCTTGCGGTCGATAATGGACCGCAGATCATCCAGACTCGCCGTCTCTTCGGCAATGACTTTGTCCAGCGGCTCACCCCGCCGGTCGACGAGCCGATTCTGCACCCGATCGAACGAAAACGCATAGTACGCGCCTTTGACATCGCGGATCTTATGGGCGATTTCCGTCTCGACCGCACTCGCGCTCTTCACGAGATTTTCGCGAAGCTGCGCAAAATCGGCCTTGTCCGAAAAAGCCTCCGGACACTTCGTCCGCACAAAAGCGCCCGCGTCCATCGACTCGCCTAGATGCGCGGCAAAGCGTGCCGTCAACGCCTCGATCTGCCGCTGTGCGGACGCCAGCCGCTGGTCGGCTTCTACCTGTTGATTGTGCAGAGCCTCAAGCCGCGTCTCAACCGCGCCCAACTGACGCTGCAGCTCGTTGGCGGCCTCTTCATTCGCCTTCACCTTGCGTTCGACAGCCGCGATCTTCTTCTCCAGCGATCCGTCGATTCCCGCCGCGCGCATCCGAAGCCGAACGTCTTCCAGTTCCTCCCGTACGACCTGCGCTTCGTGCAAGCGCTCGGTGGCCGTCGTGCGCACATAGGTCGCCCGTTCCGACGAGGCTCGCGCTATCGCCGCCGCCTCCCGCCAGACTTTCAGTGCCTCGTCGAGCTCTGTTCGGGCATCCTCCAGCGCCGATTCCAATGCCTTGACATTCGCCACGGCCGTGTCGGAGGCCGCCGCCGCACGTAACGCATTTCGGTTCGCCTTCTCGGCCGCCGCGAGACGCTCTTCCGCCGCGCGGATCAAACGTGCCTGCTCCGCTGCACGCGCCTTCGAACCGATCAAACGCGGCTTCGCATCTGCAAAGACGCCCTGACGCGAACGGAAGTTCCAGGCCTTCAACGAAAGGAAATCGAAGTCCTGCGGGGCCGCCTTCGCACAGAGCTGGCGGGCCACCAGACGAATCGCCGCCGTATCGGAATCCGTCACGGACAAGTAGTTGAAAAGTCCGGGCGCAAGAGCAGGCGCATCCACACCATCTTGATCGGCACGACTGGCCACCGTGAGCGGACCTTCTTCGCGCCACACGAGACGACGCGTTGCATCCAACTGCGGCTCATCGACAATCCAGGTCGCGAGAAATTCATCGCCCAGCAAGCGTTCGAGAAGCGCCAAATGCCGCGCATCGCAACTCGGATTCGGCTCCAGCAGTTCATAGAGCGGCCGCGCATCGAGCAGTGCGCTCCGAAGATCGCGTCGCGCCGCTTCGAAGCCGGGGACATTCGGCAGGCTCTCGCCGCGATGCTGCAGCGTCTCAAGTTCCTGACGCGCCGCATCCACATCCGCCTGCGTCGTCTCGCAGACCTGCCGAGCCGCAAACGCCTCCGCCACGCGGGTCTCGCGAACCTGCACCACCTGCGCACGCGCCTCGACAAACGGCGTGGACACATCCGCCACCGCCGCGCCATTCGCCGTACCGAACAGGACATCCGTCACGGCACCCACGGCAATCCCCGCGGCCTTCGACGCCTTCTGCACGGCATCGCCCGACTGCCGGGACACCGTCGCTAGCGTCTTCTTCTGCTGGGACTCCGCGCGCGCATCGGCCTCACGGCGACTTTCCGCCGCCACCGCATCAGCCTGCGCGGTCGCCGCCACGCGCTGCGCCTCGGCCAAACGGGCGAAGATATGCTTTTCCTGGTTGACGAGTCCGGACGAATCCTTGGCCCGCAGTTCAGCCAGCCGTTCACGCGTCCGTGCGGTTTCACCTTGCGCCGTCCCGGCCTGGCGCTCCAAGTTCGTCCGTTCTTCCGCCCCTGCGGCACACGCCGCTGCAAGCGACGCGATTTCCACCGTCGTCTTTTCACGCACGCGATCGGCTTCAGCCCATGAAACAAGGTCGGTCTTCAGACGAAGAGAATCAAGCTGTTCACGCGCACGGCGCAAATCGTCAAGATAATGCGCGCGTTCGTCGATCTGCTCAAGCTTCGCCTTGCTCGCGTCGAGTTCGCGCAGACCCTTCAAAAGCGGTTCAAACGTTTCGCGCGGCGGGTCCTCAAGCAGCTGGCGGAAGAGCTCGTCGTAGTTTGCCGCGCGTGCGGCGATTTCACGATAGGCCTTGCCTGTGCGGAGAAGCTTGCAGACATCGGCGTACTTTTCAAGCGAGCCGAAGAGGCGCATGCCGACGGCATCCGCATACTCGTTGATGTGCGTATAGGCGCGCCCACCCGTCAAAGACGCCATGCCCTTCTTGAATTCGGCCTGCGTCCGTGCCCGCAAACGACCATTTTCCTCCACCGTCAAGGGCAGATCGGCAACCGGCACCGATGCGAGACCGCCCCAGCGGTCGATCGCGACATCCATTCCTTCGGCGGCAAGTCCCACTGCGATCGAGACGATGCGGCCTTGGTCGCTGTGCAATTCGAGGGCGGCATAGGTGATGCCGCTCTCGCGCAGAGGACGTCCCGTGACGGCATTGTAACGGAGCACGATGCCTTGATAGGTACGACCGCCCGAATCTTTCGCACCAGCCACACGGGCCGCCGAATTGAATTCCATCTCGCGTCCGGCCGTCAGCACCAAGTGGATGGCATCGAGCAGCGTCGTCTTGCCGGACCCGTTGTCGCCCAGCAGGAAGAGATGTCCGCCCACGGGAATTTCAACCGTGGTCGTCCCGAGGTTGTGGAACTCGACCAACCGTACAGCGTGGATACGATAACGTTCTGAAATCTTCATTCCGCCGTCTCCTCCTGGGACGCTTCCTCTTCGTTCAGCGACTCCGCCAATTGCGCGGCCTGATAGTGCCACAACGCCGGCAGGGCTTCGTAGATCACATCGGCCTCGGCCACGGCATCGTCCGCCGACGGACGTACCTTGCGCAGGAAACGATAGCGTTCAAGCGTGGGCATGATCGTCCGAAGCACCTGACGGACCTTTTCGTCCGAATAGTTCTCGCGCTTCGTCGGGAACAATTCGCGCAGACGCGCCGCGGCATATTCCAGCCAATCGCCGAAGCGGAATTTCAGGTTCTCGGGATCATCCGCCGTTACGCCCTGTTCACGGGCTTCGCGTTCATAATATTCCAACAGGAGCAGAAAGCTCATGCATTCATCGCGCTTGGTGAAGCCGAACATGTCCCGATTCGGCGGCGTAATGGCCTCATTGAACCACTGCGGCTTGTAGAGACGCGCGCACTTGCCGTCGATGACCAGCGTCCAGCCAAAGAACTTTTCGAAAAAGGCCGAAAACGCCTGGCGATAACGCAACACGGCAAGGAAGGCCCGTTCATCGTCGCCCTTGTAGAAATACGGCGATTCCATCAAGATGTTCAATGCGGCCCGGACAAGTTGAGCCGTCTGGTCGCCTTTGTCAATCAGTTCTTCGATCTTCATCCTTACACCTCAAAAAAACGTGCGCGCTGCGGGAGGTCCCACACGCGCGCACGGATGCACTTCGACAGATGTCGAAGAGAGACCTTAGACCTTCTGCTGTTCGTGGAGCTGCTTGTTGACCCTGAGCATGCGTTCGCTCAGATCGCCGAAGGTCACATCGTGCGTATAGACGTCCTTGTAGTAGTTGTACGCCTTCTCGAGATCGCCACCCTCTTCCGCGCAGAGACCGAGCTGATAGACGACTTTCTTCTTGAGGTCGTCCATCGTCGGGATCTGGTCGCGCGCCGTTTCAAGCTGCATCACGGCCATGTCGTTCTGGCCCTTCTTGAGGAAGCACATGGCCAGATAGTAGAGCGCCTGCAGACGGTCCTTCGGGGACTTCTGCGCGAGCTGGAGGTGCTGCACCGCTTCGTCGTAGAACGAGGGATCGGCATCGCCGTAGATGTAGTACTGATAGCCGAGTTCGAAGCGCAGATGCAGGTCGTTCGGATAACGCTCCACACGGGTCGCAAGGTCGTCGAACACGAACTGGTTCTTCTCGGCCTCGAGGTTGTCCGCCTCTTCGTTGCGGCCTTCCTTGCGCAGCTGCTCGACATTGTACTCGTAGTTGGCCGTCGTCACGGTCGAGAGCATACGGTCGAGTTCCGGGTCCGCCTGGCTGACCGTCTGCGCGCGCTGCAGAATGCCGACAGCTTCTTCGAAGCGCTTGTTCTGCATGTAGATACGCGCAAGGGCTCGGTAGAAGTTGAGGTTGTTCGGTTCCTTCTCGATCTGCGCGAGTTTTTCGGCGATCATCGCATCCGCGTCATCGCCCGTCACCACGGCCTTGTTGGCCTGGTTGATCTTCTTGGCCTGCTCCTGGTTCGCGAGAATCGCCTGATAGCCGCCCTTCTTGCCGACCGTATCGCTCCAGCCGCTGGACATCGTGCTCTGCGCTTCCGCGTTCTTGAGCAGCTGAATGATGCGCTGGTCGCCCGGCTTGAGCTGCGAAAGCTTCACATAGGCATCGCGGGCCTTGTCGTAGCGCTTCGCCACCATGTAGTACTGCGCCACGCGCTCGAGCAGGTTCGCATCGCCACGGCTGCACGAATAGGCGGCCTCGACCGAAATCGCGGCGGCTTCCGGCATGCCGGCGGCCTCGGCGGCCTTCACGGCGCATTCGATGTTGTCCGGATCCATCGGGTTGATCTCGAGAAGCTTTTCAGCTTCGGCCATCGCTTCCGCACCCTGGCCCTTCTTCACCAGCGACATGATCTTCGAGCGCTTGCCCATGTTGGAAAGTCCCTGCAGCTTCAACGCGAAGCTGGACGGCGGATTCTGACGGAACTTCGCGATCTGCGCCGCACGCAGCAGACGCCGCGTCTCAAGGGAACTCGGTGCGCAATCGATCGCCTGGGAAAGCATCTCGACGGCAAGTTCATAGCGACCTGCCTCCAGAGCCTGACGGCCCCGGTTGGTGAAATTCTGGGCCTTTTGGGCCAGTGCATCGTTAGCCATTTCTTCTCCTCGGGTAAAACCAACACAACTGTCAAAAAGTTATTGTGTGTATTATACCATTATAAG
>JAKSOY010000065.1 GCA_024405255.1 Kiritimatiellia bacterium
CTGGCGACGGAACTGTCGCGCCGGTCGACGGGACGCACCCTCTATCTGCTCGACGAGCCGACGACAGGACTCCACTTCGACGACATCGCGAAGCTGATGAAGCTTCTTTTGAAGTTGCGTGAAAACGGCAATACGGTCGTGGTCATCGAACACAATGTCGATGTGATGCGCTGTGCGGACTGGATCATCGATCTGGGTCCGGGCGGCGGCGATGCGGGTGGCAATCTGGTGTGTGAAGGGACGCCTGAAACAATCAGGAAATGTAAAGAAAGCTGGACGGGGAGATTCCTATGAAGAAGACAGTTTGGGTTTTGACGGCGGGCGTGTTGTTCGCTGGAACGCTGGCGGCGGCGGTGCCGTCCCTCAAGGGCTCGGCGGAACCGGCCGGTCGTTCGGGGCTGAAGGTGCGTGCATTCAGCGGGTCGCAGGCGATTCCTGCCGCGACGCCGAAGGCGGAGCGCTATCAATGGACGCGCGGCGACGAAACGGGCGAAGTGATGCACTACATCCCGCGCGAAATCTGGTTGCAGGACGCCTGGGGGTGCCAGTGGAAAGACCGCAAGGGCAACCTGCTCACGCTCGCCACGGTGAAGGCGCTGTGTCCGGACGGCGATCACGAGGACAAGGCCGTCATCGAGAAGGCGCTGGCGGAAAGCGCGGCGTCGTTCAAGGAGCCGACGAACGAGACGCTGGCCACATGGGCCTCGCAGTTCTCGGAAAAGAACGTCGAGGCGGCGGCGATCAAGCCGTTCGCGGCGGGCGGTGTGCTGGAAGCGCGGCTTGTCGACTGGCAGGATGCCACGCGGTGTGGTGCGTTCTTCAAGTCCAAAGACGGCGTGCTGCGTTTTGTGGAGTTCCGTTTCGCGCAGGAAGCGAAGCCCAAAGACGCGGAGCGTCTGCTCAAGACATTCCTGGCGAATGTCGTTGTGGACAAGTCCGCCAAGGCGGCGGGCATGGGCGGGGAACTCGTCGAGGGCAAGTGGACGACGGTGAAAATCCCCGGCTATGTCTTCAAGACGGACCTCCCCAAGGGACAGCGCGGGGCGTTCCTGAAAGACACGTCGAAGATCATGACGGCGATGCGGGCAGCCTATCGCCGGTACGTGCCGCCGCAACGCGTGCTGAAGGACTGCACGATTCGCGCGTTCGCGACGAAGGCGGACTACGTCGACTATCTGAAGAACAACTGCAATGGGGAATTGCTCGATTCGATCGGGCTTTGGAATCCGGACCTCGAAGAGCTGCTGATCCTCACCCAAGGCAAGAGCGTCAGCGAGCGGCGCGAGACGATGAAAATCCTGCGCCATGAGGCCTTCCACCAGTATCTGCACTATGCGACGGGCAATGGCAACCACGCGATGTGGTTCAACGAGGGACACGCGACGTTCTTCGAGAGCATTCTGTACAGTCCGAAAAGCGACACGGTGCGTTTCTTCGAGGACGTGAAGGATACGCGGGTGGGACTGGTGACGGCGAATCCACAGAAGTATGCGAACATGCTGGCGAAGATCTTGCCGATGTCGCACAATGAATTCTACGGCGGCAACCTCACGGTGGTGAACGACAAGTACACGGCCGCCTGGGCGCTCACCTACTTCCTCGAGAAGGGCGTGCCTTCGTTTGAAGAGCTTGCGGCCTACCGCAAGGTGCTGCCGACCTACCTGAAGGAGACGGCGGCGGGAACAAACGCGTCCGAGGCGACGAAAATCGCCTGGGAGGGATTGGAAGGTTCGCTGTCCGCCGATTTTATGAAGTTCTGGAACAAGCGCAACGGCGCGCGCAACTACGAACCTCCAGCCGTTCCCGAACCCAAGGCTGAAACCAAGTAAACGCAATGGAAATGGAAGAGAAAGTTCAGAACCAGGTGTCCGGTCATCGCTGTGCCGGATTGTGCGCGCGGTGCCCTCGCGCGGGACACTGTCCGACGCGGCGCGCGGCTGATTCGTCGCCCGTGCTGCTGGCGGGGAAGCGTCCGAACAGTTCGGCGCGTCAGGAAGACGGTATCGGCTTCGCCGTCGACATCGGTTCGACGACGCTGGCCCTCGCACTCTACGATTTGCGCACGGGCGCGCTTCTGGCGGAGAAGGGCTGTCGTAATCCGCAGACCGCCATTGCCGCCGATGTGATCGGCCGCATTGCCGCGGCGGCTGCGTCGCCGTCCGGACTCAACCAGTTGCAACGTCTGGTGATGGATGCGCTCGGTTCGCTTCTGGCCGAGGCGTGTGCGGCGGTTCCCTGTACGCCGGCCGAACTCGTCGACGGCGTGGTGACCGGCAACACGGTGATGCTGCATCTGCTGACGGGACGCGACCCCGATGCGCTCGGACACGCGCCGTTCCATGCCGAATGGCTCGCCGGCGAGACGATCGAACTTTTCGGCCATCCCGTGTGGCTGCCGCCCTGCGTGGGCGCGTTCGTGGGGGCGGACCACGTGACCGCGCTCATTGCGGGCAACTTCACGCCGGAGGGACCGACCGCGCTGCTCTGCGATCTGGGGACGAATGCCGAAGTCGCGCTGCGTGCGAACGGCGTGCTCTACACGACATCGACGGCGGCGGGGCCTGCCTTCGAAGGTACGGGCGTGCGCGGTTCCGACTTGCTCGATGCGCTGGCGCGGTTCCTCGCGGAAGGCATCGTGCAGGAGTCGGGTAAAAGCGACCCCGAGCGGCTCGTTCTGCCCGACGGACGTCGTCTGCGGAATGCCGACGTGCGTGCGGTGCAGATGGCGAAGGCGGCCGTTGCGGCGGGAACTTCCGTGATGCTCGACACGGCCGGCATCCACGCCCGCGACCTGACGGAGATTTTCCTTGCGGGCGGATTCGGCTGCGGACTCAATCCGGCTTCGGCGGCGGCCATTGGCCTTCTGCCCGAGGTGGCGACCGCGCGCAAGACGCCGCTCGGGAATGCGGCTCTCGCGGGTGCGGCCGAACTGCTGCTCTTTCCGGCGCGCCGTACCGAGGCGCTCGAACTCGCGCGCCATGCGCATCTCGTCGAACTGGGGGGCACGTCGGATTTCGCGAATCGCTTCATTGATGCGATGTCATTTGAATCTTGGAACTAATGAGGAGATGTATGCAAGAGGTTGATGTTCTTGTCGCAGGGGCGGGCATTTGGGGATGCACGGTCGCACGGGTTCTGGCGGAGGCGGGACGAAAGGTGCTCGTGCTCGAGAAGCGTCCGGTCGTGGGTGGAAACGTACGGTGCGAGACGGATCCCGAAACGGGCATTGAAATCCACACCTACGGGTCGCACATCTTCCATACGCATCTCGATGACGTCTGGACCTTTGTGCGCCGTTTCATCGAGTTCAACGGCTATCAGCATAAGGTGTTGGCGCGCCGTGACGGCAAGACGTATTTCCTGCCGTTGGGATTGACGCTGGTGAACCAGTTCTACGGACTCAATCTCACGCCCGCCGAACTGCCGGCGTTCATTGCGCAGGAGGCGGCGAAGGGCGGTGTGCCGGCAGCGGGCGAGGCGAACTTCGAAACGCAGGCGATCTCGTTCATCGGGCGTCCGCTCTACGAGGCGTTCATCCGCGACTACACGCGCAAGCAGTGGGGGACAGACCCCAAGAACCTCTCGGCGGACATCATCCGCCGTCTGCCGGTGCGCGCAAGCTACGATGTCAACTACTTCTCCGATACGCGTCAGGGCATTCCGCTTACGGGTTACAATTCGCTCTTCGATCGGCTGCTGGACCATCCGAACATCACGGTTCAATGCAAGACCGACTGGCTGGCGTTTCACGCGACTTCGGCGCTCGATGTACCCGTGTTCTACTCGGGTCCGATCGACGCGCTCTTCGGCTACAAGTTCGGCGCGCTGCCGTGGCGGTCGCTGCGATTCGAGACGGAACGCGTAGACGTGGTCGACTATCAGGGGACGAGCGTGATGAACTACACGGGGGCGGATGTGCCGTTCACGCGCATCCACGAGTTCAAGCACTATCATCCCGAAGACGCGAAGGTGATGGGTTCGGCCTCGACCATCATCTGCCGCGAATATCCGAAGACCTGGCAGCCGGGCGACGAACCGTACTATCCCGTCGACACGCCGGCGTCGCGCGACTTGCTGGCGCGCTACCAGGCCGAGGCGGCGAAGTCGCCGCGACTCATCGTGGGTGGCCGTCTGGGCGGCTACAAGTACTATGACATCGACAAGTCGATTGCGAACGCTCTCGAAACCGCAAAGTCATTCCTTGCTCAATGCTGATTCGCCTTCTTCTCATCCTGTTCGTGGCCGTCGTTTCGGAGGCTGTCGCAGAAAGCCGCGAAGCGCGGGTGCTGCGTCGTCTCGAGGCCGTCGAACCGGAAAACGTGCGGCTCGCGTGGTCAGATATGGCGAAGCGCTGGCCCGACCGTTTCGAGGCGAATCCCGTATGGCTGCAGACGTTCGCGCGTGATCGCAAACGTCTGCTCAATGCCATTCGGGGTGACTGGGGACCCTACTACGGCGAGCTTCCGCCTGTTGCCGGCGCGGAGAAGTTTCTCGACGACCTTCGCACGCGGCTGCTCGCCAATCCGCTGCTCGACTGCAATAGACTGCTGGTGGTCCGCCGTCCTGCCGGGCAGATGGGACTTCACCACAACTGGCAGCAGCCGCGCGATGTTTCGGGGTGTCTGAACGAACTCGGCGTGTTGGCGGATCTGCGCGGCGCGAAGCCGGGCTTCACCGTGTTGGACAAGTCCGACGGCAACGGCTACCTCGGCGAACTCTGTCTGCACTGGGACGGTACGCGCGTGATGTACACCCGTCGCACCGACCGGGTGGACCATCCGCCCAAGGTCCGCGGCAGCCGCGCGACGGAACGTGTCCACCGCGTGTATGAACTCGACCTTGTCGCCGGCGCTTCGCCGCGTGAAATCCCCTGCATTCCCGACCTTGACGTCAACTGCTACGCGGGATGCTATCTGCCCGATGGCGCGATGCTTTTCCTTTCGGACGCGTCGATGGTGGGCGTTCCCTGCGTGGTGGGTTCGAGCTGGGTGGCGAGCCTCTATCGGCGCGAGGCCGACGGCGCGGTACGCCGACTGACATTCGACCAGGACAACAACTGGTGTCCCAACGTCATGCCGGATGGCCGCGTGATGTTCCTTCACTGGGAATACGCCGACATCACCCACTATGTCTCGCGCATCCTTTTCACGATGAACCCCGATGGCACGGTCCAGCGCGCCTACTACGGCAGCGACTCGTATTGGCCGAACGCACTCTTCAATGCGCGGGTTTGTCCTGATAATCCCGACCGCTTCACGGCGATTGTCACCGGCCATCACGGACAACCCCGCTACGGAGAACTGGTGCTCTTCGACATCAACCTCGGGCGCAAGCTCGCGCATGGCGTGGTACAGCGTTTCCCGGAACGGGGACAGAAGGTGGAGCCGATTGTCCGCGACCGTCTCGCCGACTACTCGTGGCCGAAGTTCTGTCATCCGTGGCCGCTCTCGCAGAACTATGTCGTGGTCGCGGCGCGTCCGACGGAACACGACGGCTGGGGACTCTACCTTGCCGATGTCTTCGACAACCTCACGCCGATTGTCGAGGATGCCGAGCATCTGTTCTTCGAACCGATTCCACTGCAACCGGTTCCGCCGCCGCGCGTGATCGCCTCGAAGGTGACGCCGAAAGACAAGACCGGACTGATGAAGGTGACCGACGTCTACGAGGGCCTTGGCTTGAAAGGCGTTCCACGCGGCACGGTGAAGGCGTTGCGTATCTACACGTATTCGTTCGCCTATCGCTGGATGGGCGGCGAAACCGACCATCACGGATTGGATGGTCCGTGGGATATCAAGCGTATTCTGGGTACGGTGCCCGTGGAACCGGACGGTTCCGCGTATTTCAAGGTGCCGGCGAATGTGCCGGTGTCGATCCAGCCCCTCGACGGCAAAGGGCGCGCCCTGCAGTTGATGCGCAGCTGGACCCAGGCCATGCCCGGTGAAATGGCGAGCTGCAGCGGCTGCCACGAGGAAAACCAGGCCAGTGCGGGTCCGAACCGTCGTCTGCTGGCGATGGAGCGCGCCCCGAGCGACATCACGCCGTGGTATGGTCCCGAACGCGGCTTCGACTTCCGCCGCGAGGTCCAGCCCGTGCTCGACCGCTACTGCATCGGCTGCCACGACGGCAAGGGACAGCCCCCGGCGGGAAAAGCCTTCCGCGGCGGACTCGCCAAGCCGAATCTCACGGACCGTCCCGACATCTGCATCAAGTCGAAGGACGTCTACTATCTGAATGACGGACTCTTCCCGCCGAGCTACATCGAACTCTGCTCCTATGTGCGCAACCATACGCAGGAGGGCGACAACGACGTGCTCTCGCCCTGCGACGTGGCGGCCGATACCACGGCGCTGGTGCAGCTGCTGGAGAACGGACACCAGGGCGTGCGACTCGATGCGGAAAGCTGGGACCGCCTCAACACCTGGATCGATCTCAACCGGATGGGCCACGGTACATGGCACGAGACCGTCGGCACGAACCGCGTGGACCATTTCGCGAAGCGTCGCGCCGATCTTCAGCGCCGTTATGCGAATCTCGAAGAAGACCACGAAAAGACCTACGGCAAGGCCGTGCTCAAGGCAGCGGCGCTTTCTCGATTGAATGTCCCCGCGCGTCGGAGCGGCGTTGTGCCGCTGTCCGCCTCGGACGAGGAAGCGGTGTCGTTGCCGCGTCGCACGCTCGACCTGGGCGCCGGCGTGAAGATGGAATTCGTCAAGATCCCGGCGCCGAAAGGCGGAAAGTCGTATTGGATGGGCGTCGACGAAGTGACCAACACCCACTACACGCGTTTGGTTCCGGAACATGACAGCAAGCTTGAACGCGGCGAGTTCATGCAGTTCACCGAGCAGGAGCGCGGCTATGCGTTGAACGAACCCGATCAGCCGGTGGTGCGGGTTTCGCGCGACGAGGCGGTTGCATTCTGCCGTCAGCTTGAGGCGAAGACCGGTGCGAAGGTGCGGTTGCCGACAGGTGCCGAATGGGAATGGGCGGCTCGTGCAGGATCGACAAACGAACTGTGGTATGGTTCGCGGGAGACGGACTTTTCGAAGGTGGCGAATCTGGCGGACAAGACATTCCGCCGGCAGGACCGCTTCCGCGCCAACGTACCGGGCATGGCGGTGCCGGAGTGGCGTCCCGCCGAAACCCGTTTCGACGACGGTTATCGGGTGACCGCGCCGGTGACGGTCTTTGCGCCGAATGCGTGGGGGCTGCGCAATGTGCACGGCAATGTGTGGGAGTGGACGAGCGACAGCGTATCGCATCGGCCCACGGCGCAGCCGCCCGACGACGAAACGCGTGCCGTGGCGCGGGGCGGTTCGTGCTGGAGCCGTCCGAAAGACGCGGCCTTCGGTGCGTCGGTGAGCTACCGTCCGTGGCAGAAGGTCCACGACGTCGGCTTCCGCATTCTGCTCGAAGACTAGCCGAGGCGTGTGATTTTTTGGTAGAATAGTAGACAGCGATGGGGACATTCGGAAAAGAATTCTGCAAATCGAACAAGGAGGTAGTCTGATGATGGAACGTAGAAAGTTTGTGAAGTTGGGTCTGATGGCTGCGGCGGTGCCGACCATCGTGCCGCGCCACGTGCTGGGCGGTGAAGGCTATACGGCGCCGAGCGGACGCATCACGCTGGGCGGTGTGGGCATTGGCGGCGTGGGCCACGGGCAGATCCAAGGGCTCGCGAAGGCGGGGTTCCAGGTTGAGGCGCTGTGCGATGTCGACGATGTGCACGGCAAGAAGACGTACGACAAGTTCCCGCAGGCGCGGCGTTATCGCGACTTCCGCGACCTTCTGGCGAAGGAAGGCGACAAGATCGATGCCGTCTATTGCGGCACGCCCGACCACACGCATGCGTTCGTGACGCTGGCCGCGCTGCGGGCGAAGAAGCACGTGTGCTGCGTGAAGCCGCTCACGCGTTCGATGGAAGAATGCTATCTCGTTGTGGAAGAGGCGAAGAAGGCGGGTGTGGCGACGCAGGTGACGGCGACCCCGTGCACGAACGACGCCGCGTGCCGCGTGCGCGAAATCATTGCGAGCGGTATTCTCGGCGACATTGTCGAGGCCCACGCGTGGACGCGCCGTCCCGTGTGGCCGCAGGGCATGCCGAAGGCGCCGTCCTTCACGACGCCCGTGCCGAAGACGTTCGACTGGAAGCTGTGGCTCGGATCGGCGGCGGAGCGGCCTTATGCCGACAAGTGGCCTGAAGACTATCCGATTCCGCAGATGTGTCCGGAAGCCTGGAGCGGTCGCGCGGTCTACCATCCGTTCAACCATCGTGGCTGGTATGACTTCGGTGCGGGTGCGCTCGGCGATATGGGCTGCCATTGGGCGAACACGATCTACAAGGCGCTGGATCTCGGCCATCCCACGATGATTTCCGCGAGCTGCACGCGCCGCAGCGAAGTGGCGTTTCCGCTTGCGAGCGTCGTCACGTACGACTATCCGAAGCGCGGACACTTCCCCGAGATGCGTTTCTTCTGGTATGACGGACTCATCAAGCCGCCGACGCCGAAGGAACTCAACGGCGCGCCGATGCCGAAGGAAGGCGTGATGTACGTGGGCACGAAGGCGAAGATGCTCATTGCAATGGAAGGCAAGGGTGGTTGCCGCATCCTGAACGACAAGCTGCAGAAGCAGGCGGAATCGCTGCCGCGGACCCTGCCGCGCCGTGGCGACATCTGGAAGGAATGGCTGGTGGCGTGCAAGGGCGGCGAGAAGGCCGGCTGCAACTTCGACTGGGCGATGTACATCACCGAGTTCGTGTTGCTGGGCAATCTGGCGGTGCGGACAGGCGAGTCGGTGGCATTCGATCCGAAGACGCTGCATGTGACGAACAACCCGGCGGCCGATGCGCTCATCCGCCTGCCGTATTACAACGGCTGGAAACTTAAATAATCTTCAGTCTTCAATCTTCAATCTTCAGTCTTCAACAAGACCTGAAGATTGAAGATAGGAAATTGAAGATTGAAAATTACAGGGGCGCAGCTCCTGCCCTGTCCCAGCCTTTTGTCGGATTTGCGTAAATGCGGAGGATATGCTAAAATATCCTCCCTATGAAAGTTACAATTCTTGCAGTTGTGTTCTCGTTTGTTCTCGCCGGTGCCGCCGAGGTGCCGGCGATGCCGCAGTCCTGTCTGCCCGATCCGGCCGTTGTGGTGGCCGCCGCGGCGAAGGCGACAACGGCGCGTTTCCCCGATGCCGATAGTGTGATCGTCGACGATCGCATCCATACGCAGTACGAGGCGGATGGTTCGGACATCACCTGGGACGACGAATGGATCAAGGTGCTGACGGAGAAGGGCCGTCGTTCGCTTGCGCAGGTGACGTTCGGATTCTCCGAGCGCTATGGCGATGCCGGCATCCTCAAGGTGGAGATCATCGGCACGAACGGCGTGGCGCGCACGGTCGACTTCGCGCAGACGCTCAAGATCGCCACGGACAATTCGTCCATGGGTTCCAACATCTACGATCCGCTCGACAAGGAAGGGTCCTGTGCGGTGCCGGGTCTGCAGGTGGGCGAGATCCGCCACGTACGCACGTACCGCCGTACGCGCAAGGCCCGTATGCACGACACGTGGGCGGACATGAACTTGCTGGAGTTGACGCGTCCGATTCTCTCGACGACGATTTCCGTCGACCAGCCTGCGGCGCGTCCGGTCGTACACGCCGTTGTGCGCAATCCCTTCGGCTCCACGGTGACGCGCGCGCCGGACGTGAAGCTCGACAACGGCCGTACGCGTCTTTCGTGGACCGCGACCGGTGTGCCGCAGGCCTTCCCCGAGCCGAGCATGCCGTCGTTCTCGCGCTGCGTGCAGGGGCTGCGTCTCTCGACGATCAAGGACTGGCCGACCGTCTCGCGCTGGTACTGGGAAATGTGCGCACCGCATCTGGCGAAGACGACGCCCGAGATGACGAACCAGGTCAACGCGCTCGTCAAGAACTGCACGACGACGGAAGCCAAGATCCGCGCGCTCTACAAGTTCGTGTCGCAGGAGGTCCGCTACATGGGCCTCACGCTCGAAGGCGATGCGCCCGGCTACGAGCCGCACGATGTGAATCTGACGTTCGAGAACCGCTATGGCGTGTGCCGCGATAAAGCCGCGCTTTTGGCGGCGATGCTGCGCATCGCAGGCGTGAAGGCGTTCCCGGTGCTCATCCACGCGGGCGCGAAGATGGACCCCGACGTGCCGACACCGTTCTTCAACCATGCGATCGTCGGTGTGGAACTGCCGGGGCGGAAGGACTATATGCTGATGGACCCGACGAACGAAAGCTCGAAGGATCTGTGCCCTGCCTATTTGTCCGACAAGTCGTTTCTCGTGGCGCGTCCCGAAGGCGAGAAGCTGCTCACTTCGCCCGTGACGCCCTACACGGTGAATGCGCTGAAGGTGGCGT
Source organism: Kiritimatiellia bacterium (assembly GCA_024405255.1). The sequence continues at coordinate 10,393 of JAKSOY010000065.1, forward strand.
CTGAAGGTACGCTCGATGCCGAAGGCACGCTGCTTTTGACGACCTCGTTTGCCTTTGGCGGCATTAACGACACGGCCGTTCGGCATGGACTTGTGCGGAAGACGCCCGAAGAGCGTCGTCGCTGGTTCGAAGGCCTTCTGCGCGCGCTGGGCGTGGGGGCAGAGCTTCTCTCGCTCGAGCTGGAGCCGACGGATCTGCGCGATACCGAGACGCCCCTGACGGCGAAGACGATTGCCCGCATTCCGGAGTTCGTGTTGCGCGGCAAGACGCGCGACTCGTTCAATCTGCCGTTCTTCACGACGGTGCTGAACCTGGCGAACCGGCAGCTGGATGAGAACACGGCGCTGGCGAAGCGGCGCTTCCCCCTCGAGCTTTCCTACACGGCCGGTACCGAGGAGACGCTGCGTCTCGTCATGGGTGATTCGGTGGGTGCGGTGGCCTCCTTGCCGAAAGACCTGAACCTGACGGCCGGCGGCACGAAGGTGTCGCCGAAATACGCCTTTACGCGTACGGTTGCGTGCGAGAAGGGCGTGCTGCGCGCGTCGCGCAAGCTGGCGCTTTCGGGCGTGGACTTCACGGTGCGCGAATATGCCGATCTGCGTCTGGCGCGTGAGCTCGCCGAAACGGGCGAACGCGACACGCCGAGTTTCGCGGCGCGTGCGAATGACGACGCCAACATCCGCGTGCTGCACGACGAGACGATCGTCCACTTCCAGTCGCCGACCGCCTGGGTGCAGACGAACATCGTGGAAAAGGAAATCCTGACCTACCAGGGCAAGAAGTCCTCAAGCGAACTCAAGTTCACCTATGCGCCGTCGACGCGTTCGGTTCAGATCGTGTCCGCCACGGTGACGAACAAGGACGGCAAGAAGTTTTCCGTCACGCCGAAGGAAATCAACGAGATGGACTGCGGGTGGGCCTCTTCGGCGCCGCGTTATCCGGCCTCGAAGATTCTCGTGGTGAATCTGCCGGGCGTCGAGATCGGCAGCGTCATTCGCACGGTCGTCGTGCGCACGGTGACGAAGGCGCCTACGGCCTACGCGGGGGCGTGGACATTTGGCGGACGCAGTCCGGTGGACTTCGAGCAGTACGAGTATCACGTGCCGAACGGGATGCGCTTTGCGTCGCCGATTCAGTCGCGTACCTTCCTCAAGGCCGAAGGCCGTATCTGCAAGGTGGTGACGAATGCGACAGAACGCGTCTTCACCTGGGGGATGAAGAATCCGGCGCGCGAGCCGAACGAACCGTCGCAGCCGCCGAGTACGCGGTGGCGTCCTTCCGTGGCGGTTTCGGCGCAGGACTGGCCCTCGTACGGACGCGAACTCGTGGATGCCCTTGCGGCGGCGCGTGCGGCCGGCAGCGAGCAGGTGCGGGCGAAGGCGAAGGAGCTTGTGAAGGATTGCACGACGCCCGAGGCGCGTCAGCTGGCGATTCGTACCTATCTTGCGCATCATCTGCGCGTGGCGGGTCCGGGCCTCTTCGAGCTGCCGTTCGACCAGGCGTTCACGGCGCCCGACACGGTGCTGGCGGAGGGCTATGGTTCCGATGCGGACCGCATGAACCTCGCCTTTGCGATGTTTGAGGCGGCGGGCTTCGATTGCTCGTACATTCTGGCGGCCGACGATTCGCATGGTTTCCGCAAGCGTGAGAAGACCTGCCGTGCGCTGCCGAGCGTCGGGGCGTTTTCGTTTCTGCTGCTGCGTGCCGTGTGGCGGAGCGGCTGGATGCCGTTCTTCCGCGATGAAGAGATGTTTGTCTACGGCGGCGAGAACGAGTTCACCCCCGTGAACGCGACGGCCTGGGCCGACGATTCCATCTACGATCCGCAGCAGGATACGTTCGGCCGCATCGCCTGCGCGAGCAACTGGATGCCGCGGACGACGGGCCACTATGTGATGAACGTGCGTGAAAACGGCGCGGTCGACTTCACGGTGACGAATGCGACCTACGGCGCGTCGGTGGGGCCGCTGCGCAAGCAGTTCCGCGAACTGCTGCCGGAAAACCGGTTGCGGTTCTACCAGCAGCTGATCGCGAACCTCGCGCAGAACGCGTCCGCGACGCGTGAACTCGAGACGGATGTGGAAGGCTATCCCTTCTCGCTCTCGTTCGCCGCGTATGCCGAGGGCTACGCCGTGGTGAAGGGCGAGACGATTTCGCTCGAGCTTCCGGCGTTTCAGGGCAACGTGTTCGGTCTGCGTGGAAGTGCGCGTCGGCGGTCGCCGATTGCGGTGGGCGGAATGAATCCGGATGAAGACGTCTTCGAGGTCGTGTTCCCGAAGGGCTACACGGAGATCGAAAGTCTGCCGCGCGGGTTTACGATTCTCAACCCCACGAAGAAAGACGAGACCTGGCTGGTGAATACGGTGACGCAGAAGGTCGTCGACGGATGTTTGCATGTGACGATCAGCCGCAAGGCCGCGCGCAAGGAAGCGACGCAGCTTGGGGCCGACTACGATGCCTATTTGAAGGATTGGAACAAGCGCGCGGCCTCGCTTGAGGCGCGTACGATCACGGTGAGGAGGTCAAAATGAGCACGAACGAAATGGACGACTACGAACTCTTTGGTGGCGAACCGCCGGCCCAGCCGCCTCAGCCCCCGAAGAAATATCCCACCTCCCAGTCGGCCGGTGAAGGCGCAGCCCCTGCGCCCGATCCGTCCCGTGGTACGCGTTCGACGCTGGCCGATACGGCCGAAGCCGTGGCGCGTCGGAAGAAAGAGGCGGATCGTTCGGCGTTGATGCACGAGATCATGCTGATCGTCGGTTTCCTGCTCGTGCTGGCCGTGGGCTGGTTCATCTGGCGTGCGTATATGGACCGCAAGGCCGAGATGGCGCGCAAGGCCCACGAGTACGAGATGCAGGAACAGGCCGCGCAGGCCGAACGCGCGAAGAAGGAACGTGCGGAAGAGCTCGCCCGCCGCGAGAAGATGCAGAAGGAGAAAGATGCGAAGGCCGCAGCGCTCAAGGCGGAACGCGAAGCCAAGCGGGCGGCCGAAGAGGCCAAGCGGGCCGCGCAGGAGAAGGCCAACAAGGCCGTCCAGCGCATCAAGGCGCTGATGGCGGCGTTTCGCGGGGCTGAAATCGACTACTTCAAGAACGCGGTGGACGCGGAGAACCCGTCCAAGGTGGGCGCGGAAGCGCTCTTCGTGTGCCTGATGCCGGGGGGCGGTTCGGGCTGCGACCTCTACGAAATCCGCACGAAGGCCGATGGCCCGATGGAATCGGTGCTGTTGAAGGAAGACGGCAAGGCCGAATCGATCGGCCAGGAGGCGTTCTCGGCGAAACTGAAGTCGACGCCGAGTCTCATTCTGCGCGATCGCGGCCTGGATACAGGTGCGGCGCGTGCAGATGTGAAGGCGTACTTCCTTGACCCGACGCGGGGCAAGCGCGGGTTCAAGAACCTCGTGCCGTGTCCAAGTGCGGACTCGATGTTCTCGCCTGCGAAGGAGGATTTCGGTTCGCTCTATGATGCGGTTCGCTCGTTGGGATGCACGAAGACGGCGTTCAAGTACAAAGTGTCCTTCAAGGGCGGCGGTCTGGCGGATCCGGTCTTCGTGAAGGAGATGGGGCTGGACGACGAGCTGGGGCGCAGCGCGTTTCGCGATGCCGTGCGCAAGTCGCTTGAGTCCACGAGCCGCGGTCGCCAGGTAAAGGATTCCGACGTCGAGATGGTCCTGCGGAACGGCAGGGTGCTCTTCGTGCCGACCCGTTGAGGAAATGTTCCGATGACGGTCGCGGAAGAGCTGGTCGAGTTGTTGAAGGCGAACGGTCTCACCTGTGCGACGGCGGAAAGCTGCACGGGCGGTGGCGTCGGGAGCGCGATCACGGCCGTGCCGGGATCGAGTGCGGTGTTCGCGGGTGGCATCATCAGCTATGCGAACGACGTGAAAGAGCGCGTGCTGGGCGTGCCGGCTGAAACGCTCGCCACGGTCGGTGCCGTGTCGAGCGAAACGGCGGCGCAGATGGCGAAGGGCGCGCGCGAGCTGCTGCGCGTCGATCTGGCCGTTTCGCTGACGGGCATTGCGGGTCCGGACGGCGGTAGCGCGGAAAAGCCCGTGGGTCTCGTCTGGTTCGGGCTGGCGACGCCTTCGGGCGTACGCACCGAGAAGGCGATCTTCCGCGGGGATCGGGCCCGTGTCCGCGCGCAGGCCGTCACGCATGCCCTTGGCATGCTGATGGTTGCCGCGATGGCATGAATGGGAAGGAAGACCGGAATGAGGCTTTTGTTTATCAGCGACATCCACGGGGTGCCGTCCACATTGGAGCAGGCGTTGGCGAAAGGCGCCGAATTGGGGTACGACAAAATCGTGCTGTTGGGGGATCTGCTCTATCATGGTCCGCGCAATGGCGTGCCGAGCTTCTACGATCCCGTCAAGGTGGCGTCGATCCTCAACGGACTCAAGGACAAGATCGTTGCGGTTCGCGGCAACTGCGACGCCGAAGTCGACCAGTTGATGTTCGAGTTTCCGATGATGAGCGACTATGCGATTCTTGAAACGGAGACGGAAACGTTCTTCCTGACGCATGGACATCTCTGGAACGAATGGAAGCTGCCGCCGGTGGGAATCGGTACCGTACTCGCGCACGGCCACACGCACGTGCCTGAATTGAAGAAGCTCGAATGCGGGCTCACCATTTTCAATCCGGGTTCCGTGTCCCTGCCCAAGGGCGGTTCGTCGCGTTCCCTCGGCTACTTCGACGGAACCACGCTGAAGTGCCTCGACTTTTGAGTCCCGACGTGCGTGATGTGATGATTAAACTTTAGACAGATGACGCGATTTATACTATAATACTCTCTTGTAACACCCCGTTTAGGACGGGGCAACAAAAAACAAGAAACGAGAGAGACTGTATGAACCGCATCATTCTGAACGAAACTTCGTATCATGGCGCTGGCGCCGTGAAGGAAATCGTCAACGAGCTCGCGCATCGCGGGTTGAAGAAGCCGATCGTTTTCTCCGATCCCGACCTCATCAAGTTCGGCGTCACGAAGAAGGTCACGGATCTGCTGGATGCCGCGAAGGTGACGTATGCGGTCTACAGCGAAATCAAGCCGAACCCCACGATCGAGAATGTGAAGAACGGCGTCAAGGCGTTCAAGAAGGCGAAGGCTGATGCGATCATCGCCATCGGCGGCGGTTCCTCGATGGATACGGCGAAGGCCGTGGGCATCATCATGGCCAATCCCAAGTTCGCCGACGTGCGTTCGCTTGAAGGCTGCGCGCCGACGACGAAGCCTTCGAAGCCGATCCTCGCCGTTCCGACGACGGCTGGCACGGCCGCGGAAGTGACGATCAACTACGTGATCACGGACGTCGAAAAGAAGCGCAAGTTCGTGTGCGTCGATCCGCACGACATTCCGGTGGTGGCGTTCGTCGATCCCGAGATGATGTCCACGATGCCGAAGGGCCTCACCGCGTTCACGGGCATGGACGCCCTCACGCACGCGATCGAAGGCTACATCACGAAGGCCGCCTGCCCGATGACGGACATGATGCACCTCGAGGCGATCCGCCTCATCTCCCTCCACTTGCGCGACGCGGTCGCGAACAAGCCGTCGGGCCGTGAAGGCATGGCGCTCGGACAGTACATCGCCGGCATGGGCTTCTCCAACGTGGGCCTCGGCGTGGACCACTCGATGGCGCACGGCCTCTCGGCGCTCTACGACATGCCGCACGGCAAGGCCTGCGCGATTCTGCTGCCGACGGCGATGAAGTTCAACGCGCCGAAGACGGGCAACAAGTATCGTCAGATCGCGATTGCGATGGGCGTGAAGGGCGTCGAGAAGATGACGCTCGCTCAGGCGCGTACGGCGGCGATCGCGGCGGTCGAGAAGCTCTCGAAGGACGTGGGCATCCCGGCGGACCTCAAGGGCGTCTTGAAGCCGGAGGACATCCCGTTCCTCTCCGAGTCGGCCTACGCGGATGCGTGCCGTCCGGGCAATCCGCGCGAATGCACGGTGAAGGACATTGCGAAACTCTACAAGTCGCTGATCTAATTCAACCTCATCCAGGAGTCAGACATCATGAAGGGTGGAATCGTTTTCATCGCCGCGCTCGCCGTGGCGTCCGTTTGGGGTGCGAACACGACGCGCGTGATGCGCGCGCCGCGCTACACGCGTGGCAATACGAGCATCCTGCCCGTGCAGTCCATCGACCAGGCCGCGTGGCTCACGCATCCTGAGGTCAAGGACGAAATCGGGCATGTGCCGATGCCGCGCGTCGTGCGCTTCCGCTGCACGTTCAAGAGCGATGGCACGCCGCTGGAATTCGACGTGACAGGCGATGAACGGTTCTACCTGACTCTGGACGGTCAGTTTGTTTCGCGCGGTCCGCACCGCGGCACGGTGGAGAACTGGACCTACCAGACCTACCGCGCCGAGCTGAAGCCGGGCGAACACGTGATGGAGGCGACGGTGTGGAAGATGCCGGATGGATCCGCACCGCTCGCCCAGATGTCCCATCGCCTCGGTTTCTGTCTGAAGGCGGAGGGATCCTACGACCAGACGCTCACGACGGGCAAGGGCCCCTGGCAGTGTGGTTCCATTACCGGGATGCACGGTATCGGACGCTCCGGCGGCGCTTGGGGTGGTGGCGAAGGGTACGAAGAGAAGGGCACCGGCATCTACGACTTCCAGCCGAAGCAATGGTTCACGCCGGCGGTTGTGCGCCGTGCGCTCGGGAAGGGCAGCCACTATGGCACGCGGCAGAAGGGCTGGATGCTCTTCCCCTCGCAGCTGCCGGACCAGATCGAGGTGCGGGTACGTCCGGGCCGATTCGTGGACGGTGCCGAGATGAAGTTCCCGCTCACCGTGAAGCCGGGCGAGACGAAGAAGATCCTGTGGGACCTCGACCGCTACATCTGCGCCTACCCCGAGGCCGTCGTCAAGGGCGGCAAGGGCGGCAAGATGACCTGGCAGTGGGCCGAGTCGCTGCGCGGACCGTCGTCCGACCCGAAGATCAAGGGCAACTTCAAGGGCAACCGCGCCGAATGGAAGGGCAAGTCCTTCAATGGCTTCGGCGACCGTTTCGTGTTCGACGGACGTGAACGCGCCGTCTTCCAGCCGCCGTGGTTCCGCTGCGGCCGCTGGTGCCAGCTCGTGGTGACGGCCGACAAGGAACCGGTGACGATCGAAGACCTCTCGCTCATCGAATCGCGCTATCCGCTCGAATGCGAAACGGCATTCGTTTCGCCCGAGGATCCCGCGCTCAAGGGCGTGCAGGACATCTCCACGCGCGCGATGCAGATGTGCTGCCACGAGATGCTGTTCGACTGCCCGTTCTACGAGCAGCAGATGTATCCGGGCGATACGCGCGTGCAGCTCAACGTCATCTCGTCCATGACGTCCGATGACGCGATCATCCGCCGGGCGATCGAAATCTACGACATCAACCGGCGTGACGACGGCAACGTGCCGTTCAACTTCCCGACGACGGGCACGCAGGAAGGTGCCTCCTACACGCTCTGCTATCTCGGGATGTATCCCGATTACCTGATGAACCATGCGAATCGCGCGTGGTTGAAGGCGCGCCTCCCGGGCATGCGCGACACACTCAGCAGTTTCGAACTCTACGAGCGTGCGTCGGATGGCGTTCTTGAAAACATGCCGGGCTGGAGTTTCATGGACTGGGTGCCGAACAAGGGCTGGGAAGGCGGCTGGGCGCCGGGTTCCCGCAAGGGCGGCGCGAATGCCGAAATGAATCTCTTCTATCTCGCCGCCCTGCAGGGCGCCGCGAAGGTGGAGGAGGCCTTCGGCAACACGCACCTCGCCGCGCATTGGCGCGAGAAGGCCGCGAAACTCAAGCCCGCGATCGTGGCGACGTTCTTCAATCCGGGACGCGGACTCTTCGCGAGCGACGCGGCGCACACGGTGTGGTCCGAACATGCGCAGTGTCTTGCGCTCCTGACGGACGTCTTCGAGGGCGCTCAGGCGCAGGCTCTCTTCGAGAAACTGGTCTCTGAAAAGGACCTCTGTCCCACGAGTGTCTACTTCTCTTACTATCTTTTTGAAACCTACTTCAAGTTCCATCGTGCGGACCTCTTCCAGAAGCGTCTCGACTTGTGGAAGGGCTATGTGAAGATCGGCGCGACGACGACGATCGAATCGCCCGAGTATCCCGGCCACGATGCGCGGAGCGACTGCCACGCCTGGGGTGCGCATCCGCTTTGGTTCCTCCGCACGGGCCTCGCGGGCATCCGCAGTGCGGCGCCTTTCTTCACGCGCGTACGCATCGCGCCGCAGCCGGGCTCGCTCAAGACGGTGAAGGCCTCCTATCCGCATCCGTCGGGCAAGATGATCGAAGTCGATCTCACGTTCGAGAACGGTTCGGCGAAGGGACGCGTCTCGACGCCGGTCTCCGGTACGTTCGAGTTCGGCGGAAAGGTCATCCCGCTCAAGGCCGGAGAAAACGCGATCTGATTCGCAGTTGGATTCGGGTGGGGACAGTCCCCACGGGATTTACCACGGATCACGCGGAAACCAGCTTCGCGGGACACGGAAGGCAGTTTGAAAAAACACCCTTCGGATCTGTCACTGGCAATCCTCCCGCAGGACATGGACTTGGGGCGAAGGGACGATGGAGGCGCGAAGCGAAAACTTCCAATCGCCTTCCGCGTCCGGCGGAGCCGGTTTCCGCGCATTCCGTGGTGAAGAATCCCCCGGCCTGCGGCACTGAACACGGAGGGGACGGAGGCACTGGGACACGGAGGGAATGAGAGGTTGGCCTACGCCGATCATCATTCTAAAGCCAATTGTTCGAATGCTGTCTTGCTCGAATTGTCCCATGTTCTGTTTCGCTGCCGCAGGCTTCTTGCAGATAACAGGTTATAGGGAATAGTGAATAGTTTTCAGAACGAGGAGCTTCGCGGGTCGTGCCGAAAACGCCAGAATCCAAAAGGGTTGGTGTTTTCGAGTGGTGATTGGAACAGAGCGAAGCATCTCCTCAATCCCTCCGTGTCACCGTGTCTCCGCCGTGCTCCGTGTTTGCGTCGCAGACTGTGGGGGTGGCGTGAAGAAGACCCTGTGGGCCCCTGCGGGGGGCTGTCCCCATAGATTCCTGATTGAAACTCAGAATATACTATACTTTTCAAATGCGAGTTGAGATGATTTGTGTTATACTACTTTCGTATGCGGACTAATTTCCATTACCGTAACATTTCGTGTCGCAAGATGACAGAGAAAGACAT
>JAKSOY010000066.1 GCA_024405255.1 Kiritimatiellia bacterium
ATGTCTCGCGGCTGGACGAAGATTACGAGATTCGTTATGAGCCGTTCGTGTTTGAGTTGTGAATAAAAATCCAAGGAGATAAAACATGAACAAAGAGTTTGATTGGACAGAATTCTATCCCGAGTTTGCAAATGTGTTACGTGGGTTTTCGCAAGAAAGGGAATCGTTGATCTCTCGGCTGAAAAGATGCTATGAGAGAATAGGATCTCGCTTCCCGAAAATGGATTACGATGGAAAGGTCAGAGACGTTGATCCGTTTACAGTCTTCGGTCTTTTCAATAAGGGAATTTCAACCGACAATCGAATCAAGTTGTTGACAGCAATTAAATCTGAATTTGAAATCAAAGCCAAGGTTCCGGAGTTGTTCAATGGAATACCGATTTTGAATAACATGATGGCTTGTTTCTTTGCCTACTCTAATGACCCGAGGATGGGCAAAGGCGACATTGATAACCTGTGGAGAATGTTTGAGATAGCCATTGAGGTTGCCGACGGGAACTCGAAACTCCGGGGCGAGTTTGTGGATCTTTGGAATAAGGTTATAAGTCAGTGTGGAGTTCGCTGGAATCTGACGATGGGCCTTTACTGGATACGTCCTGAGTTCTTCGTGAATTTGGATAGTGTAAACCGCGACTATATCCGTACGAACGTTCAATTGGCGGGTAAGATCAATGCGGTTGCTCCAAGGGTTCTTTCAGGGAAGATGCCGACGGGAGGACAATACCTTGCAATTTGTGAAACCATTCAAGATGCGATTGCAGACAATCAGGTTGAAAGCGGCAGTCTGCCTGAATTTTCGCATAATGCATGGAAGGTGGGGCAGCAGAAAGATGAAACACCAATTGTAGAAGGGGTTGGTCGGCGATTCTGGCTTTGCGCACCTGGGTCGGGTGGGTGTGCGTGGGAAGATTGCAGGGAAAATGGTTACATCTGCCTTGGGTGGGATGATCTTGGCGATCTTTCTAAGTACAAAAATCGCGATGCGATACATGCAAAGCTGGCTGAAATGCGGGATGAAGATGCGCGGAGGCCGAAAAACGCTTCACTTGCTTGTTGGCAGTTTGCAAATGAGATACACTTAAACGATGTGATTGTGGCGAAGGCGGGTTTGCACAAGATACTTGGCATTGGAATTGTGATCGGAAAATACGCACGCGACGAATCAAGAGACGCATATAAAAACATCGTCCCCTGCAAATGGTTGTTTACCGAAGAAAAAACCTACAGCGATCAGCTGCCCATGAAAACGCTCACGGACATCTCTGGGTATCCGGATGTGTTGCACACAATCTTGACCGATTATGGATGTGACCCAAATACGCTTGAGCAGATTGAGGAAGCCAAGGCAGTTGCGAATAGCGTTGATGACGCAGGGGAGGAGTATTCAAAAGGGGACTTTCTTTCGGAAGTGTTTATGTCCGAAGTTGAATACGAGCGGATTGTGAAGCTCCTGAAGGTGAAAAAGAATATCCTCTTTCAGGGTGCACCGGGTGTCGGCAAGACGTTTGTGGCGAAACGATTCGCAGCAAGTTTGGTCGGTTTTAAGAACTCTCCAAAAGTTAAATTTGTGCAATTCCACCAGAGTTATAGCTACGAGGATTTCATTGGAGGATATAAGCCTAACGGCGATGGTTTCGCATATCGAAGCGGTGTCTTCTATGATTTCTGCCAGCAGGCCAAGACAGATGGTCAGAGTCGGTATTATTTCATCATCGACGAAATAAATCGCGGCAATTTATCGAAGATATTCGGCGAATTACTGATGCTGATTGAGGTCGATAAACGCAATGAAGATGTGCGCTTGGCCTACCTTGATGAACCGTTCTTTGTCCCTGACAACGTGTACATTATCGGGATGATGAATACTGCCGATCGTTCGCTGGCAATGATTGACTATGCGTTGCGGCGCAGGTTTGCATTTGTACCTATGAAGCCGCAGTTCGATAACGAAAAGTTCAAGGCCAAGATTGCGGAAAGCTCCGATCCGAAGATGGCTGCGCTCGTGTCCTGTGTGATACAGCTTAATGCGGAGATTCGGAATGACGCTGGGCTGGGGGAGGGCTTTGAAATTGGGCATAGTTATTTCTGCGGCAAACTGTCAGCGGCTGATATAGTCGAGTTTGAGCTGAAGCCGCTGCTAAAGGAATACTGGTATGATGACCAGGGTAAGGTTGACGAGTGGAGTCGAAAGCTTGATAGCGTGATGAAATGAAGTCATCTGAGACCATACGGATAGAGAATGTCTATCATATGCTTGCGTACGCCTTTGAGGCGTTGCGCAAGGGGCCGTATGCCAAGATTGACCCCGATGAATTTGCCAATGCGGAGGATATGTTTGCCTGGATACTGGGGCTTGGAATGTCTCAGTTGGTAAAGCAGGGTTTGTTTCGGGAGTACGTGGACGTAGTTGAGGACATGTCGGGTTTGCGCGGAAAGATAGAATTGTGCGGTACGATAAACCATCGAATAGCGCGTAGACCCATGCTGACGGTTGATCATGACGAATTTTCGGAAGACAATTTGTTTAATCGGATTCTGAAGGCAACCGTCGGACTACTTGTCCGTTCCAATCGTCTTAAGGTGAGTAAGGATTTGATCAAGCACGTCCTGCCCTTTTTTGCGGCAGTGAGCGATATTCGGCCGAAGGATATCTGCTGGGATCGTCTGCGTTATCAGCGCAATAATCAACACTACTTGATGCTGATGAATGTGTGTCGTCTTGTCATTGATCGAATGATGATGTCGACGACGGCGGGCAATGTGCATGTCCTGAGTTTGGATGCCACTGATGCAAAATTGCATAAATTGTACGAGTCCTTTGTTAGGGCTTATTTTGATCGACACTTTGGATTGCCAACTAGAACTCGTCATATCCGATGGGACATAGAGGATGGAACCGACCAGACATATTTGCCGGAGATGGAGGCGGACATTGTTCTTGAGAGAGGATCTCGTGCGTTAATCATTGATACAAAATTCTATGGTGCGATTTTAGGTGGGCGCATCGGAGGGAAGGTGTCAAGTGCGAACCTTTATCAGCTTCTTTCGTATGTAAGTAACTATCAGGCGAATCATCGCGGTGCCGCAGTTTCGGGGATGCTGCTCTATGCCAAGACAACGGTTGACGATTTTAACGGAGCGGAGTGGCGCATCGGGCGTCACGAGATCGAAGTCAGGACGTTGAACCTTGACCAGAAGTTCTCCGCAATAAAAGCGTCGTTGGATGGAATTGCGCACAAGTATTTCGGGGATATCGAACGAAAGGATTAGTGCATGAAGAAAAGGCTTGGAGAGTTGATCGCGACGATAAAAGAAAAGTCTGAACCTTGGGGATGTGATAGTGCGCATGATCTTACATATAAGCTTTATCGTAACGCAGGTGGTTATCAGATTCTGATGCGGCACACATGGCACAGGCGTGTTCCGTTCGATGAGAGGTTGCGAGTCTATTCATCGCCAGCGACCCCAATTCAACGTCAAAGGAGTGAATCCGAAGAGCGGTTGATTGCATGTGATCCAGGCCGCGCTGAAAACGCATTGAAGAATCTTTCAAAAGCGAAGATTTCAATGATGCCGGAATCGACGAAAGCCCTGTCTGGCTTTGAAGGGGCGACCATACTGACGGTTTCTTCAGAATGTGCGCAAGTGACATACAAGTGATTGCGGGAGTTCCCTCCTCGGGGCTGGGAACCGCTAACAGAATTTGTCAAGACAATCCTTGCCGAAGTTGAACAGAAGGTGGGAAGGCAGGAAGCAGTAGATGTCAGAAACTGAAGGTTGAAACTGAGGTGAAACATGAAAGCAATGATTGATGCCGATGAACCGATGATGACCGAACATTGGACCGAGGCGGAGACGCTATCGGTTCTGAACGGGGCGACGCCAGAAACGCCGGCGAACTTTCTGGCCTATTCGGAAAACTTCTTCGCGCACGGATTCCAGAATGTGCGAAAGAACTCCGAGGAGATGCAACGCATACTCAGCAATTTGGAGAATTCGGCAAAGGTCGGGAACGAACTTGCGGGTGCGATTCTCGGCAAGGCCGTGCTCGCGACGTTCACGCGGCGGCAGGTTGTGGAGGATGCGCTCTCGTTCCTGACGCGCGCGGTCGCAAAAGGCATTCGAGGCGCGGCAGTTGAGCTGTGCTATTTCTATTTTGACCGAATCAACAACGACGACTTGGACGAATTTGAAGATGTGGACGTCGGCGTGGACGACTGTTATCCTGCGACGAAAGAATATCCGCGGATCCATTTTCCGTCTTGTGTCGAAGAATGCGCTGATCGAGTCGTGGCGGGGGCAGTAGATGCGGCGGAGCAGGGGGATTTTGATGCGATCCTGTATGCGCTGACGATTGTCCTGACGGATTTCGGCGGCGAGGAGAAGTATGTTCGCGCCTTGGATGAGGCCGTGCTGAAATGCGCTAAGGAACATGTCACGGAGGACATGGCCTCGTTTGCCGCCTTTCGTGCCGTCGAGACGGGGAACTATCCGAATCCCCTTTGGGCCATCAATGTACTTGAATACGGCGCGGAGCAGGGCGAGGCCTACAGCCTCGGATTCCTCGGACAGATGTATTTGACGGGAAAAATGAAGCAGATCAAGGCGGACGCGAACAAGGCGTTTGACTATTTCACGCGGTCAGTCGCCGCTGGAAACGATCTTGCGAAGCCGTCGCTTGCTCAGTGCTATCGCGAGGGAATCGGTGTCGCGCCCGATGAGAAGAAGGCGGTAATGCTCATTCTGGAGGCTGCGGACGAGAATGTTCCCGAGGCTATGGTCGAGGTCGGACGCAACTTGGTCGAAGCTGGTCTTGAGAAGGGTGACAATAAGGCGGTCAAGGACGGTTGCGACTATATCCGTCGCGCGGCGGAGGACGAGAATTATCCAGAAGCCTGGAAGGCGATGCTGGAGTTTCATGAGCGCCGCGTCGGTCCGTTCAAGACCAACAAGTTCGCCCGTGCGGCCCGCGCCGCGCTCAAAGAATTGAAGAGTCAATGGGGTGAGGAAAGGCCATGAAGAAGAAAACCGAGTCGTCTGACAACAGGTTGAAGTCGGCATTGCAGGCCTTGACTTGGAAGAAGATGAAGGAGTGGGCTGATCCGGGTTCGGTCGAACGCGGACGGGGATATCTGGACAACGTTGAGGAGCCGAGGCAATACCCCGACGGCTCGGTCATTGCCAAGGTGCACGGCTCGGAAGACTACTATACGCGCTTGCATGTCGATGATGACGGAAAACTGCAAGGGGACTGCACGTGTCCGGTTGGATATCGTTGCAAGCATGCCGTGGCACTGGCCCTTGTCGCCATCAAGAAGCTCAAGGCGGACGAAGAAATGCGGCGTGGGGCGACCGATGACCCGCTGTGGAAGTGCGCCATGTCCGAACTGGCGGCGTGGGAACCGGTGGAAGAGGACGATGATGACGACGATGACTTTGGTGAAGAGGATTTTGACGATTTCGAGGGGGATGACGAGTCTGGAAAGGAAGAGAATGACATTGAAAACCCTGATGATGAGGTGTTGGCTTTCCTTGCTGGATTGGATGAGCGGCGACTGCGAGAAACTGTCGCGGAATTGGTAAAGGAAGTCAGTGAGGTTCGGCCTTATCTCCAGCACAAATTGGACGTAGCCCGAGCATCGATTGCGCAAATTGCCGAAATGGCTCGGGAGGCGATCAATGACGCCTCAGCGGATTGGTATGACAAGTATGACAAGCATGGTCATAACGTCGTTCCGGACTATTCGTTAGTGAAGGAGTATTTCGGTATTTTGAGTGCGTCCGGGCATTGGCAGGATCTGATGAAACTCGGGGAGATTCTCAAGCGGCGAAGCTTTCGGCAGATTGCAGAGTCCCTTCATGAGTATGGCGAAATCCGGGATCAGGTCTGCGTGTGCATGGACATCGTGGTCGAGGCCGTCATGAGGGCCGGTACGCAGGATCCGCTGGATAAGCTCGTCTGGTACGAGCAACTGCGGTCGAAAGACGACTATTCTGTCCTTGAAGGCATGGAGAAGAACTTCGCCACGAGCTTGGAGACGGATCGTGCCGGATGGTCCAAGGTCGCAAGTTATGCGCTTGACAGATATGCGAAGGGCGGCGAGGGATGGGAACTCTATCTGATCCGCGACGTTTGCCTTGCATTGGAGCGGGCCGGACGTGTTGACGAGGCGGTGTCGCGGCTGCGGGACAACTTGCGGGATGACAAGAACTGGATTCCGCTGGTTGAAATCCTTGAACGTAACGGTCGGCGCGACGAGGCGCTTAAGCTTTGTCGTACGGGGATTTCCTCCCGCCGTGACGAAGCCGGTTCAGCTGTTTACAAGCTGCGCGAAAAGATTCGTTTGATGACATGTGACGGCGATGACGGGAAGTTGTCGGTGGCCTATGACCTTGATGAGTTCTTGGATTCCTACTGGTTTGATGCCGCCGAATATCGCGCTCTGCGCGAAAAGTGCGAGCGGTTCAATGTATGGGAACACGTCCACGAGTTCATCTTGCGACATCTTTCCACTGGATGCAATCTGGCCACAGAGGAAGGATGGCCCCTGCCGAAGACCGGAACATCGACCGCGAACGACAGGATTGAGGGATATCCCAAGCTTACGCTGCTCATTCAGATTGCGTTGGAAGACGGGCGGCCCAAGGACGCATTGGCTTGGTACGGCCAGTCGGTGTCGGGGCACGGCGGTATTTGCGAATACGAACTCGACAAGCTGGGCTGGGAGGTTGCCGATGCGGTTGTCAACTGCAAGCCTGCGGAAGCGGTCGAGATATGGTTGGGCTATGTCCACCGCAACGAGCGGGAGGCCGGGAATTCGCACTACAACCAGATCGGCCGCGCCATGCAGAAGCTGCTGCCAGTCATGCGTTCGCTCGGAAGACTGGACGAATGGCGAGCCGAGATGTCCCGACTCAAAGAATCCTACGGCCGTCGCCCGAACCTGATGAGCATCCTGAAGGACGTCGAGTCCGGTTCGAGGAGCATTGATCTTTTGGAGGATTGACGCATGATTGATATTGCAACGATTGAACGGTTGGATGACAAGGCAAGGGTGGTTCTCTTTGCCTTTGCGTTTGTGGAGGACCATATGTCGCTTCTCGACCTGTGCCAAGTGACGGGGATGGCCGGCACTTTGCTTCGGGGCGAGAAGGATGTGTCGGTGACTGGGCAACGGCTGTGCGAGAAGGGGGCGCTGCGGTCGGAGCGGAACCGCTACACCGGCCTTACGCGGTACGAGCTTGTCGGCAAGTTCACGCCGGCGGCGCTCGTGCGGCTCTTGGAAGTCAGCATCGAGCGGAACTGGTGGCGGATCTTCGGCTACGACGATACCATCGTGCACACGGAGAAACAGAGCGTCTGCGACTTCGGGAAGGACTTGCGCGGGTTTGTCTGGGACTGCACGGTCAAGGCGTTCGCCTTGCGGCAGCTCCTGTCCGGCGAACCGATGGCGGTCAGGTTCGACCGACATTGGGATGAGGACGATATCCAGTGGAAAACTGTCTGCGCCCTTCCCTATCTTGTCGATTTCTCGTCGGGCGAACGGCTGTGGACGAAGCTGACCAAGCGGAGTCCGCTTGGAGTTTACTTCAAACTGCTTGCGGTACTGTTGACGCGGGGTTGTGACGTTGCAGGATTTCTAGAGAACCTTGCGGTTGCCGCGAAGGAGGGACGCATTGCCTTCAACGGCGGCGAATACTGCGAGTTCGTGTCGCTTTGCGTCCTGACCGGACATGCCGACTGGACTGAAGGTGTGCTGATTGGCGATGACGACAACACCTGCGATGACTTCATCAATCTCGTCGATGCGCTCCGCGAAGGCGACCTGGCCGCGGCAAACGACATTTGCTCTCTGGTGGACAAGAATGCCGCGCTCGCCCGTCTTGACCGTCCGGCGTGCAATCTGCTGGCGCTTCTCGTCAGCGCGTTCGCCCGTCCGTCGCAGACGCGCGTGGCGAAATACATCCGCGTGTTTTGTCCGAACGCGAACTATAAGTTCAACGACCGGAGTGAAGGCGAGAGACGCGTGGTCTTGGACCGCAATCAGGCTTTCCCTTCATTTCTCGATATCGTGTCCGGCTACCGCATAAAGGATTCGCTGGAGGGGCGGGAGGACTGGTTTATGGGCAATCTCGCCGAACCGGTCTGGGCGCTTCTCGGGGGAATGGACAAGGGGCGGTCGGCGGAACTGGCCGGGACTTTGCTGAAGACGGCCGAACACGCCGTCCGCATGGGCTATCCGACGCTTGCCGGCGTGTATCTCTCGGTCTTCGGCTGGGCGTTGCCGGCAACCGAGAAGGCGCGGGCTGAGGCGTTGGCGAAACGGATCACGGACGTCGGCGGCGTCTGGTTCCGTCCGTTCCTCGGCGTGGCGGCCTCCTGGCAGCGCATCGTTTCGGCCTTGGACGAGAGGCTGCCCAAACTATCTGCGAAGAAATCGGTCGACACGGGGAAGGTGAAGAGCGGACGCATCATCTGGGGACTGACCCTCGGAGAGTCGCGCCGCGATATCCAGCCGTTCTACCGTGGGCCGCGCGGGGCGGATGACGGAAGCGATGACAAGAAGATCACGCTCAAGTCGCTTTACGGCGGCAAGTACGATGACTGCCTGACGGAAGCGGACAAGATCGCCGTCGCCGCGCTCGGCAAGTCCAAGTATTCCGGACCGAAGGGAACCGGCGGTGTGCCGGTCAACGTCCTTGCGGCGCTGTGCGGACAGGACAATTTGGTGCGGATCGAGACGGGCGATTCGTCCAAGGACATCGTGGTCTCGCCGATCCGCCTCGTCCGTCGGGAGATTCCGCTTTCGGCGAAGGCGGAGAAGGGGGCGGGAATGATACTGCAGATACCCGAGTGGGCGCTGGACCGGTCCGCGCCCTGCGTCATTCTCAATCCCGAGGAAGGCGTCTACGAATTCTATCTACTGGGCAAGGACAAGGCGCCACTCCTCGACGTCTTCCGCGAATACGGCGAGAAGGGGACGCTCAAACTGCCGGAGGAAGCGATGGACAAGGTGCGTCCGCTCCTCGGGCGCATGGCCGCGCTGATTCCCTTGCAGGGCGACCTTGCGAACGCGGTGGGCGGGTCGGGGCTGAAGCGTATCACGGGTGATGCGATACCGCTCGTGCGGCTGTCAATGGAGGATGATGCGCTCATGATCGCGCTTCGCGTTCGTCCGTCGGCGGACGCGAAGAACGTCGTCTACGAACTGGGTGCGGGACAGGCCGAGAAGACGGTGGCGCTCGGCGGCGGGACGGCCGTTCTCGTGCGCGACCTTGCGGAGGAAAAGCGCCGCGCACAGGAAGTCGAAGCGGCGCTTGCCGACTGCGAGACATGGCGCGAGGGACGGCTGGACTGGGCAATCGAAGATCCGGCGGCGGCGCTCTCTGCTCTTTCGGTGGTGCGGGGACTTGGCGAGAAAGCGCAGGTTGAATGGCAACCCGGAAAGAAGATTGGCCTGGCGAAGCCGCGTAAGCGATTCGCGCTTGCTGCGTCGGTTGGCGCGGACCGCTGGTTTTCCGTGGGTGGTGACTGTGAGCTGGATGACGGCCGGGTTGTCACGCTTCTGAAACTTCTTTCCCGTTTCGGCGAACGGGTCGGACGTTTCGTGCCGATTGACGAGAACGGCTACGTCGAACTGAGCCGTCCGCTTTTGCGGGCACTGGAAGCGCTGGAGGCGGCAGGGCGTCCGAACAAGGGTAAGCTCCTTGTCTCTCCCGCCGCGCTGCCGATGCTCGACACGGCGTTCGCCGAAGGCGAGGCCGAGATTGCGCTGCCGGAGAAGATGCAGGTTGAGGCAGAGCGCATCCGCGACGCGCTTGCCGAACGGCATGTCGCGCCGGAACGGCTGAAGGCCGTGTTGCGTCCTTATCAGGAAGAGGGATACCAGTGGCTGGCACGGCTCGCGGCATGCGGACTCGGCAGTTGCCTCGCCGACGACATGGGCCTTGGCAAGACCGTGCAGGTGATCGCGCTCCTGCTGGCGCGTGCGGCGGACGGCGTATCGCTGGTCGTCGCGCCGACGTCGGTTGCCGGGAACTGGCGCGGCGAAATCCGCCGCTTCGCGCCGACGCTGAATCCAATTGTCGCGGGCGAGGGGAGCGACGAGACCTGGCTCAAGGCGGGAGCGTATGACGTCGTCATTGTCAGCTACGGACTACTCGTTTCGCGGTCGGATAAGTTTCTCTCGCGGGAGTGGAACGGAGTTGTCCTTGACGAGGCGCAGGCCGTCAAGAACGCCGAGACCGAGCGGGCGAAGACTGTAAAGAAGCTGGTCGCGAAGTTCCGCGTGGCCGCGACGGGCACGCCGGTCGAGAACCGGCTCACGGACCTTTGGAGCGTCTTCGATTTTCTCAATCCGGGACTGCTCGGGACCGAGGACGATTTTGCGGAAAAGTTTACGGACGAGGGTCGTGCCACGTCGGCGTTGAAGAACTTGGTGCGTCCGCTTATCCTGCGGCGACTTAAGCGCGAGGTACTGGACGATCTTCCCGAAAAGACGGAGATCACGCTCTCCGTGCCACTCGAAGGCGACGAGCGTGCGGGTTACGAGGCGTGTCGTGTTGCGGCATTGGAGACGCTGGAGAAGGGCGGTAAGGAGAACCGCATCTCCATTCTCGCCGAGCTGATGCGATTGAGGCGCTACTGCTGCCATCCCTCGCTCGTGTTGCCGGAGGCCGCGTCGGGCGCGAAGTTGGAGGCACTGATGGAACTTCTCAGGGACCTGAAGGGCGCGAATCACCGTGCGCTGGTGTTCAGCCAGTTCACCGATTTCCTGGCCATCGTCGAAGAGCGGATCCGGCAAGAGGGACTGACGTACCAGTATCTTGATGGGACGACTCCGCCGCAGGAGCGCGAGCGCCGTGTCGCGGCGTTCCAGCGCGGCGAAGGCGATCTCTTCCTCATGTCGCTCAAGGCGGGCGGAACGGGCATCAACCTGACGGCGGCGAATTACGTGGTGCTTTTGGATCCGTGGTGGAATCCGGCGGTTGAGGACCAGGCGGCGGACCGTGCGCACCGCATCGGCCAGCGTAATCCTGTCACCGTTTACCGACTCATCGCGGCGGACACGGTTGAAGAGCGGGTCCTCGAACTTCACCATGAGAAGAAGGTACTCGCCCGCGACGTCCTCGATGGAACCGGCTCCTCCGCCCTCACGCCCGAGGCGTTGATTAAGCTCTTTTCGTGAAAAGGAGAAAGATGGAGAAGGAGAAGAATGCCGCCATCCCGTGCCAGAACTCTATGTCGAATTCCCCAATCGGGTCGACGGCGAACTCTTCGAAATTTGTCGGCGACAAGTTGTGTCGAAATGGTGTTGACTGTCTGACAGATAATGGGGTATACTGCCCTTCGTTGCTTTTGGTTGGTCTTTTTCACAATCGGTTAGGTTGCCCGAAACCTTCCCGAAAAGCAACACTAAACAGTATACCCCAGGTCACGAATGGGACGCTAGTGATTCCAACTATTGAAAGGAGATGTCCTATGATAGATCAAGCATACATAGAGAATGAAATCAACCATCTTGGGGTTGCGGATTTTGATCTTGTCGTGAGTTTTGTGCTGAACGATATCCTAGGACGGAGTGTTGTCAATGTGAATGGTAAGGGAGACGGAGGCTGTGATTTCAAGCCGTTCACTCCTTAAAGTGATCGGTGCCAGGCTTTCAGTTACAGGAAAAGATATGGCGCGGAAATCATCCAAGTTACAGTTCAAGATCGGCAGTGGAAGGAAAAAGCCGTGCAGGATGCCGTTAAGGCAAAAACGAACTCGTCGTCGTGCGGATGTCGACGCAGTTCAAGATCGCGAATCTGCACGGACACAGCACAATCCTCGATGTGCGGGCGGTTGATGCGGCCGGTCGAATCTACGACATCGAAATCCAGCGTGCGGACAGCGGAGCCGGTGCACGACGGGCGCGCTACTATGCGGCGTTGCTGGACGCGTCCGCATTGAAGGCGAGCGAGGACTACGAGTCGTTGCCCGAGGCGTATGTGATCTTCATCACCGAGGAGGACGTGTTCGGGAGGGACGAGGCCGTTTACGAGTTTGATCGCATAGCGCGGAAATGTAATCTGGAATTGAACGACGGCATGCATGTTCTGTATGTCCATGGGGCTAAAAGAACGGCGCCGACTCGCCTTGGAAAGATGTTGCACGATTTCTTTTGTTCGGACCCAGACAAGATGAAGAACAAGGAGTTTGCGCAGCGCGCGAAAGATTTGAAACAGAAGACGGAAGGGAGAACAACTATGTGCAGAATTCTCGAGAGAGTCAGAGAACGTGGGCGTGCCGAGGGTGAAGCGAAGGGACTGGTTAAGGGGCGCCTTGCCGCTTTGCGGGAGATGGCCCGGAGAATGTTGGCCGAGGGAAAGCTGTCGATGGCGAAAATCGCCGAATATTCGGGCCTCGCGCTGCGCGAGGTACGCAAGTTGAACGCGGAAATGAAGAAGTCAGTAGCACTGTAAATCGTACAGAGGAATGACGATGATTTCTAATCTTCACGGGGTCTGTCCCCATGTTACGGGAGTATCGCCGCGAGACTACGGTTCGGGACCGGTTCCGAACCATCGTCTCTCGGTGACGGTTTAGCATGGTGGGGACAGTCTCCTAGGTGGTGTGGGGACAGTTGGGGCACGGGAAGAGCGTATGCGACATTGCCGGCGGGAACTGAATATGAGGTTCTGTCATTTCCAATCGCACCCCTCATATCATTAAATAACCGCATTTTCGGCTTGCCATACGAGGGTGTTAAAGTGTACAATAGCGTCAGTGTTAGAGTTCGGTTTTTGAATAGAATTGGAGAATGGTGATGAAAGTAATGTTTGGTGGAAGTTGGGGGCGCATCTGCCTTGCGGTGGCGGCCGTTGTGATGGTTTTGACGGTATTTGCCGAGCAGAACATTGCGGGCACGGTGACGTTGGAGGCGGATGCCGACTGGCGGGCAGAAACGGTTACGTTCGAGGAAGGGGCGGTGCTCAACCTCGATGGACACAAGTTGTCGCTCGGCGGTTCGGGATATGGAGTCGCCGCCACGATCAGCGATGAAACCGGTGCGGGTGAATTGCATGTTGATATCCCTGAAGGGACGGCCCTGGAGAGCCGGCTGTCTCTTGCCGGCGGTGTGAAACTCGTCAAGGAAGGTGTTGGCACATATGTACTGAAGGCGGCCAGCAGTTCAACGGGCGAGGTTGTGGTGAAGTCCGGCTTGATGCAGACGGGTCTTGCGGGAGCTTTCCCGCAGGGTACGCTGGTCGTTGTCGAAAATGGCGGTGCCTTCGATGTCTGCGGCTTGCTCTCCGATCTCACGTACCAGATTGAAGGAACGGGACCGGATGGTCAGGGAGCCTTGCGGAATTCCGGTGTCAACATCGGTGAAGGAAATGGACAGATGCAGGGGTTGACCTTGACTGGCGATGCAAAGGTGTCTCTTCAAGGCGACTTTGGACTGGTCTCGGCGGGGTTTGCGGCAAATGAACTCCGTCTGGGGGGACACACCTTGACGCTCGCGTGCAACAACGGCAAGGCCTTTTGGTTCTGTAACACGACCTGTCCGGATGTGGGTACGATTCGCGCCGAGGGGTGTGCGCCGTTTTTCACCAAGGGGAACAGTTCGTTGCCCGATGTGGATTTCCTGGTGACGGGGGCCACTTTCTGGGTCCGGCCCGAGATTGTGATCAAGTCTCTCACGATCCAAGGCGACGAGCAAACCCTTCGGCTTGACAACGGAAGTGCGAAACTCTGTTTGGGGGATCTGTCGATATTGGGGTCCTGCCAGACTTGGGGGGCGACGGGACCTGTTTGTGCCAAAGGGACGGTGTTGGTGTCAAATGAGACGGCGGATGTGGTGTTCAACATGCCTGTCAGAGGTTGGGGTGGCCGGCGGCCGTCACTTGTCAAACAGGGGGCGGGAGCGTTGACGTTGGCGGAGGCCAACCAGTTTGGCGATGTGGACATCCAGTCGGGTACGGTGGTGGCTGCCGGTAATACGCCGAATCTTGCGTTTGCCAACTTTGCGATTCCGATGAACGTGGCCGCCGGCGCCAAACTGGATCTTTCTGCCTGTATTTCGGGAACGCTGGCATTTTCGGATTTGAAGGTGGCCGCTGGCGGCGAGATCGCCGGTGCAGAGACGACGGCACTGTTGCATCGGTGGAGTTTCGACGATCTGACCGATTCCATTGGTGGTAGCACGGCGGTGTTGACGGGCGAGGGGCCGGAACTGGTGGATGGGAAATTGGTACTGAACGGTGCGACTGGCTCCACTGGCTATGCCCTGCTGGGTACGGGGCTGCTGCCGGAAGAGGGACCTTTCACCATTGAAATCTGGGCGCGCCAGGATGCGGTCGTCAGCTGGTCGCGCCTGGTCGACATCGGCGTGACCGGTGGTCAGAGCTTTGCGATGGCGTGGACGCGCGGGACGAATATCAACCAAGACCAGGTCGAACATGGTTCGTATCTACAGGACACGATGGCCCCCTACACGCTGGGGACGATGTATCATATTGCCGTGACGTATGATGGTGCCAGCAACATTGCCTGGACGAAGCGGAACCTGGAGACGGGTGCTGTCGAGAAGGGGTCTGGATTCGCGAACACGCAAACCTACTGGCGACAGCCGACCGCCCGCTTCCAGCTGGGGCATGATCTGTACGCGCTCGACAGCGGATCGGTGGCGTCGGCGACCTACGACGAAGTACGTGTATGGAAAGGCGCATTGTCGGATGTGCAGTTGACGGCGCACGCGCTCGCGGGTCCGGCGGATTGCAGCCAAGTCGAAATCAAAATGGTAAATTCGGCGGCACCGTCTGAGGACCCGGAGCTGTTGCATCGGTGGAGCTTCAACGGTGACCTGGAGGATTCCGTGGGCGGGAGTACGGCTGTACTGACGGATGAAGGGGCACGTGTCGTCGACAAGCAGTTGGTGCTCGAGGGAGGCCCCGGCTATGCGTTGCTGGGTACGGGGATGTTGCCGGCGAACAGTCCGTTCACGATTGAGGTCTGGGCGCGCCAGGATGCGATTTCCAGCTGGTCGCGCATCATCGACGTCGGCACTACCGGCGGCAAAAGTTTCGCGGTGGCGTGGACGCGAGGGACGAATATCAATCAGGACCAGGTCGAGAACGGCGGCAAGTACCTACAGGACACGATGGCTCCTTACACTATCGGCACGATGTACCATATTTCCTTCACCCATGACGGGTCGGGATGGATTCGCTGGACGAAGCGGAACGCCGCCACGGGTGCGGTGGAGAAGAACATGTTCTTTGTCAACACAGGCACTGACTGGACGAGTTCGTCAGCGCGCTTCCAGCTCGGAAAAGACATGTATGAACAGACTACTGGCGGGGTGGCGGCGGCGACCTACGATGAAGTGCGCATCTGGCGCGGGGTCCTTTCGGAAGCGCAGCTGACGCAGAATGCGAAGGACGGCCCGGATACTTGTCTGACATCGGGGGAGAGACCCTCGGGTGCGAGTCTGGTGCACCGCTGGAGTTTCGCTTTGGACATGACCGATGCGGTCGGAGGCCGCACGGGGGTGTTGAATGGTCCAGGTGCGCGTGTCGAAGACGGCATGTTGCGTCTGACGGGTGGTCCGCAGGGATCGAGCTGGGCCGAGATGGGCATGGGTCTGTTGCCTTCGAAGGGGCCGTTCACCATTGAACTGTGGGCACGCAAGACGGCGGACCAGACCAACGCCCGTTTCCTTGACATCGGTACCGGTCAGAAAACCTCTTTCGTGATGGTGTGGTACAGCAGTGCCAGTAACCCTGATTTTGTGGAATACAACGGTACTCAATATCAGAAGACGATGGCACCCTATACGATGAACGCCATGTACCACATCGCCGTGGTGTATGACGGCGTTGGTACGTTCCGCTGGGAACGCCGCGACTTGACGACGGGACGGCTGGAACGGAGTACTTCGGTCCAAGGAGCGCCGCTTCATTGCACCTTGCCGAATGCGCGTTTCTGGCTGGGACATTCGTGGTACAAGGATCTGGACTCGTCTTCCGACTATGATGAAGTGCGTATTTGGAATGGTGCGTTGACAAGCGCCGAACTGACGCAAAGCGTATTGAGCGGCCCGGACGCGCTTTTTGCGTCCGCGCCGGTTCGTGCGGGCTGCCTGGCGGTGACACATCAGGCCGAGCTCGTGGCCGGTTTCGCCTATTCAGGGGCGCTGGACCTTGAAAACACTTTGTCGATCGAGGTGGTGAATCCACGGGATTTCGCGGCGCGTCCCTTGCTTGATGTCGCCGACGACGCCGTGGAACATCTGCAGCAGTTGTCCGTCGCGTTTGCTCGTCCGCCGGCACGAAGTGAATTCGTGTTGTGCGGTGCGGATCGGCTGACGACCGAAAGTCTCAAGTCCATCGCGTTGGACGTCACGATTAACGGGGCCTCTCAAAATGGCTGGAAACTCCGTCGCAAGGGCGATGAAGTCGTGTTGTTGAAGGACACCTTCGTGGTCTTTGTCAGGTAGTTAGAGGACTATTGTCCCAACATAAAAAGTTCAACTGGGATTCGCTCCTTGGGTGGAATTGTGGTATAATTTCCTTTACGCGAAGGCGGGTGGCGTTCTTGTTCCTGGTTTGGAAGGGGCGCGTGGAGAGAATTTAAACCGATTGAAGAAAGGAAAGAGAAGATGACAGTTGATACGTTGTGCGTGCAGGGCGGATGGCAGCCGAAGAAGGGCGAGCCGCGCCAGGTGCCGATCTACGCGACGACCACGTTCAAGTATGAGACGAGCCAGCAGATGGCGGATCTTTTCGACCTCAAGGAGGCCGGTTATTTCTACACGCGCCTCGCGAACCCGACGAACGACCAGGTCGCGAAGAAGATCGCCGCGCTCGAAGGCGGTGTGGCGGCGATTCTCACGAGCTCGGGCCAGGCGGCCTCCACGTTCGCGATCCTCAACCTCTGCAATGCGGGCGACCATGTGGTGTGTTCGGCGCAGATCTACGGCGGTACGTTCAACCTCTTCGCCGTCTCGCTGAAAAAGCTCGGCATCGACTTTACGTTCGTCAGCCCGGAGGCGACGCCGGCGGAAATCGCGAAGGCGTTCCGTCCGAACACGAAGTGCGTGTTCGGCGAAACGGTGGCGAATCCTTCCGGCGTGGTGCTCGACATCGCGAAGTTCGCGAAGGCCGCGCACAAGTTCGGCGTGCCGCTGATCGTGGACAACACGTTCCCGACGCCGGTGCTGTGCCGTCCGTTCGACTTCGGCTGCGACATCGTGACGCATGCGACGACGAAGTACATGGACGGGCACTCCTCGCAGGTGGGCGGCTGCATCGTCGACAGCGGCAACTTCGACTGGTCGAAGTATCCCGAGCGTTTTGCGGGGCTCGTCGCGCCGGATGAATCCTATCACGGGCTTTCCTACGTGAAGGCGTTCGGCAAGCAGGCGTACATCGTCAAGTGCACGGCGCATCTCATGCGCGACTTCGGGTCGATTCCGTCCCCGTTCAATGCGTTCCTGCTCAACCTCGGGCTTGAATCGCTGCACGTGCGCATCCGCCGCCATGCGGAATCGGCGCTCAAGATCGCGAAGTGGCTCAAGACGCAGAAGAAGGTCGCGTGGGTCAATTTCGCGGGTCTGCCGGATTCGCCCTACAAGAAGCTCGTGAAGAAGCAGTTCAAGGGCGGGATCCCGTGCGGCGTGATGACGTTCGGCATCAAGGGCGGACGCGACGCGTCGATCAAGTTCATGGACTCGCTCAAGCTCATCGGCATCGTCACGCACGTGGCGGACGCGTGGAGCTGCGTGCTGCATCCGGCGTCGCACACGCACCGTCAGCTGACGGACGAGCAGTTGAAGGCCGCCGGCATTCCGCCGGATCTCATCCGCTTCTCCGTGGGATTGGAAGATCCTGAAGATCTGATCGCCGATCTCAAGCAGGCGCTCGCGAAGATCTGATCGTATGCGCGTTCGGGGTCTGATCAGTGCCGTCGTGCTGGCGCTTGCCGGCAGTGTCTGTGCGGGGCGGTTGCCGCTTCCTGCGCTCCGCCTGAACTTCGCGTGGCGTCCGGCCGACGTGCCGGCGCCTGGTTTTGTGCTTGCGTTGCAGATCTGCCTTGATCGCCGCGGGTTCTCGTGCAATACGCTCGACGGGGCGTGCGGGCGCAAGACGAAAGTCGCGCTCGCCACATGGTGTGCGGTGAATGGGAAGCCGTACGAAGCCGGTCTGGAAGAAAAGGCGTGGGAAACATTCTTCCCGAATGAAACGGATCTCTTTCGCACGGAGAAAATCACGGCGGCCGAAGTGGCTTCGCTCGTGCGCATTCCGACGGAGCCTGCCGAAAAGGCGCAGTTACGCACGATGGGCTATCAGACGCTGCAGGAGATGTACGCCGAACGCGGACATGTCTCCGAACGGATGCTGCTGAAGCTCAACCCCGGACTTCTCTGGCCGAATCCGCCGGTGGGGTCCGTCGTCATCCTGCCCGATACGGCGCCGCGTCATCCGGTGAAGCCGAAGCGGCCCGACGGCGAGGCGGATGTGCTGCGCGTTTCGATCTCGCGGATGGAGGTCACGGCCTTCAATGCGAAGGGCAAGATGATCGGGCTTTTCCCGTGTTCGATTGCGGCCAGCAAGAGCAAGCTTCCGCCGACCGGCGAAATCCAGGTGAAGTCGATCGTCGAGGCGCCGGACTACACCTACACGTCCGAGAAGGTGGGACGCGGCGGCCGCATTACGCGCTATCTGTATCCGCCGGGTCCGAACAATCCGGTGGGGGCCTCGTGGATCGGTCTTTCGCTGCCCAGCTACGGCATTCACGGCACGCCCTTTCCCGAACAGGTCGGCCGCGCCGAATCGCACGGCTGTTTCCGTCTCGCGAATTGGAACGCCGTTCGTCTGCGCCGCATGTGCGATGTCGGCACCAGCGTATTCATCGAGCCCTGATTGAGGGCGGCAGGGCCGGTTGCGCCTGAATCTTCAATCGTCAAGCGATGAAGACTGAAGATTGAAAATTGAAGATTGAAGATTGAAGATTGAAGATTGAAAATTAAAGATGCCTCTTGACGGGGACACGTCACTTGTGGTAAAATACCCAACTGTTCACCACGGAAAGGTGGCAGAGCTTGGTTGAATGCACATGACTCGAAATCATGCATACCGCAAGGTATCGGGGGTTCGAATCCCTCCCTTTCCGCCATTTCCCTCTGTTTATTCTGCGAGGGAAATTTCAGTGGGTGAAATGCGGGCGTAATTCAATGGCAGAATAGGAGCTTCCCAAGCTTCTTACGTGGGTT
>JAKSOY010000067.1 GCA_024405255.1 Kiritimatiellia bacterium
AGGTTAGAGGGAATAGGTTGGGGTTGAGGAAAAGGCGAGTTGCTTTGAGCGTGTTGAAGAATTTTAAAGTTCGAGAGAAGAAATGAGTACAGAAGTTAAAGAGAACTCCGCTTGGCGGGGATTTAAGGGTGGACGTTGGGAGCAGGAAATCAACGTCGCGGAATTCATCCGGTTGAACTTTGAACCCTATGCGGGCGACGAGTCCTTCTTGGCGCCTTCGACGGAGGCGACGGACAAGCTGTGGGCGAAGCTGCAGGTCCTGCAGAAGGAGGAGCGTGCCAAGGGCGGTGTGCTCGACATGGATACGGACATTGTTTCGTCCATCACGTCGCATCAGCCGGGCTACCTCGACAAGGACCTCGAGAAGATCGTGGGCCTGCAGACCGACAAGCCTCTCAAGCGCGCGTTCATGCCCTACGGCGGCATCAAGATGGCGGAGGAGGCGCTCACGACCTACGGTTACACGCCGAATCCCGATCTGCATCACATCTTTACGACCTACCACAAGACGCACAACCAGGGCGTGTACGACGCCTATACGCCGGAAATGCGCATGGCCCGCAAGAACAAGATCATCACGGGTCTGCCGGATACCTACGGGCGTGGACGCATCGTGGGCGACTACCGGCGTGTGGCGCTTTACGGCATCGACCGTCTGATCAAGGGCAAGCAGGACGACCTGCCGATGTGCGGTATCGGTTCGATGCCGGAGGACGTCATTCGCGGCCGCGAAGAGGTGGCGGACCAGATCCGCGCGCTGCAGGCGATGAAGGTGATGGCCCAGAGCTACGGTTTCGATATTTCCCGTCCGGCGGTGAACGCGCGGGAGGCGATCCAGTGGACCTACTTCGGCTACCTCGCAGCGATCAAGATGCAGAACGGCGCGGCGATGTCCATCGGACGCGTCTCCACGTTCCTCGACATCTACATCGCGCGCGACCTCAAGGAGGGCACGCTCACCGAGCGCGACGCGCAGGAATTGATCGACCACCTCGTCCTGAAGTTCCGCATGGTCAAGTTCGCGCGCATTCCGAGCTATAACGAGCTCTTCAGCGGCGACCCCGTGTGGGCGACGATCAACATGGGCGGCATGTGCGAAGACGGCCGCGCGATGGTGACGAAGAACGACTTCCGCATTCTCCACACGCTCGAGACGATGGGACCCTCGCCCGAGCCGAACCTCACGGTTCTGTATTCGCCGCGGCTGCCGAAGCCGTTCCGCGACTATTCCGCGAAGATTTCAATCAACACGAGTTCGGTACAGTACGAGAACGATTGCGTGATGCGGCGCGTGTGGGGCGACGACTATGCGATCTGCTGCTGTGTCTCCGCCACGAAGACGGGCAAGGAAATGCAGTTCTTCGGTGCGCGTGCCAACCTGGCGAAGTGCCTCTTGTACGCCATCAACGGCGGCATCGACGAAAAGACGCATCTGCAGGTGGGGCCCGAGGTGCGTCCGATCACGGCGGACGTGCTCGACTACGACGAGGTGATGCGCCACTATGACCAGATGATGGACTGGCTGGCGGGCCTCTACGTGCATACGCTGAACCTGATCCACTACATGCACGACAAGTACTACTACGAGGCCGCGCAGATGGCGCTTATCGACACGGACGTGCAGCGCACGTTCGCCACGGGCATCGCGGGCTTCTCGCATGCGGTCGATTCGCTCTGCGCGATCAAGTACGCGAAGGTGAGCGTGGTGCGCGACGAAACGGGTCTCGCCGTGGACTACAAGGTGGAAGGCGACTTCCCGCGCTATGGCAACGACGACGACCGCGCGGATGAAATCGCGAAGGACCTGCTTATTTCGTTCATGCGCAAGATCAAGAGCCATCACACCTACCGCAATGCCCTGCCGACGACGTCGATCCTCACGATCACGTCCAACGTGGTGTACGGCAAGGCGACGGGCGCAATGCCGGATGGACGCCCCGCC
This sequence comes from Kiritimatiellia bacterium, assembly GCA_024405255.1. Next base: position 1,943 of record JAKSOY010000067.1, read on the forward strand.
GGCGAACCGCTGTCGCCAGGTGCGAACCCCTCCTACGGCGCGGAGCAGAACGGGCTGTTGGCGTCCCTCAACTCGGTTGCGAAGATTCCGTACGAATATGCGCTCGACGGCATTTCCAACACGCAGACGATCCATCCCTCGGCGCTTGGCAACACGCCGGAAGAACGCATCCAGACGCTCGTCTCGGTGCTGGACGGCTACTTCAAGCAGGGTGCGCATCATCTCAATGTGAATGTGTTCGGCACGGACAAGCTCATCGACTGCATGGAGCATCCGGAAAAGCCCGAGTATGCGAACTTCACGATTCGTGTTTCCGGCTATGCCGTCAAGTTCATCGACCTCACACGCGAACAGCAGCTTGACGTAATCAAGCGCACGTGCCACAAGACGCTTTGACTATGATCGGGATTTCAAAACTCTATTTCGGGACGATTGAAGAATCGGATCGTCTTCGCTACCGCAAGGGCGCGCATCGCCGTCCTGTGGTGGTGTGGAACTGTACACCTGCGTGTAACCTCGCCTGTTCGCACTGCTACGCGGCGCATGCGGGCGAGCAGCGCGTGCTGACAACGGAACAGGCGCTTGCGGTGATCGACGATCTTGCGGCGTTTGGCGCCCCGGTGATTCTGTTCTCCGGCGGCGAACCGTTTGCGCGTCCTGACATCCACACGCTCGCCGCCCACGCGAAGGCGAAGGGCATCCGTGTGACGTTCTCGACGAACGGCACGCTGATCGACGATGCGCAGGCGGACTGGATTCGCGATCTCGGCGTCTCCTACGTGGGTATCTCGATCGACGGCACCGAGGCGATCCACGACGAATTCCGGCGGCGTCCCGGTGCGTACCAGCGTTCGCTCGCGGCGATTCGCCGGCTGCGCGACCGCGGCGTGAAGGTGGGGCTGCGCGTGACGATGACGCGCGCCAATATGGCGGTGATCCCCGAGATCTTCGAGCTCATGCGCACCGAACGCGTGCCGCGCATCTGCCTCTACCATCTCGTCTACACGGGACGCGGACGCGACATCGCCGCGACCGACCTGAACCACGCGGAAGCGCGTCAGGCGCTGGAGACGATCATCGCCGAGACGGAGAAGTGCTTTGCGACGAACTTCCCCGTGGAAGTGCTGACGGTGGACAACGCGTGCGACGGCGTGGCGCTCTATCTCAAGATGGCGCGCGAGGGGCACCCCAACGCGGCGAAGGCACTGGAGCTGCTGACGCTCAACGGCGGCAATTCGAGCGGCGAGGGCATTGGCTGCATTTCGTGGGACGGTACGGTCTATCCCGACCAGTTCTGGCGCAACCAGCCCGTGGGGAACGTGCTGGAAAAACCGTTCTCTGAAATCTGGGGCAATCCGCCCGCCGGTTCGCTGCTCGATCTGATGCGCCACAAGAAGGAGCACGTCAAGGGGCGCTGTCCGACCTGCAAGTGGCTCGACATCTGCGGCGGCAACTTCCGTGCGCGCGGCGAGGCCGTGACGGGCGATCTCTGGGGCGAAGACCCCACCTGCTATCTGACGGACGCTGAAATCGCGAAGGACGGTGACGCACGATGAGGGTCAAGTCGCCAACCTACAAAAAGGAGTTCTTCGACCGCGAGTACACGGCCAAGGAGGCGTATGGCCGCCTGTGGCAGCACGCGCGGAAGTACCGCCTGCGCATCTATCTGGGCATTCTCTGCGGCATGCTCACCGCCGGTACGCTCGTGCCGTTCTTCAGCGTGATCCAGCCCGCGCTCGACCAGGTGGGCCAGAACGAACGGCGTGCGCCGACGGCCGAAGCCGCGCCCGCGAAAGTCGCCCCTGCAAAGGCCGCCGCAGACACCTCGGCAAAGACCGACGCGGCGCCGGCGGCGAAGATGGAGAAGAAGTCCAAAGGCCTGATGAAGCAGTACGACAAGGCGAAGAAGTGGGCGGCGAAGTTCGGCATTGAACTGCAGGACGAGAACGAGGCGATCGGCGTGCCGCTCTTGATTGCGATTCTCGTGATCGTTCCGCTGGCGGCGTTGATGCGGTGTGGCTTTACATTCTTGAATCACTACTGCCTTACCTGGGCGGGAATGAACACGGTGAAGGATCTGCGCGTCGAGATTCTCGAACACGTGCAGAAGCAGTCCATGCAGTTCTTCGGACGCATCGACGTGGGCCAGCTGATGAGCCGTTCGACAAGCGACCCGCATCAAGTGCAGCAGATCATCCAGCATGTGCTGCAGGAACTCGCGCAGGCGCCGTTTGAGATCGCCGTCTCCGTCGGCTTCATCATCTGGAGCGCGATCATGAACCACATGCTGCCGACATTGGCGCTCATCGTGATCGGTTTCCCGCTTTTCATGTGCCCTGTGATGTTTCTTTCGCGGCGCATTCGCAAGTGGTCCAAGAAGGCGCTCGAGCGCTTCTCGGTGGTGGGCTCGCGCATCCACGAGATTCTCACCTGCGTCAAGGTCGTGAAGGCGTACCACACGGAAGATTTCGAAAACAAGAAATACCTTGCGGCGAACAAGTACACGCTGAAGGCGACGCTTCGGTCCGTGCGGTGGGGACTCCTCGTGGGGCCGGCCGTCGAGACCGTGGGCATTCTGCTGCTGTGCGGGTTTGTGACCTGGTGCTTCCTTGCGGGCGTCAAGCTGTCGACGATCGTGCCGATGCTCGCGCCGCTGTTGCTGATCTACCGTCCGCTCAAGCAGCTCTCGAAGCTGCAGGTGCAGATCGAGCAGGGACGCGCCGCGCTCGCGCGTATCTTCTCGATTCTCGACGTCCAGATGGAACTGCCGCAGAAGGCGGATGCCGCCGAGAAGACCGCGTTTACGGACCGCATCGTCTTCGAGGATGTTTCGTTCTGCTACGATACGGCCGAACGCGACGCCGTTTCGCATGCCTCCTTCACCATCGAACGCGGCAAGATCGTGGCCGTGGTGGGAGGGACCGGCAGCGGCAAGTCCACGATGAGCGGACTCCTGGCGCGTTTCTACGATCCGCGTGAAGGACGCATCCTGATGGATGGCGTCGACGTGCGCGACCTGCGCATCGCGGATCTGCGCGGCCTCATCGGCAGCGTGATGCAGGAGACGCTGCTCTTCAATACGTCGATCGAAGAGAACATCAAGTACGGCTCGCCCGAGGCGACGCACGAACAGGTGGTGGCCGCCGCGAAGATGGCGAATGCGCACGATTTCATCATGTCCCAGCCGGAAGGCTACGAGCGCAACGTCGGCGAGAAGGGCTTCGCCCTCTCGGGCGGCGAGCGTCAGCGCATTGCCATTGCGCGGGCGATTCTGCGCAATCCGCCGATCCTTGTGCTGGACGAAGCGACGAGCGCGCTCGACACGGTGACGGAGCGTCTGGTGCAGGACGCAATCGACAATTTGATGAAAGACCGAACGACGTTTGCCATCGCGCATCGCCTGTCGACGATTCGCAATGCGGACCTCATTCTCGTGATGGACCAGGGACGCATCGTCGAACGCGGTACGCACGATGAACTCTACGCCGCCGACGGTGTTTATCGGAAGCTCTGTGACATGCAGAAAACGGATTAACTACGGAAGAGATACGGATCAAATATAGATGAGCAAGAAGAACGACAAGAATAATCAGCCGCCGAGCCTGTTTGACAATTTGGATTTGTTTGCAGCCGCTCCAACGACGCCGGCGTCTCCGGCGCCGGCCGAGCCGAAGAAGTCTCCTGAACCCGCCGCGCCGAAGAAGAAGGCAGCCGCGGCGGCGGAACCTCCACCGCCTCCACCGCCCGCGACGCCGGCTCCGCCTGCAAGCGGGTCGCTGACGGGCCATGGACCGCTGCGCGAACTCTACGACTACAACTTCCGCGAATATTCCGCGTATGTGATCTGCAACCGCGCGATTCCGTCCGTCGAGGACGGACTCAAACCCGTGCAGCGCCGTATTCTCCACTCGCTGTGGGAGAAGGACGACGGCCGCTTCACCAAGGTGGCGAATATCGTCGGCCACACGATGCAGTACCATCCGCACGGCGATGCGTCGATTGGCGACGCCCTCGTGGTGCTCGCGAACAAGCTCTGGGGAAAGGGCAAGGGCTATCTCATCGAGGGCCAGGGCAACTTCGGCGACCTCTTCACGGGCATGCCTTCGGCTGCGCCGCGTTACATCGAGTGCCGCCTTGCGGAACTCGCGCGCAAGGAAGTGTTCAATCCGAAGACGACGGAATTTACGCCGAGCTACGACGGACGCAACAAAGAACCCGTGCTGCTGCCGGCGAAGATCCCCGTGCTGCTGATGCTCGGAGCGGACGGCATCGCCGTCGGTCTTTCGACTGCGATCCTGCCGCATAACTTCGTGGAACTGCTCGAAGCCGAAATCAATCTCATCCAGAAAAAGCCGATCCAGCTCTATCCTGATTTCCAGCTGGGCGGCGTGATGGACGTGTCGGAATACGAGGATGGTCTTGGCAAGGTCAAGGTGCGCGCCGTCATCGAAGCGCGCGACAAGAACAAGCTCGTGATCACGCAGTTGCCGTGGGGCGAAACGACGGACTCGATCTCGACTTCGATCGAAGAGGCGATCAAGAAGAAAAAAGTCGCCGTGCGCAAGATCCACGATCTCACCTCGAGCGACGTCCAGATCGAACTCGAACTCGCCACGGGCGCCACGCAGGAGAAGGTGAAGAGCGCGCTCTACGCGTTCACCACGTGCGAGAAGTCGATCGCGTCCCGTCCGATCGTACTCGATGCGGGACGTCCGCGCCTGATGACGATCACGCAGATCCTGCAGAAGAACGTCGACCGTCTCATGTTCCTCACGAAGCGCGAACAGGAAATCCGCCTCGCCGAACTCGACAAGCTCTTCCACGATCGTACGCTCGACCGCATCTTCATCGAAGAGCGCATCTACAAGCGCATCGAAATCGAGAAGACGTTCGAAGGCGTGCAGGCGACGATCCGCGAAGGCTTCAAGCCGTTCCTCCACGAGCTGCGCCATCCGGAGATCTCGGACGAGGACATCGAGCGTCTGCTGAAGATTCCGATCCGCCGCATTTCGCAGTTCGACATCAACAAGAACCGCGAGGAGATCGAGAACATCCGCAAGGAAGAGGATCAGGTCAACGACAACCTCGTGCATCTGCGCGCGTTTGTGGTCAAGTACCTCAAGAACCTCATCAAGATCTACGGCAAGAAGTATCCGCGCGTGACGAAGATCGTGCAGGGCGCGTTCCAGGAAGTGGACGTGCGCAAGCTCACGTCGAGTGAACTGACGATCAAGTACGACAAGGAAAACCACTTTGTGGGATCCGGCCTCAAGGGCGGCGACGAACTGTTCAAGTGCTCGTCGCTCGACAAGCTCGTGTTCGTGTGGAAGGACGGACGCTACAAGATGACGCCGCCGTCGGACAAGATCTTCGTCGACAAGGATCTGCTCGAGGTCTTCCTCTTCAATCCCGAGAAGGACCGCGACCGCGAATTCGTGTGCGTCTACGAGGAGCCTCTCTACGGCTTCTCGTACATCAAGCGCTTTACCTTTGGCGGCATGATCAACAACAAGGACTACCGCCTGGCGCCGGAAAAGAGCAAGGTGCTCTTCTTCGACGAGGGGTGTCCGCCGCAGCTCTACGTGAAGTTCAAGCCGGCGAAGAACCAGAAGATCCACCAGATGCTCTTCCAGCCGCTTGAGCTGGTGGAGAAAGGCCTGGACGAAAAAGGCAAGCCGAAGAAGTGTCCGGTCGTGGAAGTGCGCGGTGCGACGGCCCGCGGCATCCAGCTCACGACGAAGGCGATTTCGCGCGTGTCGGCCACGAAGGGCACCTGGTGGGAAGAGAACGAAGTTTCGACGAAGGGAGTCCTGTTATGAAGAACAAGACGTTCATCGATCAGGTCGACGTGTACGTGCGCAGCGGTAAAGGCGGCGACGGCGCGGCGACTTTCCGGCGCGAAGCGCTGGTGACGTTTGGCGGACCCGATGGCGGCGATGGCGGCCGCGGCGGCGATGTGGTGCTGCGCGGGTCGACGCATGAGAACTCGCTGCTCTCGCTCTACTACGAGCCGAAGCTGGTGGCGGAGGACGGGGTGCCCGGTTCGGGCGGACGCTGTTTCGGCCGACGCGGCAAGGATCTCGTGGTGGATGTGCCGCTGGGGACGGTCGTGACGGATCTCGAGACGGGACTCGTCGTGGCGGATGTCACGTCGATCGGCCAGCGCATCATTATCGCGAAGGGCGGTGTGGGCGGATTCGGCAATGTGCACTTCAAGAGTTCCGTCAACCAGGCCCCGACCGAGCACACGCCCGGCGGCGCGGCGGAAGAGAAGCGTTTGCATTTCGAGCTGAAGACAATCGCCGATGCGGGACTTCTGGGCTTCCCCAATGCGGGCAAGAGCTCGATCCTCACGCGCCTCTCCAGCGCTACGCCGAAGATTGCGAGCTATCCGTTTACGACGTTGAACCCGATGGTGGGGACGATCGAATACGACGACTTCGCGCAGATCCGCATGGCGGATGTGCCGGGTATCATCGAAGGCGCTTCGCGCGGGGTGGGCCTGGGGTTCGATTTCCTCAAGCACCTGGAGCGGTCGCGCGTGCTCGTGTACATGATCGACATGGCGGGTACCGACAACCGCAAACCGTGGGACGACTATAAGATCCTCGCGGCCGAAATCGCCGCCTACAACGAGGAACTTGCGGCGCGTCCGTACCTCGTGGTGGCGAACAAAATGGACCGCGCGGCGGGCCGCAAGAAGCTGCGTCGTTTCGTGAAGGAGACCGGCGAGCTGCCGATTGCGCTCTCGTGCGAACCGACGCTGAAGGATCTGCGCGAGTACGCCGATCTCAAGGACTACGAGGGGCTCGTGGGCCTTGACGCGTTCAAGGCCGAACTGCGCAAGCTGATCAATCCGAAGCCGCGTGCGCATCAGCACCTTGAGGCGCCCCCGCCGCCGCTTCACGAAATGCCCGACACGACCGGCGAGGAGATTCCGGCCGAGGCGCTCAAGTTTGCAACATTCCTCAAGCTCGATCCGCCGAAGAAGAAATCCCATCCTTCGCGCGGCAACATCCACTAACCGATAAACGGGGTCCTCCTATGCAGACGTCCTCCAATCCTTTGCCTGTCACGCGTCGCGGTGCGCTCGAAGGGGCGCTGGCGGCGGGTTTGTGTATGGGCGCCGGGAATCTCTTCGCCGTCGAACCGCCCTTTACGGCGAAGCCGCGCGTGCGGCCTTTCATCGGGGATGGCAAGACGCCGATTCCGCTTCTGGGGTTGGGCTGCGCCGAGCGCTTTCCGCTGCGGACGCGAGACGCCGGCCAGGCGGCGATGGAGGCGCGCGCCGAGGAAATGGTGGATTTCGCCCTCGCGCACGGCGTGACGTGGATTGATACGGGCTACAGCTATCATCGCGGGAAGAGCGAACCCTTCCTCGGGCGCGTCCTCAAGAAGCACCCGCGCGACAGCTATCTGATTTCGACGAAAATGCCGACCTGGCTCGTCAGGAGCGAGAAGGACGCGCCGCGGATTTTCAACGAGCAGCTCCAGCGTCTGAACATCACGTATTTCGATTTCTACCTGCTGCATTCGATTCGGACCAAATCCGAATTCGAGCGTGTCTATCTGAAGCTCGGCGTTCTGGATTTTCTGCGCGAGCAGAAGAAGCTGGGCCGCATCCGCCATCTCGGACTTTCCTTCCACGGGAAGTCGGACTACCTCAAGGAGCTGCTGGAGACGTATCCGGGCGTCTTCGAGGTCTGCATGGTGATGCAGAATGCGATGGAGTATCGCTGGAACAAGGATGCGCCCAAACTCGCCGAAGTCGCCGCGCAGCACAAGGTCGCCATTCTCGTGATGGAGCCGCTGGCGGGCGGGCGTGCGGCCGGCTTGAGCGGCGAGTCGCTGGCGATTCTCAAGCGCGCGAATCCGAAAGATTCGTCGGCGCGTTGGGGGTTCCGCTTTGCGGCGTCGATTCCGGGTGTCGCCTGCGTGTTCAGCGGCATGGGCAAGCTCGAGTATCTCAAGGAGAACATCGAGACGCTCACGGAAGATTTCAAGCCGTTGTCGCCCGATGAACGCAAGACGTACGAGGCGGCTATCGCCGAGTACATGAAGTACAAGACGCTTCCGTGCACGGGCTGCGCATATTGCGTGCCGTGTCCGTACGGGGTGAAGATTCCGGAGATCTTCCGCTGGTACAACACGTGGGCGCAAAGCGGGCGTCTGCCGGCGGACGAAGGCGCGAACGATTCGCAGGATCTGCGGCGGCGTTTCCTGGCGTCGTACTACAACACGTTCAAGGCCAAAGAGCGCGCGGATCGTTGCATCGCGTGCCGTAAGTGCCTTGTGCCGTGTCCGCAATGGACGTTTCGCATTCCGACGGAAATGGAAAACATCTCCGAACTTGTCGCGCGGACTGAAGCGACGTACATCAAGAAAGGCGGGGTGATCCGATGAAGGCGCTGAAGATTCTCCGTGTACTTGTGGCGGCGTGCGTTTTCACGCTCGTGACGCTGTTCTTCCTGGGGCTCGGCGGCGGGTTCGGACTCCTCGAGAAAATCCAGATCGTGCCGGCGCTCCTCGGGTGCGCGGCGATTCCGCTCGCTGCGTGGCTTGTGGCGACATTGCTGTTCGGGCGTGTCTACTGCTCGATGGTGTGTCCGCTCGGGATTCTGCAGGATATTCTCGGACGGTTGGCCCGAGTGTTCGGGCGGCGTACGTTTGCACCGCGGCCGGATCGTCCGGTGGTGCGCTTTGCGGCGGGGATGGTCTTCGCGCTGCTCGTCGTGTTTGGCGGATCGGCGCTCGCGGGGCTTGTCGATCCGTACAGTCTTTTCGGACGCCTCGCCTCGGTGCTGTTCCAGCCGGTGGCGGAGTGGGCGAACAACTGGGTGGCGACGACTGTGGGCACGGAGGGTCCGTTCGTGCTGTTCACGCGCGAGGTTTTCATCCGCAGCGTTTCGGGTTTCGCCGTGGCGGCGAGTGCGCTGGTGTTGTTGTTTCTGCTGGTCGCGTGGAAGGGGCGGCTGGTGTGCAACACGGTCTGTCCGGTAGGGGCGATGCTGGGGGTGCTGTCGAAAAAGACGGTGTTCCGCCTGGTGATCGATCCGGCGAAGTGCGTGAAGTGCGGACGCTGTTCGACAGTGTGCAAGGCGCTCTGTCTTGACGGCGCGAAGCAGGTGGTGGACAACGCGCGCTGCGTGCGTTGTTTCGACTGCGCGGGGGTGTGCCCGAAGGGGGCGATCTCCTTCACGGCGGCGCGTCCTGCGGCGAAGTCGGCGGAGGTGAATCAAGATCGGCGCGCGTTCATTGCGGCGGTGGCGACCGCTTCGGCGGTGGTGGGGGCTACGGGCAGCAGTCGGTGCATCGTCGACACGCGTGCGTGGCCGAAGGACACGCTGCCGCCGCCCGGGGCGGATCCGGACCGGTTCCGCCGTCTCTGTACGGGCTGCGGTCTCTGCGTGGCGAAGTGTCCGAAGAAAGTGCTCGTGCCGGCGGGATTCTCGGCGTATGGTCCGCTCGGGTTCATGCTGCCGAAGATGGATTTCACGCACGGGTTCTGCGATCCGAACTGCACGGTGTGCAGCGAGGTGTGTCCGACGGGGGCGCTGCGTCCGCTCGAAGCGAAGGCGAAAGCGGCGTGGAGGGTCGGTGTTGCGACCTATGACCGTGCCGCGTGCCTTGTGTGCACGGAAAAGGAGAAGATGTCGTGCGGACTGTGCGCGCGGCGGTGTCCAAGCCAGGCGATCACGTTGAAGGAAGAAGAGATCAAGATCGGCGACAAGAACGAGAAGGTTCAGCTGCCGGTGATCGAGAAGGAGAAATGCACGGGCTGTGGCGCGTGCGCGAACTATTGTCCGGCGCAGGCGATGAAGGTTGTGCGCCGTCTGCTTGTCGTGTGCGCATTCCTGTTGGCGGGCGGTGCGCAGGCGGCCGCGCGGGACTGGTTCGGGGCGTCGTTCCGGGATTACACGACGGGCGAAACGCTCTCGTCCGCTGGAACGACCGGCGGCGCGTGGCAACCGCTGGCGGCGGGTACGATGGTGACGAATGTTTTCGACGGTGTTCGCAACGGCATTGCCATTGATACGGAGAGCACGACAGAAGTGACATTCAAACCTGTCGCGCCGACGGGGGGCGAGGTGGAGCGCATCGACTTTTCGCTTTACGCCGAAGGGCTGGGCGGTATCGACATCGAGGATTTTGACGGCGCGGCGGGACTCTCTCCCGCGCTTCTTTCTGGTGGGCAGGTGGGTTTCAACGGCTTCACGGCGGATGGCTGGATCGAGCTGACGGGCGAGGGCGTGACGCCGCAGGAAGGCACGTGGATCGACGGACGCATCGAGTTGCGCACGGTGGAAAATCTGCGGCTCGTGAGCTACCTCGTCAAGAAGGACGACACGTGGGTGCGGCTGGCGAACAAGGCGGGCGCGACCTGGTTCCGCACGCGGCTTTCACAGACGTCGGCTGGGATTTCGTCCGTATCGTTCACGGGAAGCGGGCGCTTCTCCGATTTTTCCGGACAGGAGGACGCGGGCGAACCGTTGCGTGTCTATCGCTGGGTCGGCGGCGACGAAGGCGATTGGAATACGGCTGCGAATTGGACGGTCGATGGCGCGGCGGCCGAAGCGGCGCCGGCTCAGGTGGGCGACCTGGCGGTGGTCGACGGTGAAGTGGCGTTGACGCGCGGCGAGGAGAACGGAACCGCGAAAGACCTGCTCGTCGGTTTTTCGGACGACGGTGCGTACCTGATGGGCGGGCGCGTCAAGACCGAGCTAGAACTCGACGTGTCGCGTCCTCGGATCGGCAAGGCGCTGACGGCGACCTACGGTACGCTCTTCGGCCTGGCGCCCACGTATTCCTTTGTGTGGACGCGTGCCGGGACGGACAAAAACTACGCGTCGACGCCGTTTGCGAAGACGGGTTCGTACAAGCCGACGGCGAGCGACCTGGAGCATTGGATCAAGGTTGTGGCGAAAGACGGCGAAAAGAAGGTGCTCGAAAAAGAGTTCTTCTTCTCGCGTCTGCCCGTGATCTATCTGACGACGGACGACCATGCGACGCCGTCGAAGAGCAAAGAGGAGCACACGGGTACGCTCTACGCGCAGGGCAATGACGACTGGAAGTCGCTCTATGACGGCAAGATGACGATCAAGGTGCGTGGCAATTCGACGGCCTCGTACCCGAAGAAGCCGTGGAAGATCAAGCTCGACAAAAAGACGAAGATGTTCGACATCCCGAAGTCGAAGCACTGGGTGCTCTTGGCGAACTACAATGACCAGTCCATGCTGCGCAACAAGCTTGCGTACGATTTCGCGAACGAGATCGGTTCGCTGGGGATGAAGTCCACCTGGGTCGAGTGCGTATTGAACGGCGCGTGGCAGGGCACCTATCAGTTCTGCGAACACATCCGCATTGCGGGCGACCGTGTGGACATACACGACTGGGAGGATGACGCCGGCAGCATTGCGGAGGCATTCGCGGCGGCGCACGGGCTCACGGACGACCAGGCGGCGACGCTGGCGACGCAGCTCGAGCAGAATTTCACCTGGGTGACAAGCGATTCGTTCTCCTTCTACGATGCGACGAACCGGGTGACGCTTACGGGACGTCCCTCGGAGGTGTACGAGGCGTTCACGCAGGACTATTCGGGCGGTTACCTCTTCGAGTTCTCGGAGGAATATGACGAACTCACGAAGTTCACGACGTCGTCGGGGGTGCTCGGCGTGAAGACGATGCTCAAGTCGCCGGAGTACCTGAATTCCAACGATACGATGCTGAGATACTGCAAGACGTTCTTCCAGAACTACTGGGACGCCTGTACGAGCGTGGACGGCTATTCGAAAGAAGGCAAGTACATCGGCGACTACTGCGACTTCGAATCGATGGTCAACTACTGGCTTGTGATGGAGCTCTTCGGCAACTGCGATGCCGTCAAGAAGAGCCGCTATGCGTACAAAGACCAGGGCGGCAAGCTCGTGTGGGGTCCGGTATGGGACTTCGACTGGGGCGTGGGAAGTCCGCGCGTGTCGGCGGATGGTACGGGCTGGAAGTGCCAGAGCGCGAGCGACAAGGTGGCGGATGCCGTCTACAAAGAGTGGACGGACAATCCGGAATTCTGCACGCGCCTCTATACGCGCTATTGGCAGGTGCGCGACCAGTTTGCGCGTCTCCTCGGGTCCGACGGACTCATTGCCACCTACACGAACCGGCTCGTCGAGGCGTGCCATGCGAACTCGATCAAGTGGAACACCGACTACAACAAGGGTGCGGGCAATTTCGAGGCGGATGTCTCGCGGCTGGTGACCTTTCTCACGCAGCGTCTCCCGTGGCTCGACCGTCAGTTCGCAAGCGTCGAGACGCTGATGGCGAGCGTACAGCAGAGTACGTGTACGCGATACTACACGGCCGACAAGTCGCGTCTGCCGATTGCATTCTCGGGGTTGAACCGGAACCAGACGCTCTACACGGGCCGTTCGCTGCGGACGACCTTCCGGCCGGGCGGAACCTCGGTGACGGGCGTTTCGGTGTTTGTGAACGGATGGCGCGTCTTCGACAAGAAGGCGCCGATGAGCGGCCTTTTCGATGCGGAAATCCCCGCGGAGGCGTTCACGGCGGCCGTGGGCGAACCCAACTGTGTGGCCTTTATTGCCTATAATTCGTCGGGAACGGTGTTGGGGCGCAATTATGCGCTGGTGACGCAAGTCCCGTCGGGAACGATTTTTTTCATGCGCTAGGATATTTTCAAGAAGGAAGACAAAATGGTTGAAATGAAGTATGTGAATCTCGTGGGAATGCTGGCTTTGGTCGCCGGCTTTGCGTGGGGCGAGGTGGACTGGAGCCGCCTCCCGTGGATCGGCGATGGACGCCCGGTGATGGAGGAGGCGGCGTGGTACGCGCCCGATCCGTCGCCGGTGTTCACCGCATCGTTCGTGCTGCCCAAGCGGGCGGACGGCAGCGCCGTGTCGCCGGAGGGCTTGAAGATGCATATCGCGTGCCTCGGTTTCTACCAGCTCGAAATCAACGGGGCGCGGCTCAAGGGACTGACCTATCCTGATGCGCTCTACAAGACGGAGTTTCCGCTCTGGTCCGACTACACGCAGTCCATCTACGCGGATACGCATGTTGTGGACCACCCCGATTTCCGTTATCACTGCTGTCTGCCGTATCCCGCGACGAATACGATTACCGTCGCACTCGGCAATGGCTGGTACAACATGCCGCCGCTCAGGTTCTGGGGCCACCACTGCTTCCGCACGACGCTCGCGCACGGACGTCCCTGCTTCAAACTCGCGATTGATGGTGTCGAGAAACTTGACTGGACGTGGCGAGAGTCGTCCGTGGTGCAGAACAGTCTGCAGCTCGGCGCGGTGGTCGACCGCACGCGCAAGTTGGATTCGACGCAGCATCCCGCCGTGGTGGTGAAGGGCGAGGCGGGCAAGATCCGCGAACGGCTGGCGCCGCCGGTGCGGCCCTGCGCGCAGATCATCAGCGGTAAGGCCACCTGGCTCAAGGAAGGGGAGGTGCAGGTCGTCGACTTCGGCGTGAACTGTTCGGGTCTGCCGCGCTTCTTGTTGCCGGGCACGAAGAAGGGCGACCGCATCGAGTTCGTCTATGGCGAGCGCCTGTGGAAGGATGGACGCGTCAATCCGCTCACGCAGACCGCGGGCCAGATCAAGCGCGGCAATGGCGGACCTGGTGCGCCGCAGGTCGCGGAGCAGAAGGACGTGCTCATCGCCGGCGGCGCGGATGCGCAAGGTGTCGAAGGATATCGTCCGCCGTTCACTTGGCACATCTGCCGCTATGTGGAAGTGCGCGGACTCAAGACGCTGCTCGCGCCCGGACAAGTGTTGTTCTGGCCCATCTCGTCGCTTCTCTATGAGTCACGTTCGGATCGGTGGAAGTGGAAGCCGAAGAACGCCGACCTTGCCCGCCTGCACGAAGTGTGTCGCCGTACTTTCCGATCCAATCTTGTCGGCACGTCGACGGACTGTCCCGGCCGCGAGCGCCTCTGCTATGGCGGCGACATCGTTCCGACGTGCGAATCGATGATCCTCAACTGGGATATGCGCGAGTTCTATCTGAAGACGATTCAGGACTTCGCCGACGCGGCGGCGGAGGATGGCTGGCTCACCGAGACGGCGCCCTACGTGGGGATTCGCGACCGCGGCTTCGGCAAGCGGGGTGGTCCCATCGCCTGGACCGTGGTGGTGCCGGTGTTGATGGAGGCGCTCATCCGCCACTATCCCGATGTGAAGGATCGTGCGCTGGCGTTCTATCCCGTCTGCACGCGCTACATCGGTCTGGTGGATGCGCTTCATCCCACGGGCATCATTCCGCACGACATCGGCGACCACGAAGCGCTCGAGCGCGCGCCGGACGACGTGACCGGAACTGCGCACTGGTATCTGTTCGTGAAGCTCACGCGCGACTTTGCGCGGATGCTCGGCAAGACGGAAGACGCCGCGAAATACGATGCGCTGGCGACGAAGATCGCCACCGCGTTCCAGACGAAGTACATCAAGAACGGTGTCGTGGCGAACGGCACGCAGAGCGCACAGGCGCAGGCGCTCTATCTCGGCCTTGTGCCCGCAGACCAGATTCCCGCCGCCGAAGCGCGGCTGGTGCGCGCGATCGAAGAGAAGGGATACGCGCCGACGACGGGCATCTTCTCGACGCGCTATCTGCTGATGTATCTCTCCGAGCACGGGCGCCTCGACCTCGCGAAGAAGGTCGTGTTCCACAAGGGCTTCCCGGGCTGGTTCCACATGCTCGACCGCGGCGCGACGACGCTGTGGGAGACGTGGAAGGAATCGGACAACACCTATTCCAACTGCCACTCGATGTTCGGCAGCGTGGATGAATGGCTGATTCTTTTCGGGGATCAATGAGCTACGTCGGACGTCTCGCGCCTTCGCCGACCGGTGCCTTGCACCTCGGCAACGTGCGCACCTTCATGATTGCCTGGCTGCGTGCGCGCAGCCAAGGCGGTCGTGTGATTTTCCGGATGGAGGATCTGGACCATCCGCGCGACAAGCCCGGGGCCGCCGTGCAGGCGGAGGACGATCTGCGCTGGCTGGGGTTCGACTGGGACGAGACGTTTGTGCAGAGCGAACGTACGGCGATCTATCGTGCCGCCTGTGAAAAGCTCGTCGCGGCGAAGATCCTCTATCCGTGCGTGTGCAGCCGGAAGGACGTCGAGAATGCGCAGAGTGCGCCGCATGCGGGCGAGCAGCTCTACTATCCGGGCACGTGCCGTGATCGCTTTGCCAGCTGGCAGGCGGCGCAGGCGTTCTTGGGGTCCGTGCGTACGCCCTGCTGGCGGTGTCGCGTGCCGGACGAAACGGTCGTTCGCTTCACGGATGTATTTGCGGGGGCGTACGAACAGAAGCTGGCGTCCGTCTTGGGCGATTTCCCGGTGGCGCGTGACGAAGGAGGTGCGGGCTACACGCTCGCGGTGACGGTGGACGATGCGCTGATGGGCGTCACGGAAGTCGTGCGCGGCGACGATCTGCTCGCCGCGACGCCGGCGCAGATTTTCCTCTATCGTGCGCTTGGGTACGAGCCGCCTGCCTTTTGCCATGTGCCGTTGATGGTCGGGCCGGATGGTCGTCGCCTCGCGAAGCGCCACGGCGATACACGTATTTCTACTTACCGGGCGGCGGGTGTGTCGTCCGAGCGGATCCTCGGCTTTCTCGCGGCGACGTGCGGCTGGGGCGATGGAGGTCCCGTGGCCTTGCGCGATCTGCTGCCGTGTTTTACGCTCGACACGATTCCGCACGCGCCGTGTGTGGTGCCGTCGCAGGTGAAATTCTAACGTAAAGGTTTGGTTTAAAATGAATGCAGTCTTTTTCGATCTAGATGGAACGCTTTTCGATACGCGGACCGATCTCGCGTCCGCCGTCAATGGCACGCGTACGGCGCTCAAACTCGCCCCGATACCACCGGAGGAGGCGATCTCGTATGTGGGATGCGGTGCGCGGTATCTGCTCGAGAAGGCGATTCCGGAAGTGACGGGACGCTTCGATGAAATCTGGCCGCTCTTCATGGAGCAGTACGGCCAGCACGTGCTGGAGGCGACGGTGCCTTATCCGGGCGTGCGCACTACGCTTCTGGAACTGCACGATCGCGGTTGGCTGATGGGCGTGTGTACGAACAAGCCGCGTTTTGCGACGATGGCGCTTTTGGACCATTTTGGTTTTACGCGTTTTATGGGGAGTGCGGTTATCGCGGGAGGGGATTGTACCGAGATGAAGCCGAGTGCGTTGCCGCTCCGCGAATGTGCCAGCCGCATGCGCGGACATCGGTTGTCGTCCCACGATTGGATGGTCGGCGACAATTGGACCGACATGGGCGCCGGTACGAATGCGGGTGTGAAGACGGCGTTCTGCACGTTTGGGTTCGGACATCTCAACGAGGCACGCTACACGATCAAGATCAACCGGTTCGAAGAACTGCTGCGGTATTGCAAGGCGGAAGACTGACGGGTTGCACGCGCAATGGATTCGCTTCGAAAACAGCTTTACCGGCTGACCATTCCCATCTTTGTGGAAATTGCGCTCGTGATGCTCGTGGGTGCGGTGGACGTGTTCATGCTTTCCAGCTGCGGCGATGGCGTGGTGGCGGCGGTGGGACTCGACAACCAGTTGATCTCCCTGATCTTTCTCGTCTACCAGTTTGCGTCGATCGGGCTGGGGATCGTCTGTGCGCAGTATCATGGTGCGGGGCTGAGACAGCGGCTTGTGCAGGTGGTGGGCATTGCGCTTTTGGTCAATCTGGCATTGGGCGTGGTGCTGAGCGCATTCGTCTACTTCCACGCGGAGGGGTTGCTGCGTTTGATGGGACTTGAAGAGAAGCTGATTCCGGCGGGTGCCGTCTATCTCAAGATCACGTCGGCGTTCTCGTTTTTCCAGGCGCTCGGATTCGCCTTCAGTTCGTCCTTGCGCAGTGTGGACAAGGTGAAGTATCCGATGTACATCACGGCGTTTGCGAATGTGCTGAACGTGGTGGGAAACTATCTGCTCATCTTCGGGCATTGCGGGTGCCCGAAAATGGGCGTGGCAGGGGCGGCTTGGGCGACGGTGGGCAGCCGGATCGTTTCGCTCGTGCTGTTGGGTGTGGTGCATACGCGCGTTCACATTCCGCGTTACCCGTGGGCGTGGTTCGTGCCGTTCCCGTGGCGTGAGTTGCGCAATCTCTTCAAGGTCGGAATCCCGGCGATGGGCGAGGAACTTTCGTATTGCCTTTCGCAGGTGGCGATCACGTTCTTCATTACGCGCATCAGTACGGATGCGCTCACGACGCGCACCTACGCGATGAACCTCATCATGTTCGT
>JAKSOY010000068.1 GCA_024405255.1 Kiritimatiellia bacterium
ACTACACGCTGCGTCTGCACCAGTTCGACGGGCTTGAGAAGGATACGGCCGCGCTGATCGATGATTGTTCATTCACCTACTGCGGCACGCATGCGCTGCCGAAGGGACTCGCAACGCCGACGATCCATGTGACGGATCTGTTCCGTCCGCACGGCGACCCCGACGACCATTGGGACCTTGCCACGCAGTTTGCCCTTGCGAAGATCGGCGTGATCGACCTGCGAGGCGTCATCGGCGACTACCCGCCCATTGCGGTACGCAAGCGCGTCATACAGCCGGACATCACGGCCGTTGCGCAGCTGGACTGGATTACGGGCCTTGGCGTGGCGATGGGCGTGGGGCAGCCTGACTGGGGACAGCCGTTGCGTTCGGGCCTCGTGTTGTTGAAGCGTACGCTCGAAGAGGCGCAGGTGCCCGTTGTCTTGCACGTCATCGGGTCGAGCAAGGATGTCGCTGAAGCGGGAACGCTGTGGCCCGAGCTCTTCAAGGCGAAGGTCAAGGGCATCTATCTCAATGCCGGTGCGGCGGTGCAGACGAAGACGCTCGAATGGAATGTGAACCTCGATCCCAAACCGTATGCGACGATGTTCAAGCTGCCGTGTCCGATCTACTGGATGCCGTGTTTCGACGTGGTCGGCAAGATGGGCGGCACGCACGGTACGTGGTGGAAGTTCCGCATGGCGCGCGCGTTCGAGCAGATGCGTCCGCCGGTGAAGAACTTCTTCAACGGCATGTTCGCGAAGCGCAACCCGTCCGACTGGCTCACCTTCCTCGATGAACCCGTCGACCAGGCGGCGCTCGACAAGACGGGCAAGCAGCTGCGCAACATGTGGTGCACGGCGGGCTTCCTGCACGCGGGCGGACTGACGGTGTGGAAGGACGGTACGATCGCGAAGCTCGGCGAGGCGCCCGAGAAGGAAGTCTTCCGTTTCGTCCCCGTGACGGTGACCTGCCGCGACGACGGCCGCACCGCGTGGCAGCCGGCGGCGCAGGCCGGGACGCGTTTCATCTTCGAAATCACAGACGAAAAGGCCTATCCGGAAGCCATGGCGAAGGCTCTCGCCGAGTTGATGTTTGCACTTTAGGACTTCCCATGTCCCCCAACGGTTGTCCTGCCGTCATGTTTCCCCCCATTTTTCATTCGGCAGGTATGACCTGTTTCGGTTTTATAGAAAACTGAAAAGGCGGCGGCGGATTTGTAGCCGCAGAAGTTGGCGACGGCGTCGAGTTTCATTTGGGGTTGCTGAAGGAGCTGCTGGGCTTTTTCCAGGCGAACGGCGCGAATGGCGGCGAGGATGGATTGTCCTGTGACAGACCTGAATTTGATTTCCGCCATCCGGCGCGACTGGGGGAAAAGCTTGAGCACATCTCGTGCGGTGAGGCCGTTGCATGCTTCGCGGCGAATGAGTTCTAGTGCGCGCTCAACGACTCTGAACGTCACGTCGAGGCGTAGCGACGAGGCGCGGCGGATGAGCTTGACCGGCTGGTAGACGGTTTGAATGGGCATGTGCTGCGGATCGGCCATCAGCGTGGCCAGTGTTTCGGCGGCAAGGCGTCCTGCCTGCGGCAGATTGACGTCGACGCTTGAAAGGGTGGGGGTGGCGTTTTCGCAGACATCTTCGTCATTGTTGTTGGAGACAACGATGACATCCCGGGGTACAACGAGTTGCGCCAGTCGGCAGGCCTCGAGAACATCGACGCCGACGGGGTCGCATACGGTGAAAACACCGACGGGATGAGGAAGCCCTTTGAGCCAATGTGCAAGTGCGGCGAGTCGTCTGCGGCGATTGCGGTTTTTCAATGACGGAAAAATCGAAAACGACTTACCGTTGAAGGACATGATGTCCGTGAAGGCATTTTCGTATTCATCACTCCAGGCAGCGGGTTCGTGCCAAGGTACAAAAGCCGAGTGGCGCAAGTTGAGTTGAAGCAGTTCTCGCAACGCGAGTTCGGTCGCCGCGCGTGCATCGAGGCAAACGAAGGAGTCCGTTGTCTTGAGGTTGGTGAGGGGTCTGCCCAAATAGACGACAGGTCTGGGACCGAACACCGACGAGGGAAGATTGTTCGCCGTTGCAATGCAGCTGACGGTTACGCCATCAGGTTTCCAGAAGCCGATGATCCTTTGGACTTCGGCTGCCGTCCGGACGGGTCCGACCATCTGAACGTTCCAACCCCGTTCCTTCGCGACGGCGCTGAATCCCGCGAGTTTATGTCGTTCTGCCGATGAGTCGGGGCATTTGAAGAGAACAATCGTTTTCATGGCTTCAAGTATAGCAGGATTTTCAATGTTGCGCAAATGATAAATATTATTTTACGCAAATCATAATCATCTCTTCTGTCTTCATAGTATAATAGCATTCGTTGGAATGCAGCAAAGTTTCTTCAGGCGAGAGAGTAGAACGAACAATCGGAGAATTCAGATGAAAAGTTGGCACATCGTTTTTTCTGTGTGCACGGTGACTGCGTGCGTGTGGGCGGCGGGTGAGAACCTGCTCGTCAATCCGGGGTTTGAAGAGTCGTCCTGTCCGTCGAGTTCCAACAATGGGGCTTGGGGCTGGTACAAGGACGGTGCCATTGCGACGCCGGGCTGGCGGGGTGGCGGCAATGCCGGTATCGCCAAAGCGGGAAATACGACCTGGCTGCCCATGGGCACAGGAACCTGGACGGCCTATATCCAGCGCTACAAACCCTGGGGGGCCGGACTCAACAGCTACATCGAGCAGACCGTGCACATCGCCCAGTTCGGCATTTACGAGTTTTCGTTTTCTTCGGCGTTGCGTACAAAATACACGGCGTGCCAGATCGGGTTCAGCGTGAACGACGGCACGACGACGACCGAATACGATCCTGTCACCTGTTCAAATCAGACATTTGTCCGCCACACCTATCGGGTGACGCTTGAAGCCAACCGCGACTACACTTTTCGTTTGCACGGATTCGACTCGGACATTAACGATACGACGGCAATGGTCGACGACTGCGAGCTCGTCTATCTGGGCGATCCCTCCACGCCGTTCACGGCGACTTGGACGGGTGCGAAAGGCACGGTGGACCTGCTTGACGGCGGCAATTGGGACTGCTACGACTTCTTGGGCGAGAAGATGGACAGTACCGTTATTCCGCTTTCTGGAACAACATCGGTGACGATCCCTGAAACGAGCAATTTCACTTGCCCGGCCGGCGCGACGAACATCTGGCGTGAAATCGTTTTCGACGGAACCCGTCTTCAGGCGTCAAACGATCTGTCGGGTCTCGAATTCCAGCGTGCCAAGGGCACGCTTGACTTGAATGGGCGCGGGCTTGTTCTGACTGAAGCGGCCGGCATTGCCTATTCGCATGAACTGACGGTGGAGAACAGTACCGCCGGCGAACCTGTGGTGGTACGCTTTGCCATCGGCGCGGGCGCGGTGGTGACGAACAACGCGCTCGCCGTCCGCGGGAATGTCGTCCTCGCCAAGGATGGTGCGGGTGACTTGCAGTGGGGTGGTACGGCGTGCGTCGCAAGCGAAGTGCCGATTGCGATTACGGACGGATCTTTCCGCCTCGGCGAGAATATGGCGGTCGACATCTTTGGCAGCAGCGGAACTTTGACGGTGAGCGGCACGGGGCAGCTTGACGTGAACGGACAGAACAGAAGCTCGCCGCTCGTGGGTCGGGAAATCCGTTTTGAAGGCGAGGGCCCCGATGGGTCGGGTGCGATCGTCAATCGTCCATTGGTTGAAACGTCGGGCAGCGTTTGGAATGTGCTGACGATGACGGGAGACGCCACGTGGGGTGGCGCCGGCCGGCTTGAAGTTCGATCGGCTAGACTTATGGGCGAGGACTACGTCCTGACCATCAAGAACGACAACGTGGTCGCCCTGTGCGGGAGCAATTCCTATTTGCGCGTCAAGAAGCTGCTCCTCACGGACGGGGGCGTGTATGCGCCGTGCTATGATACTGCCGGAAGTCCGAACACACAGGAGATCCCCGAGGGCATCGTGTTGACAAACGGCGGCAAATATGAGCCGTGGGCCAATACGGGGTTGATGTTCGACCTGAACCCGCCGCTTGTGGTCGGCGAAGGCGGCGGTTTGATCGGAGGTTTTATTCATCCTGGTTCAACGGCGACTCGTGCCGAATACTACCAGCACGGTCGCGTGTTGGTGTGTGCGGGCTCGAATCTTGAGTTCGGTTATCGCGGTGGCTGGTATGATGCGATCACAAATGAAGTCGGCGCGACGATTAGCATCACGAACACGTCGGCGATTGTACGCGTCGTGGGCGTCTTTGCGAATGCCGGTACGGTCGTACAGGCCGCCGGCGAACTTTCACTGGGTTCTCCAACGACGGCAACGCAAGGGTGTGCCTTGACGAATGACGGATCCATCCGTACGACCGGCGGCACGTTCTTGTTCAATGCGGCGAGTACGCTCTGCGGTTCGGGCTCTCTTGAACTCGCCGGTGCGCAGGCTACACTGGCTGGTTCGTTTGCGGGCTATTCGGGCACCGTACGTATCGCCGGAGGCAAGGTGTCGCTGGCCCAGCCGGACACGCTGACATCGACATTGATTTTCGTCGATGGCCAGGTGACGACGGACCTTTCGTCCTTCCGCGGCACGGCGGTCTTCGACCTTTCGGCGAAGGCGGGGCTCTTTGACATTGCGGGTCTCGGCTGGACGACGTTGAAGGACATTCCCGTCACGGTGAACCTCGCCGGTCGTACGGTGGCGTTCGGTGAAAAGCTGCTTGCGTGGCGTTCGGATGAGCAGCCCGCCGTGACGTTTGTGGCCGATGCCGAGACGGCTGCTGCGGGCGTTCCGCTTGTGGCGACGCCGACGGGACTCTTCTACGGCGCCGATCCGGCTTCGACGATCGTCGATCAGGCACGTTGGACCGGCGCCGCGAATGATGGCGATTGGACGAATCCGCAGAACTGGTCCTGCTTGAATGCCGCCGGTGCGACGATTGTGGACGGTCTGCCCGGCGCGGCGGCGACGGTGTTTTTGGCAAACGGAGTGAAACTGGATATCCCGTCGGGACATCCGTTCGTGTGTGCGCGCCTTGAATTGACGGATTGTGCGCTCACGGCGGATTGCGACTGGCGCGGGCTCGACCTCAATGCGATTCCGGTTGGTACCGTGTTGGACCTGCGTGGGCATAAGCTGCTGCTTGCGCGCGACAGCACGGCACTTGCGACATCCTTTACAGTGACGGATACGCAGACGGCCAACTACATCAAGAACGGCAGTTTCGAAGAGCAGACTGCCATTTCCGCCAACAGCGGAAACTGGGGACGGTCGGGGCAGGTGACGACCGCCTACTGGATTTTCGGCAATCAGGGCGGCGGGCTTTCGCGTTCGGTCGCGACGTGGACGACAAATGTCCGCGATGGTTCCTATTATGGCATCCTGCAAGTGTGGGATTCGATGGGCACGGCGAAGGAGACGTGGATCGCGCAGCGGGTCACGGTGCCGTCTGACGGACTCTACCGGCTGTCGTTCGCCAACCTGTCGCGCCCGCAATATTCAAAAGTATTGCAGATTCAAGTCCAGGTGGATGGCGTGGACAAAGCGCTGATCGCACCTCCCAGCAGTTCGGCATGGGACGAAATGGTGTGTTGGCTCAACCTGGCGGCGGGTGAACACGAGATCCGTTTCGTCGGCGTGCGGCCGGCGACGAGCGGCGATTACGCGGCATTCATCGACCAGGTGGCGTTGACGCGGGCGACGGATGCGGGCGAATTGCACCTCGACGTACCGGCAGGGGCGAATTTCGTCAATGACAAGATCGTTCTCACGGGGAAGCTTCGTCTTGTCAAAGACGGCGCGGGCACGTTGACGGTTGCGCGGAACAACCAGGGCTACACGGGAGGAACCGAAATCGCCGGGGGCACGATCGTGATGGCGGGCGCGCCGGCGAATTGGCCGTTGGGCGGGAATGGCATCAAACGTGCCGGGGCGGCGCTCGTCAAATTGGATCCCGAGACGATGCTGGACCTGAACGGCAAGACGGGTTGGGGCTACACGACGATTGATTTTGCGGGCGGCAAGGTGCGTGGCGCCACGACCCAGTTCAATGCCGACTGGCTCGTGACGGCGAATTCGGTGTTGGAGACGACGGGTGCGATGACAGCCAATCTTTATACGGGTGTCAATTTGAATCAACAGACGTTGAAGATCGACATTGCCGTAGCCAAAACATTGACGGCCGACTGGAGCGGCCTGTCCAACGGACGGCTCGACATCGCCTCGGGCGGTACCTTCGCGGTATCGAAGGCGCTCGATGCGCGGACGGTCGATCTGCGTATGAATGCCGCGTTCAATTTGGCGGCGGCGCTGGACGTGCGAGACTACTTGGCCGTGTATAACGCGGATTACAACACGGGAACTGCGGCGTTGAACGTGTGGGGACGCTTCACGCCCATGGTCGACTACTTCTATGGTTGCACGCTCCAGGATGGTGCGGTGCTCGATCTTTCCTGCCGTCAAGGCGTCTGGTCGACGACGTCCCGTTTTTCGAATGGCGTGAAGACGGTGTCGTTTGCCGACGAGGCGACGATTACGGTCGATCTGGGGACGCGTCAGATCGGAAAGGGTGGTCAGGTTGTCGCGTGGGATGCCGCACCGGCGAATCTCGCGGGACTGACATTCAAACTGGCGGCCTCTCGTCAGGGATGGCTGGAGGTCAAGCCGGATGGCATCTATTATCGGAGCGGAATGGCGGTGATTGTCCGTTGACCCTCTCGGACGGCGGCCCTCGACTTTGCCATGCGACCAAGAATTTGATACGAAAGGAAATCGAGAAATGAGGAAGATGATGTTGGTGTGTCCGCTTGTGGCGGCGTGTGCGATGATGGCGGCGGGTGAGAATCTGCTTGTCAATCCGGGGTTTGAGGAGTCGACATGTCCGTCGAGTTCCAACGAAGGGAACTGGGGCTGGTTCAAGGACGGCGCGGTGGCGACGAAGGGCTGGAAGGGCGGCGGTAACGCGGGCCTCGCGAAGGCCGGTTCGACGACGTGGAAGAAGACGCGGACGGGCAACTGGACGGCGTACTTGCAGCGCTATCGTCCGTGGGGCGCGGGTTCGGACAGCTTTCTTGAGCAGACGGTCAAGACTACGGCCGACGGCGTATACGAATTCTCGTGCGACCTTGCGATGCGCGAGGGGTTCGAGACGGGGTGGCTCGGCTTTTCCGTGAGCGACGGCCAGACGACGCGTGAATGCGAGGCGATTCGCTACTCGTCGACCGACTACAAGCGGGCCGTGTGGCGCGTGACGCTGAAGGGCGGCGTCGACTACACGCTGCGTCTGCACCAGTTCGACGGGCTTGAGAAGGATACGGCCGCGCTCGTTGACGATTGCTCGTTCACCTACTGCGGCGTACATGCGCTGCCGAAGGGACTCGCGACGCCGACGATCCATGTGACGGATCTGTTCCGTCCGCATGACGATCCCGACGACCATTGGGATCTGGCGACACAGTTCGCCCTCGCGAAGATCGGCGCGATCGACCTGCGTGGCGTCATCGGCGACTATCCGTCGACGGCGGTGCGCAAGCGCGTCATCCAGCCGGACATCACGGCAGTCGCGCAGCTGAACTGGATTACGGGTCGTGGTGTGGCGATGGGCGTGGGACAGCCCGACTGGGGACAGCCGCCGCGTTCGGGTCTTGCCCTTTTGAAGCGGACGCTCGAAGAGGCGAAGGAGCCCGTGGCGCTGCATGTCATCGGTTCGTGCAAGGACGTGGCCGAGGCGGGAACGCTGTGGCCCGAGCTCTTCAAGGCGAAGGTGAAGGGTATCTACCTCAATGCGGGTTCGGCCGTCGAGACGAAGCATCTCGAATGGAATGTCAACCTCGATCCCAAGCCGTATGCGACGATGTTCAAGCTGCCGTGTCCGATCTACTGGATGCCGTGTTTCGACGTGGTCGGCAAGATGGGCGGCACGCACGGTACGTGGTGGAAGTTCCGCATGGCGCGCGCGTTCGAGCAGATGCGTCCGCCGGTGAAGAACTTCTTCAACGGCATGTTCGCGAAGCGCAACCCGTCCGACTGGCTCACCTTCCTCGATGAACCCGTCGACCAGGCGGCGCTCGACAAGACGGGCAAGCAGCTGCGCAACATGTGGTGCACGGCGGGCTTCCTGCACGCGGGCGGACTGACGGTGTGGAAGGACGGTACGATCGCGAAGCTCGGCGAGGCGCCCGAGAAGGAAGTCTTCCGTTTCGTCCCCGTGACGGTGACCTGCCGCGACGACGGCCGCACCGCGTGGCAGCCGGCGGCGCAGGCCGGGACGCGTTTCATCTTCGAAATCACAGATGAAAAGGCCTATCCGGAAGCGATGGTGAAAGCCCTCGCCGAACTTATGTTCGCCCTTTAATCCAATTCGGCCCCTCCAAATTAGACTTGACGCAAGGTAGGAGGGTTGTGTACAATTGGTTCGTTCACAGAAGATTTGAAAGTTAAAGGAAATGAAAGGCAAGAGGAAATGAAGTCTTTGAAACTTTTTGCAGGGTTGCTCTTTTGTACGTCGCTGGCGTTTGCGGAGAAGCCGCAGCTGATCGTCGACACCGACATGTACACGGACATCGATTCGGGTGCCGTGGCGTTGGCGCATGCGTTGGCGGACAACGGCGAATGCGATCTCATCGGCGTCGTGTCGTGCACGGGCGGCGGATCGCCGGCCGCGGGCATGGTGCAGCTCATCAACACGGCCTATGGCCGCCCGAATCTGCCGGTCGGTGCGCCGCACCGCATCTTCATCGGACCCGAGAACGACAAGACCGCGAGCAAGAGTCCGCACTATCGTCAGTTCGAGGCCGCCATCAAGGCGCGTCCCGACCTCGCGAAGTACGTTCGTAGCGATGCGGCCCCGGATGCCGTCGAAGTCTACCGCAAGCTCCTGGCGGCCGCGCCGGATAAGAGCGTCGTCGTCTGCACGATCGGCTTCCTCACGAATACGCGCCTGCTGCTCGAGTCGGGGCCGGACGCCATCTCGCCGCTTTCCGGACGCGACCTCGTCGCGAAAAAGGTGAAGTGCCTTTGGGCGATGGCGTGCAAGTATCCGAAGGGCAAGGAATACAATTCAAGGACGGATGCGGTGTCGTCCGGCGTCACCTTCTACGGGTGGCCGACGCCGATCAATTTCCTCGACTTCGACTACGGCTACGGAATGAAGTGCGGGCTGCCGATGGCCGCACAGCCCAATTGCGAGTGGAACCCCGTGCGCGAGGTCTACTACGAGGCGATCACGAAGAACATCTGGGGCAAGAAGAACGGCCATCCCGCGTGGGACGAAGTGACGGTGCTGTTCGCCGTCCGCGGATGGGAGAAGTACTGCCATGGCATTCGCGGACGCTTTGCGATGGTGAACAACGCGGGCGAGAACGCGTGGGAAAAGGATCCGAACGGACCGCATCTCGTCGTCCAGGAGAAGATGCCGCGCAAGGAGGTCGTCGCGATCGTCGACCAGCTGCTCGCGCAGCCGCGCAAGCAGACGGCGGGCGAGCAGCCGGACTTCTGGCGTTCCTTCGACGATGGGAATGTGCTGTGCGATGCCTCGTATGGCGTAAAGCCGCAGTTCATCGACTGCGACGGTGGCAAGGCCCTGATGGCCTACTCGCCCGCGTGGCACCAGATTGGGTCCGTCACGTCCACGTTTACGGTCGAGTTGCGTGCGAAGGCGACAGGGGCCGCCAACAGCGTGCTCTTTACGCTGGGACGCGTCAATGCGCCGAAGGATGAAGCTCTGATGCTGGCCAGCGAGTCTGCGAATGCCGTGAAGCTGGTCGTCGTCAAGGGTACGCAGGTGAAGGGGACGCTGACGATTCCGGTGGCGGGCGCGGGCCGTTTCCACACCTACGTGCTGCGCAGTGACAAGGGTACTGTCACGGTCACGGTCGACGGCCAGCGCGTGGCGGGGTCGGTTGCGTACAAGCACACGGCCGACACGTTGCAGCTGCTGGGCGGTTACAGCATGCAGAACGCCCTGCCTCCGTACCGGCATGGTTGCGGGACGGTCGTGAACAACAAGCTCACGATTCCCAACATGGAAAACGCGATCGACGACCTCAAGATCTACTATCGTCGCGTCAAGTGAATGCCAATCAAGACAGGAAGACGGGAATGAGAAAAGGAATTACCATTGTCGGCAGCTACATGGTCGGCTTGTTCATGAAGGGCGACCGCATTCCGAAGGTGGCGGAGACGCTGATCGGCAATTCGTTCTACGAAGGCGGCGG
This sequence comes from Kiritimatiellia bacterium, assembly GCA_024405255.1. The sequence continues at coordinate 10,223 of JAKSOY010000068.1, forward strand.
CGGTAAGGGCTCGAACCAGGCGGTCGCGGCGGCGAAGCTGGGGGGTGAGGTCCGTTTTGTCGGTCGCATCGGGCGCGATCGCTACGGTGACGACGCACTCAAGATGTACGCGGATGTGGGCGTGTCGTCCGAAGGCGTGCTGCGCGACGACCAGGCGCCGACGGGCGTCGGCTTCATCTTGGTCGACAAGGACGGCAACAACAGCATCATGGTGGTGCTGGGGGCGAACGATCGGCTGAGCGAAGCCGACATCGACGGGACCGTACCGCTGATGGAGAAGAGCGCGCTCGTCGGTTTCCAGCTCGAGAACCAGCGCGACATCGTGATGTACGGCATCCGTCGGGCGCATGCGGCCGGGGCGACCGTGCTGCTCGACCCGGCGCCGGCGTGTCCGCTGCCGGAGGACATCTATCCCTGCATCGACTTCATCAAGCCGAATGAAGTCGAAGCGGCCACGCTGACGGGCATTCCCGTGACCGATTTCGCGTCCGCCGAAAAGGCCGGCCAGTGGTTCCGCGCGCGGGGCGTGAAGACGGCGCTCGTGACGCTGGGCGCGCAAGGGGCGGTTGTGGTCGACGACCAGGGCACACGTACGTTCAAGACGCCGCGTCTTCCGTCGCCGCCGGTGGATTCCACGGGTGCGGGCGACACCTTCTCGGGTGCCTTCCTCGCGAAGCTCTCGCAAGGCGTGGCGGTCGATGACGCGATCCGCTTCGCGATTGCGGCGTCGTCGCTGTCGGTGACGAAGCCGGGCGTGATCGAGTCCATTCCGGACCTTTCCGCCGTGCAGGCGCTGCTGGCGGATGCGGAGGCGTGGGCATGAGCGTGAGCGAGATGTCGATCAAGGAACGCATGATGGCCGTCTATCGCGGCCAGCCGCCGGACCGCATGCCGGTGGCGGGCTATGCCCGCTATCTGCTGCGTGGACAGGTCGAACGTGAGGCGCGGGCGAACGGACTCGGCATCATCGACTATGTGCCGGCGATTTCGATGCTGCCGCCGCCCTGGCACATGCTGGACGGCTACCTCTCGCAGATCGACGGCGGCGATGTGACGATTTCGTATCGCTGGGAGAAGGGCAAGCAGATCGAACGCCGTGCGCTCACGATCGACGGTCAGACGCTGTGGAGCGATCTCGAGCGCGACGATGCGGGCGCGGGCAGCGAGCACATCATCAAGCACTACATCGAAAAGCCGGAGGACTACGGCATTCTCGCGAAGCTGCTGAAGAAGGTGGTGCTGGCGGACAACGGCAAGCTCTTGGCCGCGCACCAGCGCGACCTCGGCGAAGACGGCGTCGTGGTGGCGCGTCTCGACCGCAGCGCCTACCAGAAGATGCTGATCGAGCTGGCGGGTCCGGAGACGTTCTTCTGCGATCTCGCCGAAGACGACGGTACGATCGAAGAAGTGCTGATGCTGATCCAGGAACGCGAACTCGAAGCCGCCGAGCGGACGTTTGCGTCCAAGGCGGAAGTCGTGTGGCTGCCGGACAACGTGACGTGCGACATGACGCCGCCGCGCCGGTTCGCCCACTACTGCCTGCCGTACTACCAGAAGCTCATGACGTGGTCGCGCGAGACGGGCAAGCCGCTGCTCGTGCACTTCGACGGCAAGATCAAGCGGTTGCAGGAGCACATCCGCGCCTCGGGCATCACGGCGATCGACTCGTTCTCGCTGCCGGAGATGGGCGGCGACATGACACTTGCCGAAGGGCGCGAAGCGTTTCCCGGCATCGGCCTCCTGGTCAACTTCCCCGCAACCTTCTCGTACAAGAGCGAGGCGGAGATCGTCGCGTGGACGCAGGCGTTCACCCGCGAAGCAATGACGTGCCAGCCGGCGATGCTGCAGATCAGCGAAGACCTGCCCGTGAGCGAATGGCAGAAGGTGGCCCGTGCGATGGCGCAGGGAGCCTTGACGGCCTAGCTGTTTTTCGGTAAAATCAACTGAATTCAAAACAAAAAAGAAAGAGGAAATATCATGTATTTCTGTGCTGACAAGATGATCGCAGTTCTGTGCTGCGTGCTGACGATGTTCTGCTGGGGCAGCTGGGCCAACACCCAGAAGCTTGCGGGCGACAAGTGGCCCTACAAGCTCTTCTACTGGGACTATGTGCTCGGCTTGCTGCTCTTCTCCATCGTGTGGGGCTTTACGGTCGGTTCGACGGGACACAACGACTGGAGCTTCCTCGCGAACCTGAAGGCGGCGATGGCGACGAAAGAGGGATGGATGTCGCTCGGCTCGGCGTTCTTGGGCGGTGTGATCTTCAATGCGGCGAACATCCTGCTCGTGGTGGCGATCGCAATGGTGGGTCTCGCGATGGCGATTCCGGTCGGCTGCGGCATCGCGCTCGTTCTGGGTACGACCGTGAACTATCTGATGGAGCGTAAAGGCGACCCGATGCTGATTTTCGGCGGCGTGGCGATTCTCGCGCTCGCGATCATCTTCTCGTCCCTCGCGGGCAAGAAGCGCGAAGACGCGAAGCAGGCCGCTCCGACGGTAGACCAGAAGAAGGTTTCGATGGGCAAGGGCATGGCCGTCTTGATCGGCTGCGGCGTGCTGATGGCGTTCTTCTATGCGTTCGTCGCGCGGACGATCGACACCAACTTCACGGCAGCGGCGCCGGCGGCGGGCAAGCTCACGCCGTACACGGGCTTCTTCGCGTTCGTACTGGGTACGGTGCTCTCCACGTTCGCGTTCAATCCGTTGCCGCTCAAGAAGAAGGAAGGCGAGAAGCGCTTCTTCGCGGACGGCGGCAAGCTCCACCTCGTGGGCATTCTGGGCGGCTGCATCTGGTCGCTCGGTACGGCGATCAACTACGTGGCGGCGGGTACGGCGGGTTCGGCGATCGCGTTCGGCCTCGGCCAGGGCGCCACGATCGTCTCGGCGCTGTGGGGCATCCTCGTGTGGCGCGAGTTCAAGGGCGCGCCGAAGGCCTGCGCGCTGCTGAACGCGGCGATGTTCCTCTGCTTCCTCGCGGGTGTCGGCCTTCTCATCAAGGCCGGCTAAACGGATCGACAGACTGAACGATACAGGTCCGACGCCACTGGGTCTTTTGGGAATTCCCAAGGATCCGAATGGGGCGTCGGACCTGAATTTTCAGTGTTCAATCTTCAGTTTTCAATTTTCAGTTTTCAGTGATGATTTTCTTTTTACATTTGGTACCCTCTTGCTCTCGCTCTTTAAATTCGTTATAATAGTCGCGTGAAAAATCAATGTAAAGAGTGGGGCGAGGGGGTGATCCTCTCGTTGGCCGCCGGCGGTGTTGTAGCCGTCTTGGCGGTTTTGTATGCGCCGATCGTGTGGAAGCTCGCGCAGCAGACGCTGTTCTATGCAGACGTCGAGGGGCTGTGCGATCTGCTGTCGACTCGGGGGACGCCTGGCGGTTTCCTCGACTGGCTGGGTCGCGGCTGCCAGGTGACGGGGCTTGGTTCCTTCGCCTGGCTGACCCATGCCTTGGCGGCGATGGGAACGATTCTTCTCTGGCGGTGCGTGTTCCGCGACCAGCAGAAGGGGCTGGGCCCGATCCTTTCGTTCCCCGCGGCCCTGCTGCCGATTTTCCCCGCCTTGCTGGCGGGAACGGCCCTGTGGCTCATCGACGACTATTCGGCCGGCTTCCGCAACACGTTCGGACTTTGGACGGCGATGGGCGTCTATGCGTTCGGCCGGCGTACGCGCGTCTGGATTGCCGCCGCTGTGGCGGTTGTGCTTTTCCCCTGGTTCGGGTTCTACTCGCTGCTGGGCGCGATGGCGCTGGACATCCGCTGCTGGGTGTTGGTCGTCGTACCGGCGATGACGTCCGGGCTGCTGTACCACGACCTCTGCCTTGATTCGCTCTATCTGGGCAGCAGTTCGATTCTCGATCGGTTGCGCCTGTGTTCGCTCAATGCCTGGACGGTTGGCGCGTTTGCCTGCTTCTTCGTGGCGGCGGCGATCGACCGACGTGCCGTCGATCCGCTCGTGCGGCAGCTGGCGAAAGTCGGCGCCAGAGTGGCGGGAAAGCTGCCAGCCGTGTGTCGGCGTTCGCCTTCGGGATATGTCCGTGCGGGCGTGCTGGCGGCGGTGGGCGTGGCTCTTGTCGCCGACGTGTGGTCGAGCCGTCCGAAACCCGACCTGCGGGGGCAGATGGCGCGCGAACATGCCGTGGTGGAGGGCCGTTGGGCGGATGTGCTGAAGGTGACTCCGCTCAACGGCAATGCGCTGCGAATGGAAAGCGCCTACCGCATCCTTGCGCTTGCGCGGCTTGGACAGCTTCCCGACAAGCTTTTCGATGAACCGCTGTGGAGCTCGCAGGAGTCGACCGACGCGCAGGAAGAGCTGATGGACGGCCACGAGCTGCTCTTCGCCTACGGGATGCTCCTGCCGGCGCGTCGCTATCTCTATGAGACGATGGCGACGAAGGACTGGATGCCGCGTCACTTCCAGGTGCTGGGCGACATCGCCTTCCTCTTCGACGAAGGCGCTCTGGCGGAACGCAACTACAAGCAGCTGCTGCGCTGTCCCTACTATCGCGACTTCGCGAAGGCGCGTCTCGCCGTGCTCCATGCCGCGAAGCCCACGCTGCCGCCGGATCTCGAGATCGTGGCGAATCAGGCGCGCACGATCAATGCGATGTTGTCCAGCAACAAGGTCGAATTCTTCGACATCCAGCAGAATGTCGAACAGCTCATCTACAACCACTTCGTCAATGTGAAGAACTGCGACGGCGCGACGGCGCGTTTCTGCCTCGCCTGCATGCTGTTGAAGAAAAAGCACGACACGCTGGCGTTGAACAAGGCGCTTTTGGACAACATGTTCGGCGGACCCGCAAACGTGCCGCGTGTTCTTCAGCAGGCGCTTGTCGTTTCCGGTAAATATCCGGCGGACTCCATCCTGCCCGATGTGTACCAGGAGGCCCAGGCGTTCCGTGTCGATGCCCAACGCGTGGCGACCGGACAGATCGACCAGTCTCTCTTCCTTGCCCGTTGGGCCTCAACCTACTATTTCTACAATGAATTCGTCAAGTGAACACCTCCGCAGCGCGCTGATGGCGCCGCTTCTTTCCGTCGCCCTGATTGCCGGGGCGGCGACGGTGACGCCCGACTATTTCAACATCGAGATGCCGCCGAACATCGCCCCGCTGAACTTCGATGTGGAAGGGGCGACGAATGGAACGCCCACGGTCACGCTGAAGGCTTCGAACGGTGACACGCTGACGGAGAAAGGTCCCAAGTTCCGTTTCGCGCCGCGCGCCTGGCGGGCGTTTCTCCAGAAGCATGTCGGCGAGCCCCTCGTCGGCACGTTGTCCGTCGACGGTGCCTCGGTTGTCTTTACGAACCGCGTGTCGAAGTATCCGATCCCCACGCACCTTTCGTACCGCCTGATCCCGCCGGGCTATACGGGGTTCAATGAAGTCGGCATCTACCAGCGCGATCTGACGAGTTTCAAGGAGCGTCCCCTCTACCGCAATATTCAGGGCAGCCGCATCCAGTGCGTCAACTGCCACACCTACAACAACGGCGATCCGCACCAGTACCTGTTCCACACGCGCGCGGAGAAAGCCGGTACGCAGGTGGTGAGCAAGAAGTACGGCAACATGAAGATCCAGCCGAAACTGCCCAACGGCTACAAGTTCGGCGTCTATCCCGCCTGGCATCCGAGCGGGGATTACATCGCCTTTTCGTGCAACGACACGAGCCAGATCTTCTATTCGATGAACCCCGACAAGATCGAGGTCATGGACTCGCGCAGCGACCTGTTCCTCTACTGCCTCAAGGACGGAAAGGTCCTGATGATCGACGAGGATCCCACGCTCTTCGAATGCTATCCGACGTGGAGCCCGGACGGTAAATTCCTGGTCACTTCGTCCGCGCGTACGCCGTTCAAGAATCTGCCGGACGACCAGGCGGGGCGCGAAAAGCAGATGCAGGAAAAGTATGCCGAAGTCTGCTACGACCTTTCGGTACGGACGTTCGACGAGAAGACGATGACGTTTTCGGCGCGCCGCATCCTCGTGAATGCGCTGACGTCGAAACGCTCGTTCACCTTCCCGCGCATCTCGCCCGACGGCCGTTGGCTCGTCTTTACGGTGGGGCCTTACGGCGTGTTCAGCATCTGGCACCGTTCGGCGGACCTCTGGGTGCTCGACATCCAGAAGAACGAGGCGCGCGCCCTGACGGAACTCAATTCGTCGGCGTCCGAAAGCTACCACTGCTTTGCGTCCGACGGACGCTGGATGGTCTTCTCGACGCGGCGTGACGATGGCGTCTATACGCGTCCCTACTTCGCGGCGTTCGATCCGGAAAAGGGGACCTTCGCCAAGCCGTTCATCATTCCGGTTGAGAACCCGTCCGAACATTCTCGACGTCTACTCTCGTACAACATTCCCGAGTTCAGCGACGGCGCCGTGGAAGAGTCGCCGCGCCAGCTGCGCAAGCTCGTCGAAAGCATGCCGCGCGAAGCCGCCGGGAAATGAACGTGAGAGAAGGTGTCTATGTTCCCTTATACTGAAGAAGTCGTTAAACAAATGATCGAAAAAGCGGCGGCGTATGATGGTACGGTTCGCGATGGAGGACCGAATATTACGGCTTATTCGTTTTTCAGGTCTCTCTACCTCCATCTTTTTGCGCGGATTCAGGCATGAGGAAGGATGTACAGCAAGGAACCGTGACAGGCGAGGTTTTTACTCGCCCTGAAGTTGCCGCTTACATGTTGGATGAGGTTCGTTATTGTGGTAAGTTTGATTCGTTTATGGGCTTGAAAGTGTTGGAGCCGAGCTGTGGCGATGGCGCGTTTGTATTCCCTCTTGTGGACATCTGGTTGTCCCAGAATCCCGATTTCAACTCTCCGCTTGCTGAGTCGTTTTTGCGGGCATGCGATATATCAAGAAACAATATTGAGAAGTTGCGTGTAGTCCTTAGGATGAAACTTATAAATGCTGGTTGCTCGATTGCGCGTGCTGATACGCTTCTTTCATTTTGGCTGATTTTCGGTGATTTCCTTCTGCATGAATTTCATGAAAAGTTTGATATTGTGATTGGGAATCCTCCCTATATACGTTTTGATGACATCCCTGCTGTGAATCAAAGGATGTACCGGACAATGTTCGCGTCCTTCGCGGAACGGTGCGACATCTATGTTCCTTTTTTTGAGAAATCCTTATCTCTGCTTTCGTGTAAAGGAGTGTTCTCTTTTATCTGCACGAATCGGTTTACAAAAAGTAGTTACGGTAAGCAGCTTCGCAGTTTGATAGCCGACAAATACCATGTTGCGCTCTATCTCAACATGGAACATTCGCAGCCCTTTGTCGAAGAGGTATCGGCTTACCCTGCAATCTACATTATTGATCGGGATATGAAAGGTGTGACATATTCCGCTACAATCAGTGATGCTAGTACGGCGACGCTTGATCAAGTGAGGATGAATGCGGCGAGAAGTCGTCTGAATGTTTTCAAGCGGTGGTATAAAGGCGATTCGCCTTGGATCTCCACCGATTGTCGTGAGCGTGAAGCAGAAGAAAGGATCGTCGAGACTTTCCCGACGATTACGGAGTCGGCAAGTGGTACTGAAATCGGAATTGGTGTAGCATCTGGTGCAGATGACATTTACATCAATGCCCAGCGCAAGGCCAGAATCGAGTCAAGTTGTCTCTTGCCGTTAGTGGCTTCAGAAGACATTCGCAACGGACGTATCCTGTGGGACGAACGTTATTTACTTAATCCCTATGACGATGATGACGATAGGAAAATGCGTGATTTAAAACGATACCCACATGCAGCCGCGTATTTTGATCTGCATGCTCAGAAACTCAAGGCACGCTATTGTGCCCGTAAGCATCCGCATGAATGGTATCGAACATTAGATCGTGTTAAATATGGACTTTTGAAGACCCCCAAAATCCTTATCCCTGACATCCAACTTGGCGGAAATGTTGCATTAGACGAATATGGTTCTTATTATCCTCACCACAATGTCTACTGGATTACATCCGCCCAGTGGAATCTCAAGGCACTTTGCGTTTTGTTGCGCAGTACTTTCGTAACCACTCAGATTCGTCATGTCTCGGTTCAGATGCGTGGTGGTAGTATTCGTTATCAAGCACAAAACCTTCGTAATGTTCATGTTCCAGCTTGGAGTAGTTTAAAGGCAAGCGATGTTGAAAAACTTGTTTGTGTATATGAATCAAATGACATAGGGCAACTCGATGCCGTGGTTGATGCTGTCGTGAGTGATTCAATTTCGCGACAGCCTCCTCGGTGTTATCAAGCCGACTTGTTCGGATGACTAACGGGATTTTGTTTTGAAGAGTAGAGGATGAATAATGGTTGCGAACCTCCAAACATTTTGTGGAGATATGTCTTACGCCTTTGCAGTAGGCGTCGGGCTTGGTGTCGTCTCGTACGGCGTCGTGCGCGGATCGAAGATGCTCGCAAGGAACGCGCGGAAACTCGCAGCCGTTTCTCTCGTAGGGGCGATTCTCGTCGGCGGTATGGTGGTCGTGGGGACCGATGATGCCGGAACGAAACAAATGGAAAATGGAAAATGGAGAATGGAAAATGTGAGAGGGAAGGGCATACAGGGTAGGGCGCGGATTCCAGCCGCGCCGCAATGTGGGGTGAACGTGGAAACCAATGACCCGGCATTGCGGCGCAGCCGGAGTCTGCGCCCTACCGGGATGGCGGACGTCACGCAGGAGTGGATGCTTGTTTCGGTGAGTTCGAATGCGCTTCCGGCGGCGACATTCACGATGCCGACCAATGCCATCGTGTGGGAGTCGGCACATGCCGAATGTAAAATGAAAAGTTGAGAGTGTAAAATGGTCGCAGTTCTGACAATTTTCCATTTTCCACTTTCCATTTTACATTTGAACACGGCTGTCGTGACGAACTGCCATGCGGATGCGTACGTCGACTGTACCTGGTCG
>JAKSOY010000069.1 GCA_024405255.1 Kiritimatiellia bacterium
CCGAGTCGAGGCCGAGCACGTCCTGCTCGAACCACGCGAAGAAGGGTTTTGCGGGTGGTTCGTCCGGGGCGAGGGCGTGGCCGGCGGCGAGGAGGCGTTTCTGGATTTTGCGGTTCATCGGGTACAAGTATAGCAAAGCGGGCGGGGCGGTTCAAGCGGAAAGTTTGATTTTAGTTGTGGAACGGTTAAAGTGCTGCGAGAGTCGAAGGGGGCCGTTCTCGATGAGTTGTAATGTGGCTGGGACGCGATTTTGAACTCGCTCACGAACCGCCGAATTATGGTATAATATCCGCCTTATGGAAAACAAAGTCTTCAACTACGAAAAGGACATCTTCGGGCATCCGAAGGGTTTCATGGTCGTTGCGTTCACCGAATTGTGCGAACGCTTCTCGAACTACGGCGCACTTGGCATCCTCGTGCTCTACATGACCGGTTTGGTGAACAAAGGCGGACTCGGCTGGATGGAGGCCTCGGCGCTGACCGTCCTCGGCATCTACCGCATGATGGGCTGCCTGACAGCCGTACCCGGTGGCATCATCGCAGACAAATGGATCGGCGCGCGCAGGAGCGTGAGCATCGGCGCGTTCCTCTGCGCCATCGGCGACATGACTCTCGCCGTTCCCTATACCTGGGCGTTTTTCATCGGACTCGCCCTCATCGCGATGGGCGGCGGCTTCTACAAGCCGAACATCACCACGGTGCTGGGACGCCTCTACGATCCTGAAGATCCGCACAAGGAGGCCGCGTTCACCATCTTCTACCTCGCCGTCAACGTCGGCTCGCTCATTGCGTTCCTCCTCGTCGGCTGGATCGCGCAGCGTTACGGCTGGCGCATGGGCTTCCTGCTGTGCGGCCTCTTCCTGCTCCTCGGCCAGTTGAACTATCTCCTCAACCAGAAGCCGCTGCGGCGCACGGACAACATCACCCCGAAGACCCAGGAAAAGGTGGTCCGCCAGCCGTTGACCCCCTACGAGCGCAAGTGCATCTGGCTCATCCTCTTCTCCTTCGTCATCGAAATCGTCTTCATGGTCGCCTACGAGCAGAGCACCGGCCTCCTGACGCTCTATGTCAAGAAGTTCACCGACTGCACCCTCGTCACCCCCTTGGGCAACTTCAATGTTCCGATTCCATGGTTCAACTCGTTGAACCCGGTCATGGTCATCGTCTTCGCACCGATGTTGGCCGCTCTCTGGACCTTCCTCGGCAAACACAAAAAGGATCCGTCCGCCATCTTCAAGATGGGTCTCGGTACGGTCATTCTGGGCCTCAGCTACGCCTTCATGGTCGCGGCGGTCTTCCAGCGCGACGCCTCCGCGGCAGGTAAGAGCTCGATGATGTGGATCGTTCTCACCTACCTCTTCTGCACATTGGGCGAACTCGCGCAGTCCCCGGTCGCACTCTCGTTCATCACCTCGTTCTCGCCGCAGCGGATGGTCTCGCAGATCATGGGATGGCATGTCGCGGTGACGGGCATTGCCTGCTTCGCGGCCGCGAAGATCGGTTCGCTGGCCGGCAATTTCGGCGAAAAGAGCATCTTCATCGGACTGCTGGCCGGTACGACCCTCTGCGGCGTTCTCCTCTGCCTGATTTCGCGGAAGCTCAAACTGAAGGAAGACAAGGAATAAGAACTACCGCAAAGGCAGAAAAACGTTCGGCCAGCTTGCGCGAATTGCAAGCTGGCCGTTCTTCGTCTTCAGACTAGGCGGTGCCTAGGCATTGCGCCACGTCTGGACGGTTTCGTACATCGCGAGGAGGTTCTCGACGGGCACGCCCTGCTGCACGTTGTGGATCGGATTGAACACGTAGCCGCCGCCGCGCGCGAAGATGGAGAGGTTGTGCGCGACTTCGGCGCGGATCGCGTCCGGCGTGGCCGACGGGAGCGTGTGCTGGGTGTCGACGCCACCACCCCAGAAGGTGACCTTGTCGCCGAACTTCGACTTGAGCTCCGCAGGGTCCATATTCGCCGCCGAGGTCTGGACGGGATTGAGGATATCCCAACCCGCGTCGATCATATCGGGTATGAACGCCTGGATCGATCCACACGAATGAATGAACGTCTTCCACGTGGTGTGTTCGTGGATCCAGTCGTTGAGACGCTTCTGGAACGGTGCGTACAGCGTCCGATACTTGCGCGGCGAGATCAGCGGACCCTTCTGCGCACCGAAGTCGGCGCCGCTCACATACGCGGCCACAGGTTCGTTCCCGACCGCCGAGAAAATGCGCGCCAGGTTCTGAAGGCCGATTTCGCATTGGCGCTCGAAGACCGCCCGCACGTAGTCGGGACGCGTCGCCGTGGACATGTACCACTCCTCGATGTCGCGGATGCCCTTCGGATGCTTGAGCCCCGGGGCGGGAATCGAACCGACATCGCCGAAGCCCGTTCCGGGAATCGACACGACACAGGCCTTGCCCGCCGCGCGTACCGCGTCCACCTGACGGGCAAGCTCGTTCAAGTCGGCGTCCGAGATGAGACCGAACTCCTCGCAGTTGTCCAGCGGATCAAGCTTCTCGTCGTCAATCGGATCCTGCCGCACGAGCGCGTCGAAATAGAAGCCGCCCTTCGGCATCTTGGCGGACGGATCGCACGTGCGGTCGTTCTGCGGATACTGCACGATGGCGCCATCCGCATCGGGCTCGGTGTTGAACTGTCCCGGCACCAGTACAGGCGTGCCGTCAAAGGTCGTCCAGGGCTTCCAGTCCTTCGCCGGGAAACCGAACTTCGTCCCAGGCAGGCGCACGCTCATCACATCGCCCCCGACGGCCGCCAGCAGGTCCGGCTTGATTTCGCCCAGCATCTGCGATGGCTCGATCACCTTCACCGGCGTACCGGGCGGATCGAGCTTGAGCGCCTGGCGCAGACGGTACACCGTCGAAACCTGCATGCCGCAGACCACACCGCCGCCGCCGAGGTCGATCGGCACACGGTCCGTCTCCTGATGGTTCAACGCCGCAACAACACGCTCACGAGATGTCATCTTACACTCCTTCCACGTCCGCCGGCACGCGCGGCACCAGCGCCTTCATGCAAATCCAACCTGCGAGATACGCCACCGCGCACACGCAGAACACAATCATATAGCCTGCATCCTTGCCCGTATAGCCAAGGAAACCGAACGAGTCGCCCGCCTTCCCCGCGTACGTGAACAACCACCCCGCGCCGCGGTTGAAGAGGAAGCTGCTGAGTCCGCAGGCGAGGCCCGCGACGCCCGTGAGCATGCCGATCAGCTCGCGCGGGAACAAATCGCCCACCACCGAGAAGATGTTCGCGCTCCACGCCATATGGCCCGCGCAGGCAAGGCCGATCAACACCACCGGCCACCAGGCGGACACGGCGCCCAGAGGCTGCGCGCCCAGCGCAACAAGCGGCAGACAGGCGAAGATGAACATCGACGCCATACGGCCGTCGTAGGGCTTCATCCCCTTCTTGTCCACGAACCACGTGGGAATCTTGCACAGCACGATCGACACGAGCGTGGCAATGGCGTAGAGCGCGGCGATCATCACCATCCCCGTGCCGGACGAACTCTTGTAGCCAAAGCGGTCCGAGAGATAGCCCGGCGTCCAGAAGAGGAAGAACCACCAGACGCCGTCCGTGAGGAAACGTCCCAGCAAAAGCGACCACGTGGGCCGCAGCGTGAAGCAGCGACGATAGCTCAACGTCGTCGGCACCTGCCCTGCGGAAACCGTCGCGGCTTGCAGAACCGGACGCGCCGCAGCCGGATAGAGGAACTGCCAGAAGCCCATCCAGACGAAGCCCAGCGCACCGATGCCGATGAACGCCATCTCCCAGCCCCAGGCCTTGGCGATCGGCGGAATGACGAGCGGCGCGACAAGCGCGCCAATCGACGAACCCGCGTTGAAGACGGAGGTCGCAAAGGCACGGTCTTTCGGTTCGAAGTAGTCGGCTGTCGCACGAATCGCCGCCGGGAAGTTGCCCGCTTCGCCGAGGGCGAGCAGGCAACGGCAGCCGAGGAAGAGCCACATCGAGACGGACCCCACCGAAACCGCCAGCGCGCTGCCCTTCTGGATCGCCGCAAACGCGGCGGTACCGTCGAGTCCCGTGCACCAGGCAGTGGCGACACCGCACAACGCATGCAGACAGGCGGCGACGGACCACACGCCAATCGCCCACAGGTAGCCCTTCTTCGTCCCCAGCCAGTCGACGATCTTACCGGCGAAGAGCATGCACACGGCATAGATGAGGCCGAAATAGCCCGTCACCACGCCGTAGTGGTTGTCGGTCCAGCCGAACTCGGGCGCGATGAAGTCCTTCCAGGTGAGAGAAAGGACCTGACGGTCCAGATAGTTCACAGTCGTCGCAAAAAAGAGCAGCCCGCAGACGACCCAGCGAAAATCGATCCGCGCTTTCATATCAGAGGCCCTGCTGGATCTTCTCAAGCGCCGCGATGCGATCTTCGAGGGACGGATGCGTCGCGAAGAGCGAGGCGCTCAGCTTCGGGAGGCCCACCGCGCCAAAGGCCGCGAGCGAACCCGGCAGCACGCCCGGCTGAAGATTGCCGAGACGGCGCAGCGCGTTGATCATCGACGTCGGCGAGCCGAGCAGATCGGCACTGCCCGCATCCGCCGCGTATTCGCGATGACGCGAGAACCACATGGTGATGATCGAGGCTCCCACACCCAGTACGGACTGCAACAGCATATAGGTGGCATGCGAGGCGAAACTGGATCCGACGTTGCTCCGTCCGTCCCTACCGCGCAGCGCGCCGCCCAGCAGCGACGCGAGAATCCGCGACAGAAAGATCACGCACGCATTCAGCACGCCCTGCACAAGCGTCATCGTCACCATGTCGCCGTTCGCCACGTGGCTCATCTCGTGTCCCAGGACCGCCCGCAGTTCTTCGCGCGTCATCGACTTCATGATGCCCGTTGAAACGGCCACAAGCGCGTGGTTCTTGAAAGCGCCCGTCGCGAAGGCATTCGGCTCGCCCGGATAGATGGCGACTTCCGGCATCTTGATGTTGGCCTTATTGGCGAGCGACTCGACCGTGTTGACAAGCCAGCGTTCCGCCTCGCCCTCGTCGCCGGTAATCGTCTTGGCCTTCGTCTGCATCTTCGCCATCGTCTTCGACAGCAGCAGCGAAATGACACCGCCTGCCATGCCGTAGATGAGCGATGAAATGGCAAGGCCCATCAGATCCTGCGAACTTGCACGCACACCCAGAATGCCGCACACGATCTGCACGACAAGCGACAACACGATCATCACGGCAAAGTTCGTTACAAGAAATAGAAATGTTCGCTTCATTGTTTTTCCTTTTATTCGTCAAACCATTCTATTATAGCATAAACCCGAGAGCTTGTGCGGACTTCACCCGACGAGGCGGATCGAGGCCCAGCGGCCGCGGACCCAGCGCCACACCGTGCCGACGCAGATCACCAGCACATAGACGACCATCGTCGCCCAGAGAGCCGGCATTGTCGGATGAACCGCATAGACAAGGCCGACAAGTCCAAGCCAGAATCCCGAGCACACGAGCATCCAGATCATCACGAAGCGCGTATCGCCCGCGCCTTTGAGCGCGCCCGAGAGAATGATGTCCGCACCGTCGGTGAAAAGCCAGGCGCACATCAACAGCAACAAGGTGAAACCGAGCGAAAGGAACTGCGACACATCGGCCGGCGCCACATCCGCCGCGAAGAGACCGAGGATCGGCCGGTAGAACGCGAGGACCAATCCCGCCGCGACCACAAGACTTCCCTCCGCGAGAATGATCGTCCGTTTCACCGCCCGCCGCGCACCTTCGGCATCGCCACGTCCCTGATACTGGCCCACCAGCGTACCGGCCCCGATGCCAAACCCTTCCATCGGCGCGAACAGCAGATAGTTGATCGTGAAAACGGCATTCGACACGGCGAAGGCGAGGTCCCCGACCTTGCCTGTGACGAAGACGAAGATCGTGAACGACAGCATGTTCAGCACCGAGTAGATGGCGGACGGCACGCCGAAGCGGAGGATCCGCACGAGGAGACGTCCAAAACGCAGATCGTCCGTTGCATCGGCAGACGGCGAAACGGGAATGCGCGCCACGCGGCGGACAAGGCGCACCGCCAGCGCCGTCAGAACGACGAACTGCACCGCCTGCGCGAATACGGTCGCCCCGGCGGCACCGACGATGCCGAGCTGCGGGAAAGGTCCGTACCCGAAAATGAGCAAGGGGTCGAGCGCGACATTCAGGACATTGCCGAGCACGTTCACCCAAAAGACGGTGCGCGTGAGGCCGCGTCCCGTAAAGTACCCCTGCGCCGCCATCGTTCCGCAGAGGAAGACGCCGCCAAGCGTCACAACGGTATAGTACGACTTCTCGCGCGTAAGCACGGCGGAGGAGTGTCCGCACCAGTCGAAGATCAGATGACCGACCGGCACGAGCGCCACCAGAAAGACCGTGCTCGCCAGCGCCAGGAGAAGTCCGGCTCCCAGACTCCGCGCACAGCCGCGCTCATTGCCCGCGCCGAAGAATTGTGCGACGAACGTCCCGGCGTAGGCGACGATGCTCATGAAAAAGGTAATGAACAGAAACGAAAGCACCGAGGCCGGCAACACGGCCTCGAGCGAAGAGGTCGATTCGTGCGCGAGGAAGATCCGGTCCGTCAGCTGCATGATGGCATTGTTCGCCATCCCGAGCGCCAACGGCCAGACAAGCTTCAACACCTCCCGATAGGAAGGGCCTTTCCGACTCTGAATCTGATCAACCTTCGTGTTCATGTGCATCCGTCAAAACGATCAACGGACGACACGCAAATCGAAGAGACCGCCGGCGGTGTTGCCCTTGTGGGCCTTGAGGGTGACCGTAATCTGTTTTTTGCCCTTGAGGAGTTCCGGAGGCAGCGGAATGTCGTGCGCGACGAGCCCATCGACACCGACATCGCCCAGGTTGTCAGTCTTGAGCAGCTGTCCGTCGACCAGCACGTCGAACGTACGCGCCCCGCGTTCCTTGCCGTAGTACCACGCACGCAGCGTCCGCGCCGAGTCATCGACCTTCAGGCGGTAGCTGAACCAACCGCCGCTGCGGGCGTCGCGCCAGGCCGTGAAGTGACGCTTGCCGTACATGCCCGTGCCGGAGAAGGTGTTCGCGCCCTTGAAGCCGTGCGCCTTCTCGGACTCGGCGTTGTGGGGGATGACGCGGTCGATGGTGACCTTGTCCTGTTCCGCCTGCCGCGCACGCTCGAGATCGTAGTCCTTGCGATTCGCCGGCGTCATCAACTCCCAGTAGATCGTGTAGCGCTGGAAATGGACCTCGAAGAACGGCGCGAGTTTCACATCCTTCGGCTCGAACCCGACCGTGCGGAAATGAAGCGGTTCGCCGTCGATCGGCTTGACCATCTTCAAGATGCCATCTGCCGTATCGAGCGGCGCGAACGGCACCATCTCCGGCGCCGCCTCGGGCAGAACCCAATTGCTGCCGATGCGCCAGAACTTGGTCTTGGGAAGGCCCTGTCGACCGAGTTCGCCCGCAAGCACGATCGGACCGTACACGAACGCGCCATAGCGCTTCGAATGCGGCAGCATCTCGAACTTGAGCGTCATCGGCAACGCCACCTGCACGCGGTCGCCGCGATTCCACTTGCGCGTGATGGCGAAATACGAACTCGCCTTGGACGCACCCTCCACCCGCACACCGTTCACCGTCACGGCAAACGCCGCATCGGCCACCCATGCAGGATGGCGCACGTTGAGCGTGAACTCGGCATCCGACGGCGCCGCTTCGACGATGAGCGTGGTACCCTGCTCGTAGGGGAAGTTCGTCACCTGGCGAAGCTTCACCCCGCGCGATTTCCAGTCAAGCGTCGACGGCGCAAAGAGCTGTACGGAAACGGACGCATCGTCGGCACTGCGGGTGTAGATCATCTTGCCGAGTTTGCCGGGCACTTCGAGTCCCGTGCCGGTGCAGCACCACATCGAGTCGAATTGGTCGGAGTAGTAGCGATAGGCACCCGGCTTCATCGACGTGTTGTACACGACCATGCCGCGCTCGGGATCATGGTTGGAGAGCAGATGGTTGAAGAGGCAGCGCTCGTAGAAGTCCATCCGCCGCGCCTCGGGCGAGTCCTGGAAAATCGCCTCCGTCTGGCGAAGCATGTTGACGGAATTGCAGGACTCGGGTCCCGTCAGATCGGCAAGCAGCTTGCCCTCGAACTCCTTCGGATCGAAGAAGTGCTCATTCGTGCAGTTCGCGCCGATCGCCCACAGACGATGGCCCACGATGTCGTCCCAGGCATTGAGCGCCGCGCGATGGAGCATGTCCTCGCCCGTGAGTCGCCACACGCGCTCACACGACGTGTACTTTGGGATGTGGCAGTTGGCGTGACGGCCCGTGAGGAACTTCGTGTTGCCCTCGGCGAGCGGCTTGATCACAATCTCTTCGCAGAGGCGGCGCGCCCAGCGAATGTACTTCGCATCGCCGGTCAAAAGATAGGCATCGCAATAGTTCTCGGGCAGCGACCCGTGCTCGCAGACGAGGAGCTTCTGGATCTGCGCATCGGTCAGCTTGTCGACGACGTTCACGCCGAACCAGTCGCAGAAGCGCAGATAGATGTCGAGCGCCTTCCGGCTGCCGGTGGCGATGTGGATCTGATAGAGGCCCAGCAGTACCTTGTTCATGATGTAGGTGGGCTCGTTGAGGCCGTTGATCGACCCGCCGTTGATGCGGAGATCGCCGTTGGAGATCTCCTTCATCACGCGGTTGCTGCCAAGCGCCGCCAGCACCACGCCGCCCGTCGCCTTCTGCACTTCTTCGAGTTCGTCGACGATGTACAGAAGGCGCTTCTTCAGTTCCTCGTCACCGGTCGCCTCGTAGGTGAAGGCTGCACCCGACATGTAGAACGCGAGGATGTGACCGGAGAGCGGCCAGGCCCCTTCGTCGTGGTTCGCCTCCCAGCCGCGATAGGTCGGGGCCTTGGGATCGAGTCCCGCATCGACCCGGTAATTGCAGAGCAGCCGATCCGGTTCAAGCTGCAGCAGATACTTCCGGTTCAGTTCCTGCTGCGCTTGGAGCGGTCCGCCCGTGAGGCGGATCGCCGACAGCGGGAAATACTCAACCTGCGGCTTGATCTTCTCCGCCGCCGCAAACGCCGTCAACGCGGAAAAAGCCACACACGTCAGAACGCCCCACGAGAGCGTCCCACTCAAATTCCTTTTTGCCATTACTCGTTCCTCCTTTTAAAGCTCAATTGTCGCGGACACCGGATAATGGTCGGAAGGCGGCAGCCCCAGGCCAGGACGCGCGTCGGGATAGGTCTCGAGGTCCTTCACCTTCACCCCCGGCGACACGTAGATGTAGTCGATGCGCTGGCATTCGGTCCGTTTGGCATCGTTGCGTTCCGCGACCGTCTTCTTCAGCATCTCCACGGCGGGCGTCCCCTTGATGGCACGGAAACCGGGGGCGCTGTGCCACGGTCCCTTCGGCGGCGTCTCGGTGATGTAGATCGCGTTCTTCAGGACCTTCGCGGCCGCCTGCGCATGTGCCGTCGTTTCAAGGCCGTTGTGGTCGCCTGTGAAAATGACGGGGGCGCCTCCGGCGAACTCCTTCATGCGCCGCAGGATGAGCAGCATGCCCTCTTTGCGCGCGAGCGCACTAATGTGGTCGGTGTGCGTCGTCGCATAGCAGAAGATCTTGCCGGTGTGGCGGTCCCTAAGCCGCACCCACGAGCAGATGCGCGTACAGGCCGTCCCCCACGACTTCGAACCCGGCACCTCCGGGGTTTCCGACAACCAGAACGTTCCGCTCTTGATCTCCTCGAAACGGGCCTTGCGGTAGAACACCGGGGTCGCCTCGCCCTTGCGCTTACCGTCCTCGCGGTGCACGCCCACCATCGTGTAGTCGGGGAACTGGGCCCGCAGATAGTCCGCCTGATCGGACTTCACCTCCTGCAGGCCCAACACGTCGAGATTCATCTTGCGCACGAGCGCTGCCAGATCGCCCTTCCGCAATTCCCATTCGTTCACCGTACCGTGATCGCAGGACGACTGTCGAATGTTGTACGTTCCCACGCGCAGCAACCCGGACGCAGACTGCACCTTGCCGGATTCGTTCGAATCTCGCGACGCCTTCATTTCGGTCTGCGGCATCGCCGCGGCCGACCAAACCACACCGGCCAACATCAGCAAGGCTGTCAGTTTTTTCATTCTGATTCTCCGTTGCTTTTTACGCGGGTCACCACCATCTCGGCGAGAGAGTGAACCTTTCACCTCACTTGGTCCGATTTTCGAAAATCACCGGACCGCCCCACTTGCCAGTCGTCACCAGATCGACATCCCCGTCGCCGTCCATGTCGGCACACACGATGTTCATGCCCGCACCAACGTCGTCGTCAAACGAAATGACGTACTTGCGGAATTCCGGATTCGGTCCCGGCGTGAAGTCGTAGTAGAACACGCAGAGACGTCCGTACTCGTCGGGATCGCCGCCATTGTGCGCCATGAAGCGTTTGCCGGTGACGATCTCCGGCACGCCGTCGCCGTCGATATCGGCCCAGGCGAGGTAGTGCGCCTGCGTCCAGGTGTTGTCGATCACATGGCGCTTGAACTGGATTTCGCCCTTCGCGTCGCGCGCCTTGAGCTGCTCATACCAGAAGATGCCCCACTTGTGCGCGTCGTTCACGAGAACGTCGTTGAGGCCGTCCTTGTTGACGTCGTAGACGATCAGGTTCGAGGTGTGTCCGATTTCCTTCACCGCCCACGGATGGCGCTTCCAGGTGCCGTCCTTCGTCTGTTCGTACCAGGCGGCAGGCGCCAGAATGTCGTTGAGCCCGTCGCCGTTCACATCGCCGCAACCGCGTCCCAGTCCGTCGCGGGAATTGGAAACCGCCGTCGCAGCGAAGTGCCCGCCGAGCGTGCCACCCTGCCCGAGACGGTAGAGGCGCACCACATGCGTATCGGGAAGAACGTCCGTGGCCTTGCCGTCGCCGTCAAAATCCACGAGCGTACCCGTTTCGATGTTGCCCGGCTTCTCGATCACGCGGTCGGCCCAGACGCCACCTGCGGGAAGCGTATTGCGGCACCACCAGGTTTCCTGCGAGAACCAGTCGCCGCACACCACGTCGATCTTTCCGTCGCCATCGACATCGAGCGGCAGGTTCATGAAGTCGTGGGCATAGCCCTTGCCCTGTTCGTTCACGTCGGTCTTGACCTTGCGCACTTGGAGGGCCTTGAAGTCCGGCGCGAGATAGAGGTTGGGTCCGGCAATGATGTCGAGCTTGCCGTCGTTGTTGAAGTCCGCCACGCCACAGGCTTCCGTGCGGCTGTTGCCAATGCGGTTGGTCTTGAACTGCACGCCGCCCGCGCGGCGCGCGATTTTCATCACCGCCTTGCGCGCTTCGCGCCGCTCTTTCTCGTCCTTCGCCTTCAGCGCCGCCGCCAGGACCGCGGCCTGCTCGGCATAACCGCCTTGCTGGCCGAGATTGCGGAAAGCCGCACAGCGCACCGCCCCGTCTGCGTGCGCGAGAAACGGCACGACCGCCGAGGCGTGGCCGAGCGCGTTACGCTGGGCCATCACGTCAAGGAGCTTCACGGCGAAGGACGCGTCGCCGGCGAACGCGCCCACGCGCGAGGCGAGCACGGCATCCACGCGCTTGTCGCCAAGCTGGATGAGCGCCCGACGCGCCGCTTCCGCAAGCGCCGCGTCACGCTGGCGCATCCACCCGAGGAGCATCTCCACGTCGTCCACCGTGCCAACCGCACCGACACCGAAGAGCGCCGCTTCGCGCACGTGGGGATCAGTCGCATAGGCAAGCGCTTCGGCGAGGAAGGCCGGCGCGGCCGCGCTCTTCACGTGAACGAGCGCCACGAGAACCTGCTTCAACGATTCCGGCGGCAAGGTTGCAACCCAAGAGGACCGCATCGTCGCGAGGCGCTCGGGCGGCAGGAGCGCGAGTGCCTGCGCCACCGTTCCGCGCGTGGTCGCATCGGTTGAGGCGAGGCCTTCACGGGCCCACGCATCGAGGCGCGCCGCATCCGTGCGCAGCAGGCCGCAGAGCGCCGCGAGGCGCTGATGGGCAGGCGCCGCCTGATTCCGGTAAACCGTTTCGAATTTCTGCGCCGCCACGGCGCCCTTCCCCGCGCGCGCCTCGGCCGCCGCCGCACGGAGCGCCTCGTCAACGGGTTCCGCCGCCACGGCGGCGGCCAAGAGTGCCGTACACCAGAACATCTTCATCATCGTCATTTCCTCCGTCAGCCTTCCAACGTCCACGGCGCGCGATCGCTTCGCACGAGCAACTTCGTTGCATCGGCGTGCGCCGGGAAGGTAAAGGTGTTTACATCAAATTCCATCGCGCGGTTGAGGTGGTACGCCACCGAGGCCGCGTGACAGGCGACATGCGTCATGTGCAGCGAGTCCGCCGGCGCGCTCGCACGCAGCCGGCTACGCACGCAGGCGATGAACTCCGCCGGATGCGCCACGGGACGCGCCCAGCTTTCGTGGCGGATCGTGTGGCCTTCGAGCAGCAGCGGATTGGACACGTACACGCTGCCCGAGTCGTCGGTTTCCACCCAGCCCTCATCGCCTTCCAGGCGGATGGCACAGGAATTTTTGAAGCCATAGCTGCGCAGCACCATCTTGATACCGTCGGGATAGAAGGCATGCACCTCGTTGCCAGAAACCGGCACGTACTTCGTGGGCGCGGTGAGCTCGCGTCCGAGCGCCAGCTGGCAGAGGTCGATGGTGTGGGACCCCCATTCTGAAAGATCGCCGTGATAGTCGTATTCGCCGTGCCACCGGCTCTTGAGCACATAGTCCGAGTTATAGGCGCGCATCGGAGCCGGACCCGTCCAAATCTCCCAGTCGATGTCGTTCTTGTCCGGCAGCGGCTGTTCGGGAAGATAGTGGTTCTTCGCCGAGTGGCCCATGCCCGCCATGCCGGCATGCACCGTGTGGATGCGTCCGAGCCGACCGCTGGTCGCCAGCCGCATCGCCGTCACGAAGTTGCCCACGTTGCGACGCTGCACGCCGCCCTGGTAGATGCGCTGATAGAGTTCCGCGGCGCGCATCACCGCTTCACCCTCGGCGATGGAAAGGGAAATCGGCTTCTCGCAGTAGACGTCCTTGCCCGCGCGCATGGCGGCGATGGCCAGGCGCGCGTGCCAACGGTCGCCGGTGGCGATGTAGACGGCGTCGATGTCGGGACGGGCCAGCATTTCGCGGTAGTCACGATAGATCTTGCAATCGGAATTACCATTGTAGGCGTCGATCTGCTGCTTGGCCCATTCGCGGCGCTGGCGAACCACATCGCAGGCGGCCAGGAAACGCACGCCCGGCTGCCCCAGAAACACCGGCAGCATCTGTCGTCCGCGCCCGCCGGCACCGATGATCGCCATCGTGATCGTGCGCGACGGCGGCACAACGGCCTGCGCCCACGTACGATGCGAAACCAAGGCACCGACAACCGCTGCGCTTTCGAACAGGAATGTCCTTCTTCCAATCTGCTTCATCAATGTCTCCTTACCAAAATTCTTGAATATATTATGTCATAAAAGTGCGTAAATGTACATTGTAAAATCATCTTGGGTTGCTCTTGCGGGTGTTGCAGTCCGCACAGAGCATCTGGATATTTTGGGGCACGTCTTCCCACCCTTCGACCACAACCTGATGACGTGTGGTCCAGTCCTCCAAAGGCCTCTCATTCTTCTTGTTGGTTCGTTTGCGAAGGGAAGAAGTCCGGCGTCCCGTCCGTAAAGATCCGTCCGTCAAACTTCCGCTCGGACGAATGGCCGAGCTTTTCGACCTTGTAGTCCCCGTTCACACTGATCGTAAATATCTGCTGGGTCTCGCAGAAGACCGCCCTGACCTTTTCAAACACATTGCTGCGTACAGAATTCCCATCTGCAACACTGCCGCAAAGCGATCCTGCCAGCACGCCAAGGCCAACGGCCATCATTCCAAGTCTACTTCTCATTTTCAATTAATAGAAATCATCACATTCGGCATAGGAGGACGTTTATTAGGAGGGGGGGGGGCTTCCGTCGTACCGAGACGAGAAACCGCTTCCATCAGTTCACGATTCCCATCTGGGGTCAGGTCGTTCTCTTCGGAAGCCGTCTTTATGAGACTGCAAATTTCCTTCACCCCAGGATGCGCGAGTCCTGAATCGGAAGCTTGTACAAGCCCACAATCCCCTCCCCAGGAAGTTACGGCAACGGCAACTCCAATTATCATCGGTAAAACACACAACGGGAATACACGAGTTTTAATTTTCAGAAGATCCATATCTGCTCCTCAGTGTCAACTTCTTTCAAAAAACGTTTTAAGTCTTCTTGCAAATCACGTTCCTGTCCATCAAGAATAACATTTTTATTGTCTGGCTCCGTCGGCAAAACAGCTTCACGAGAAAGACGATGACCAAACTTTTCAACACTTAGGCTATTTCATATATATTTGTGCAAAGTTGCCCACCGACATCGCCGTACACAATTCCCATCATACCAATTAACAGTAACATCAATCGACATTTCATTCTTCTACCTCCCGAGGCTTATTGTAACCAATCCGTCATCCGGACCACCACGTGCGGAATAGTGACGATAGGCCTTGATCAAATTCGACAACATCCATCGCTTTCTCCAGAGGTCGCATTGACGCTGACTCAATTGGTCCAATTGAGTCCAGTCGTCATTCGCGGGGTTCCCGTTTGAAATTTGGTGTTGCCTCATTTTGATTTGTTCGATCTCATCCCCGACAAGTTTCGACATCTTCTCAATTCCGTCCAACTTACGCTGGCATCTTTCAAGTGCTTGAACATAACACTCTTTCCGACGTTGCAGGAACGCGCGGACTACCTCATCGTCGCCTGTCAATTTTCGCCATCCCTTTACCAATGCATTCGAGACCTCGTAAGAACAAACGAGGCAATTGAACTCCTGAAAGGCGGAATCGTATTCATGCGTCAGGGGGGCAAGTCGCGCCTCCGTTTCTCGAAGAAGGGTTGGCCAGTCGGATCTTGGAACAGAACAGAACATCCATTCGATTTCACGATACTGTCCCAAGATTCGATCGACATGGTTCGTATAGTCGACAAAAGGATAGCGAGGACATTCTGCAATCCGACTCCGGGGAGCCGAACGAACAAGAAGATCAATGTGTTTTAGGAAAATGGCCGCAGAGACTCCTTCGTGGAGGCGTGACACTCTCGGCAAACGAAGATGTCCACCAAACCTTCTTGACTGGTAGCGACGAAACACATCTCCATTAGCCAGACCGCGTCCACCCTGGCCGACATCCCAACGGGCATAGGCATCCTTCAAGCATTCCAAGCAGTAAAGCCGTTGTTGCAGATTCTCGCCATATTCACGTGAATTCTCCATTGCTTTGCGTTCGAATTCCGTCAGGCGGTTCCGCGGCACGATCGCAAGACGAAAATTGAGGACAATCTGCTCTAGCTCGCGTCTTTTCCGTTCTTCCGTCAACACACCCATTTCCCTTCGGCAACGTTCAGCTTCCTCGGCACACCGTTTGGCCTGATGGTCCCAGAGCGCAAAAACTCTTTCCTCGTCCCCGCCCGTTTCCCACAGAACGCCGGCCAGCGCGTCCAATATCACACTTGACAACCGATAGTAGGCCACCTCCGACATTCCATCATCACGCAGGACCATTTGTTCAAGGGTTCGATTCTCCACCCAGGCAGACAGCGAGTTCCGTTCTGCGACATTCGTCACCGCCAGCAGATTCGTCCGAACACACTGAAATGCCTCATGGTCTTCATCCAAACAGGCATGGGCGGAGCGATTGGTCAAAGCACACATCCAAAGTCCTTCCATTTGAGTTCGCGCCTGTACCGATTCCTGAGAACATTCTCCATTCCCACATACGGCAAAATACACCATGAAGATCGCAACAGAAAACAAAACCTGAACTCTCATAACAACACCTCGTCTTCTTGATTCAGTTCTTCCAACCATCTGACAATATCCTGTTGTACATTACGTTCCTCTTCATTCTCCTTCTAGACGCCGACATCAGTTGATGCCGCAACAGCCACACGCCAGTTGTAATGAGCACATTCGTGTTGGCTCGAGTACATATAACGCCGTTCACTCCAGCAGTCGAGATCATTTCCCCGACTGTTTCTTTTCCAGCGATGACCGGATAAACGCCCTCATCATTTTGCGAGCCGCCTCGTCTTGCTTTTTACCAAACTCCCAACGGTCCGCCAAAATCTTTTCATGGTCTCGGACCGGACGTCCCGCCGTCTTTTCAAAGACCTCCCTGACCTGCTGTTTTTCGGCCGACGGCGGTCCCTTCAGGAAATACCAGACCATCACTTCAAGACTGTCGACCAGACGACCAGAGTTGCCAACCTCTAAATCGCCCAGGCGCTTTCGCTCCTTCTCCATCTTGGCGGCGAATCTGAAGACCAGAACGATCTGGTCGGCCACCTTCCAGCCATGCCTCCACGTCTCTTGGTAGAGCATGTCGCCGATGTCGACAATTGCCCGATGCCGCCACAGCAAGATTCTCCGGGGTTCGTCCTCTTTACAGTCGGCGCCCATGGTGATCGGACGTGTGGTCCAGTGTTCCAAAGGGAACTTTGGCCCCACCTCGAAAGACGACGAAAGAACCGCGTCCACGAATTTGTTGAAATAGTACGTCCGCTTGGACGCCTCGGGAAGCTTTCGGATACCTTCGAGAACGGATTTTGACAACACGTAGACATTATGATTCTCCGACTCCCATTCCCGCGTCCAGGACGCGATCTCGGATTTCACCTTCCTTTCCTCCGGTGAAATGTCCGTCAGACCGATCATATTGCAGGCCCCCGCAAACAAAAGCGCAAGCGGCAGGGCGACGTAGAGCATCTTCTTCTTTTCCATGACAGACTCCTCTCATTCTTCTTGTTGGTTCGTTTGCGAAGGGAAGAAGCCCGGCGTCCCGTCCGTGAAGATCCGTCCGTCAAACTTCCGCTCGGACGAATGGCCGAGCTTTTCGACCTTGTAGTCCCCGTTCGCACTGATCGTAAATATCTGCTGGGTCTCGCAGAAGACTACAACTGTCCAAGATCACATTCAACATTTTACGGTTGGCCTCCATCGGCCGCTTCCTGCAAATTTAGGCGTTTCGTTTCACCCGACAAAATTCGATTACACCTAAGAACATCGTTCGAACGATTCTCTTCTGCAAATATCGCCGAAATGCGAACAAGAAGATTGCTCACCCCCCCTTGGTCATAGGAATTGACAAAATACCTTTCCATAGGCGTCCCATAAGGGCTTACCAAAAAACTAAGAACAAAGCAACGGGAATCACCAGTTCCCACACCCGTAGACTCGTAAACAGAAAGAATCCGATCCGTAAAATTCGTGAAAGTCATACAACCAGAACAACCAACTGCGCTCAAAACCGTGAAACGAACACATTCATTCGTAGCGTATGACCTCCATGAATTGGCTATGTTCGCGGCATTATTCGAAACGACGAGACATAGATTCGAAAAGGCAACCAACTCCGAGCCTTCCAATTCATTGAAAACTCCACCACCTCGGACATCTAGGAATCGTCGAAAAATCATTTCATCGTCTGCAGAGGAATCGCCTCCTACATAAACCGCCCTGACCTTTTCAAACACATTGCTGCGTACAGAATTCCCATCTGCAACACTGCCGCAAAGCGATCCTGCCAGCACGCCAAGGCCGACGGCCATCATTCCAAGTCTATTTCTCATTTTCATTTTCTTCCTCCGTAGGACGGTTATATCCACATCTACTGTCGAGCATTTTTCGAGCATAACGTGTAACTGCAAACGGTCGCGCACTGATCGTCCATCCGTCATAGTCAACAATTCCCACATGTCCTGAACCTTGGGCATTCGGGAAACCAACCACAAATCCAGGCTCAGGATAGACATCGCGTCCCAGAAATTCCCAACCTTGAATCACGACATCACCATTGGCCCAGTCATTTGCAAGCGGAGGAAAATAATTTCCAGAAATCGCGCCTTGGACTGGATTGCGTGGTCGTATCGTAGCCCCCGCCTCAATGGCCATGTCAGCCACAAAAGCATTGCATTTCCATCGGTCTGCGGGTATAGCTGCAAAACCGTTACGCGCTGGTAAAAAGGCCGCATAGGCATAAGCAGTTGACTCCATTTGATCAAGTGCCGATTTCCGAATTTTCAAAAGAAGAGATGTCGACGCAACTCCAAAATGATTCCGCATTCCTGCCTTGTTCGGGCCAATGAATTCACGTCCTGCATTAGACCATCGTTCATCAACTTGATGAACATATTCAACTTGGTTGGACTGCGTTCCACAAACCAAACGTGCACGAAGAGCAAATATCCCCGATTCAGGTGTCGGCACTATCACATTCCTCTCCCCTTGAATGACACAAATCCATGGATCATAAATGTTTTGCCGTTTTCGCCGCGCCGTATGCCATTCAACCCTAACCCCTTCAACTGAGGGATTGAGAACGACTGCTACCGGCACTCCAGTTCCTTTAAGGACCGCCATCCCAGTCACAGGAGCCGTCGGCAATTCAACTCGTTGTGTCGAAACAACTGTAGTCGTCGCCTCGTCCCGAAGCCCGTCAAAGGCGCAACAGACACGTACATCCCCTTCTTCTTCACTAGGCACTACTCCGTCAATCACAAACGAACATGACCATGCAAGAACATTTGAAAGCGGCATCCTTCTGTCGGCACCAACGGGTAAAATGACCTTTTCAGAGCCATGCTCTATCCAGATACGCAACTCGCCACTACGGCGGCTGGACAATTCAAGGGAAACAGTCGCCATCGCAGATCGGCTACCAGGCATCCACGAATCTTTGACCAAAAGAACGGGCGGAATATCTATCGACAACCGGTCAACCACAGATGGGATTTCCGAGTCAACCGAATGGGCAACTTCAATTCCACAATGGCAAACGCCGCCCGTCACGGCGAAGAGGGCGTGTTCCATGTTGAACGCCCCCACGGCGAGACAGTTTCCGCCGCAGGTACAGGACGGCGAACAGCCGAAGGTGACCGTCGTGCCAT
>JAKSOY010000007.1 GCA_024405255.1 Kiritimatiellia bacterium
TGGAGAACATCCAGGACTGGTGCATCTCCCGTCAGCTCTGGTGGGGACACCGCATTCCCGCCTACTACGTAGGCGCGAATGCGAATGAAAAATTGAAAGTGAAAAATGAAGAATTCCGCGCGCGCGGCGAAACGCTGTTTGTGGTCGAGGAATCGCTGGAGCAGGCCGTCGAGGCCATGAAGGCGAAGACCGGCTGTCCGGTGACCGCCGACGACCTGCAGCAGGACGAAGACGTGCTCGACACGTGGTTCAGCTCGTGGCTGTGGCCGTTCTCGACGCTCGGCTGGCCGGAGAAGACGGCGGATCTCGACTACTACTATCCCACGACCGACCTCGTGACGGCGCAGGACATCATCTTCTTCTGGGTCGCCCGCATGATGATGGCCGGCATCCACTTCATGAAGAAGCCGCCGTTCTCGAACATCGTCATCCACGGCATCGTGCGCGATGCGCAGGGACGCAAGATGTCGAAGTCGCTCGGCAACTCGCTCGATCCGCTCAAGATCATCGACGAGTATTCGGCCGATGCGCTGCGCTTCTCGCTCGCGCTCATCACGTCGCTTGAGTGCGATTCGAAGGTCGACATGAAGAAGTTCGAAGTGGGCCGCAACTTCTCGACGAAGATCTGGAACGCCGCGAAGTTCCTGGAGATGCAGGAAGAGGCGCTGCGGACGGACGGGACCTCTGCCGGTCCCGTGGCCCTGTCCAAGGATGCGGTCCTCACCTCCGACGAGCAGCACATGCTCGTTGCGTGCGACCGTGCCTGCGCGAAGATAACCGAGTTGCTCGCCAAGTACCGCATCCAGGACGGCGCGCTCGCGGTCTACGACTTCTTCTGGGACAAGCTCTGCGGCGGCTACGTGGAATATGTCAAGGACGCACCGAATAAGCCGGTCGCCCTCGCGATCCTGCGCGACGTCTTCTGGAAGGCGCTGCGTCTGCTCCATCCCTACATGCCGTTCGTCACCGAAGAGGTCGCGCACCAGCTCGGCTTCCTGGGCGAGAACGAGACGATTCTGCGCGCCGAGTTCCCGAAGGGCTACACCGACGAGGAGAAGGCGGCCTGGGGCCTCACCGACGAGGTCTACGACTTCGTCGAGGCCAAGCGCCAGATGATCACCGATCTCCGCGCGCTCCGCGCCGAGTACAAGGTCAGTCCCGCCGCCTTCGTGAAGGTCACGGTGCAGTGCCCTGACGTGGCCATCGCCGAAAAGCTCGGCGCCGAACTCGACGTGCTCAAGAAGGCGTTCCGCGCCGAGACGGTGGAAATCGTCTCCGGCGAGGCGGAGCTGGCGATGCCCGGCAAGCTCGGGAAGCTCGGCACGGTGTACCTCTCGCTCGAGGGTCTCGTCGACAAGGCCGCCGAAGCGAAGCGGGTGGCGACCGAACTCGCGAAGACCCAGGGATTCATCAAGTCGATCGACGCCAAGCTCGCGAACGAGAACTTCGTCGCACATGCGCCGGCGGCGATCATCGAAGGGCAGAAGACCAAGCGGGCCGAGCTGGAGGCGAAGATCGCCCAGCTCGAAAAGCTTGCAAAGCTGTTCGCGTAAAAGATCCCCCTCATGGAATGGAATCTGACATGAAACCCTTGACGATCATTGTGTGCGGGTCGCTGGTGCCGGACCCGCTTCAGACGCTCGAGCCCGTGGCGACGCCGCAGGGCCCGGGCCTCAAGAACGAACTGATGTTGCCGAGCGTGCTGGATCCGTGGGCCGCGTGTGCACTCTACGAGGCGGCGAACCTCGCGAAGCAGCGTCCGGACTCGAAGGTGTATCTGGTGGCGCTTGGCCCCAAGGCGAAGCTGCAGCAGCTGATGATGACGGTCGCGCAGAAGGCGCCGTTCACGCTGGTGGCGGTGAACGCGCCGGCGGGCGGTTTCACGGATGCGAAGCAGACGGCGACGGAACTGACGAAGGCCATCCAGACGATTCCGGGGCTCGATTGGTCGAGCACGCTTCTCTTCGGCGGTTGTGCAAGCGCCTCGCGCGATGCGGGTGTGACGTTGCCGTTCGTGGCGGAAATGCTCGGCGTGACGGAGTTCTTCACGGGCGTCGACGAACTGACGTTTGCGGACGATGAAACGTTCACGGTGCTGGAGCGCGTTGAAGGCGGCCAGTATCTTTCCTCGACCTGCACGGGTTTCCCGGCGGCGATCGGCTGGGCGACGGGCAATCTGCCCGAACCGCCGAACAATCCGCAGGTGGGCATGATGAACATGCGTGGCGTGATGCCGGCCCTGATGAAGGCGCCGGTGGCGAATGTGGGCGTGGGCGGAATCGCGTACGCGAAAACGGAAGTGCCGAGCGCCAAGCGTGCGACGCGCATTGTCAAGGACTTGCCGGTCGAGGCGATCGCCCAGGAGATCGTGTCCTGGATTAAGGAATGACGCGGATGATCAAAGCATGGATGATTGAAGGTAATGGCACGTTCGCCGAAGACGTGCCGCAGTTTGCCGAGGCGATCAAGGGCTCTGGCGCCGAGGTGGTTCTGGTGCCGGGCAATTCGCGCGTGAAGCGTGCGATGCCGGCGGCCGCCTTGCGCGCGGGCGCGGAAATCGACACGAACGTCGTCGACATCGAGGTGTCGGGCGAGACGGTGACGGTGCAGCGGTGGGCGTATCGCCAGCGCATTCTCACCACGTTCTCGCGTGCGGCGCGGCCGTGGGTGATCGTGACGGATCCGTCGCTCTTCGGCGCGATCTGCGAAAAGCTGGGCGTGACGGCGGAGACGCTGAACACGGGTACGGCGGCGACGACGCGCACGAAAGTGAACGGCGTAGTGGCGGCTGGCAAGGGCGGTGCGTCGACGGTGCGCCCGGATGCGAAGCTGCTTTTCGTGGCGGGCGCGGGCTGGACGAAGAAGCAGGCCGACGGGGCGACGCACCTCGACGAAGCGGCCGCGACGATTACCGGCTTCCTGGCGAAGAGCGGAGCCTCGCTCGGTTCTTCAAAGTCGCTCGTCGACATGCCGGAAGCGGCGCAGGCGTTTTCGTTCATGAGCCACATGAACCAGGTCGGACAGACCGGTTCGACGCCGCGTCATGCGAAGGGCCTCGCGACTTGCTGCCACGGCGAAGAGCCGCATGTGGTGGGATGGCGGTTCATCGGCGAGCGCCGGGCCGTCAATCTCGACGCGAACTGCGGCTGGGCGCAGGGCAAGGCCGATGTCCTCTATGTGGCGGATGCCTTCGAGGTGATGAAGAAAGTCAACGAGCTGCTGAACGTCTGAGTTCAAGCCGCGTTCTGATCGAATGTTAACTCCTAAATGAAAAGGAAGTGAAAATGGCGACGAAGAAGTTGTTGAGTGCGAATGAGGCGGTGGCCTACGGTGCCGCGCAGGCGGGTTGCATTGTGGCGAGCGCCTATCCGGGAACGCCTTCCACGGAGATTCTCGAGAACGTGGCCAAGTTCAAGGATACCATCAAGTGCGAGTGGGCCGTGAACGAGAAGGTCGCGATGGAAACGGCGATCGGCGCTTCGATGGCCGGTGCACGCGCGATGACCACGATGAAGCACGTGGGCTTGAACGTGGCGATGGACCCGCTCATGACGTTCACGTATGTGGGCGCGACGGGCGGCATGGTGGTGGTGTCGGCGGACGATCCGGGCATGCACTCCTCGCAGAACGAGCAGGACAACCGCAACCTCGCGAAGTTTGCGCGCATGCCGATGTTCGAACCGTCCGATTCGCAGGAAGCCTACGACATGATCCAGGCGGCGTTCGAAACGTCCGAGAAGTATCACGTGCCGTGCATGTTGCGTCTGACGACGCGTACGAGCCACTCGAGTTCGCTCGTGAACCTCGGTACGTTCAAGCCGGCGCCGCATGACGTGATCCCCTACAAGAAGGACATCACGCACACGATTCCCGTGCCGGCGTTTGCACGCGGCCAGCGTCTCGCGGCGCAGAAGCGCGCGGAAGAGATGGCGAAGGCGGCGGCGAAGAGTCCGTTCAACCGCATCGAGCCGGGTAAGAAGGAACTCGGCATCATCACGTCGGGCGTTGCATACCAGTACGTGAAGGAGATCTTCCCGGAGTACACGGTGCTGAAGCTCGGCTGGACGAATCCGCTGCCGAAGGACCTCGTCAAGAAGTTTGCGAAGACGGTCAAGCACGTGCTCGTGGTCGAAGAACTCGACCCGTTCCTCGAGGACCAGGTCAAGGCGCTCGGCATCGACGTGCAGGCGCACAAGACCGAGCTCAACATGCTCGAGCTCAATCCGGATCGTCTGCAGAACCTCCGCCATGAGCTGCTGAAGGACGTGCCGAAGGCGAAGACGGTGAAGCCCGATGCGACGCTGCCGACGCGTCCGCCGGTTCTGTGCGCGGGGTGCGGCCACCGCGGCGTGTTCTACACGCTTGCGAAGCTGGGTGCGACCGTGACGGGCGATATCGGATGCTATACGCTGGGTGCGTTCCCGCCCTTGAACGCGATGGACTCCACCATCTGCATGGGCGCCTCGATCGGCAATGCCGCCGGCATGAAGAAGGCGGGCCTCAAGGGCCGCATCTGCGCGGTGCTGGGCGATTCCACGTTCTTCCATTCGGGCATCACGGGCATTCTCTCGGCGTACTACAACGGCACGCCGGTGACGACGGTGGTGCTGGACAACCGCATCACGGCGATGACGGGCCATCAGGACAATCCGGGCACGGGCAAGACGCTGGCGGGCGATCCGGCGCCGGTGACGGAGATCATGGATCTCGCGAAGGCCTGCGGCTACAAGAAGGTCGTAAAGGTGTCGGCGGACGATCTGGCGGAACTGGAGAAGGTGCTCAAGGATGCGATGGACGGCGATGAAGGCGCGCTGATCGTCGCGTACGCACCGTGCCGCATTGCGGCCAAGCTCACGAAGGAAGGCCTCTGCGAAGTCGACGAGACGAAGTGCAAGGCCTGCGGCGCCTGCTTCAAGATGGGCTGCCCGGCGATGACGCGTGGCAAGGAAGTGACGCCGGGACGGTTCCAGATGAAGATCGACCCCTCGCTCTGCGCCGGCTGCAAGCAGTGCGGTCAGGTGTGCAAGTTCGGGGCCATTAAGCGGGTGCGTTAATTGACGCTCTTCGAGCAGTTTAAGCGCAATCGGGACGAACATCCGGATACGGCGGCATTTCTCATTGCCGCCGGCGATCGGTCCGTGCCGATTACCTGGCGTGAGTTCGCGCGCGACATCGAGGCGGTCGCCTGGATGATCCGCACGTTCACGCCCGGTGCGACGATTGGACTGCTCGGCGAGAACTCCTACGAATGGATCACGGCCCACGCGGCCGGACTCTTCTGCGGCGTCACAGTGGTGCCGCTTGAAGTGACGTTGTCGCCGGCGGAGATCGCCGAGCGACTTGCGTTCGTCGGTGCGCGCGTGCTGGTGCATTCGGCGCTCTATGTCGACAAGGCGCTGGAGGTCGCGAAGCTGCTGCCGGGACCTGCGTTGATCGTGGCGGGTTTCGGTTCGCACAAGGCGGACGATTTCATGCAGCGCGCGCGTGCGGCGCTCGATGCCGGCGAGGCGGGCATTTTCGATTTGCCGCCGCCGGATGAGAATGCGACCGCGACGATCGTCTTCACGAGCGGTACGACGTCGAAGCCGCATGGCGCGGAACTGACCTTGCAGGGGTTGGCGACATTCGTGGCTTTTGCGTCCACGAAGCTGCCGATGAAGCGTGGGGACCGGTCGCTGATGCTGTTGCCGTTGCATCACATCTACGGCATCGCAACGACGTACCTGATGCTCGCGCGCGGCGTGGCGCTGGGGGTGTGTCCCGATTTCCGCCGCATCTATGACGCCGTCGAGCGTTTCCGGGCGAATTTCCTCTGCCTCGTACCGGCGCTTGCGGAGATTCTGGCGGGGAAGATCGACCGGCGCGGACGCAGCGCCGAGGAAGTGTTCGGCGTGCCGGTGGACTGGGTGCTGAGCGGCGGCGCGCCGTTGTCGCGGCGGACGCATGAACATCTTGAATCGCTTGGCATGCGCGTGCTGCAGATCTACGGATTGACGGAGACATTTGCGCTCTATGCGATTTCTCCGTATGACGATCCGCGTCCCGGTTCGGTGGGACAGGCCTGCGGTGGATTCGGCGGGATGGAGACGAAGGCGACGCCGGAAGGGGCGCTGTTGATCCGCGGTCCGTCCGTGCTGAAGGGCTATTTCCGCGAACCGGAACGTACGGCGCAGACGAAGGACGCGGAGGGCTGGTTCAATACGGGCGACATCGGGCGGATCGACGAAGACGGCTATGTGTGGGTGACGGGGCGTGCTTCGCGGACGATCGTGCTGTCGTCCGGCAAGAAGGTGGCGCCGGAAGAGCTTGAAGCGAAAGTGCTGTCGATTCCCGGTGTCAATGAAGTCGTGGTGAGCGGTGACGGCGCGACCCGTGAACTGAAGGCGGAAATCTATGCCGTGGTTTCAGAAGTGACGTTGCGTCGTCAGATTGAATTGCTCAATCGCCAGTTGCCGGTCTACAAGCGCATTCGCGAGATCGAGGTGCGCAAAGATCCGTTCCCGCGGACGGCGAGCGGCAAGATCAAGGTGGCGAAGGAATTGTCGACGATGCTTCGCGCGCCGTCGGCCTATGTGCCCGTGGGCGAACCGCCGGCGGCCGTCGTGGCGGCGACGGTGAAGGGGACTGTCCCCGTGGCGGGTCCGCAACCGGGAGCAGACATGCCGGCCAAGCCGGTGAAACCGCATGACGCGGCCGCCTTCTTCAAGGCGTATGTGCTGCCGTTGACGGTGGTGGCGATTGTGGTCATGCTGGTCAATGTCCTGAAACTGGTGCTGCGGCACAATGGTTTGGCGCTGCCGGAGTCCTTGCGGACAATCGAGGAAATCGGCGAACTCGTGCTGGCGGTACTCGTTATCTTGGTGGTGATGGGCGTACAGCATCGGAATCGCAAGAAAAACGCTTTACTTCAAACCAAGTCAAAAAAGTAAGAAGGTAGAAAATGCCGGCGACAAATACGGTTGATACGGTTACTAATGTGGCCGCCCAGGTGACGGCGCAGGTGACGAACGTGGCGGCGCAGGTGACGTCCCAGGTGGTGGACTCGTTGGGCGAGCAGGCCGAACAGGGCAAGCAGGTGCTTCAGCAGGGGCTGGGCTGGCTCGCGCAGAACGGCGTGTCGTTCATCTGCAACATTCTGGCGGCAGTGGCGATCCTGTTCGTGGGCGGCCTCATCGTGAAGTTTCTGGTGGCGGGCATTCGCAAGGCGTTGAGCAAGTCGAAGCGTGTCGACGTGCTGCTGCGGACGTTCATCTGCA
This sequence comes from Kiritimatiellia bacterium, assembly GCA_024405255.1. The sequence goes on from JAKSOY010000007.1 coordinate 7,257, forward strand.
GTGTGGCGTCGAAAGTGGGCTGGGCGATCCTGCTGGTCGTCGCGCTGGGGCGTCTCGGCGTGGACGTGGCGCCGCTGGTGGCCAGCTTGGGCGTGACGGGCGTCGTGCTCGGCTTCGCGTTCAAGGAGTCGCTTGGCAGCTTGGCGGCCGGTCTGATGATTGCGCTCAACCATCCGTTCAAGGTCGGCGACTACGTGATCGCCGGCGGTGCGGAAGGTTCGGTGACGGAGCTCAATATGATGGCGACGGTGATTGCGACGGCCGACAACAAGAAGATCACGGTGCCGAACAGCTCGGTGTGGGGTAGCGCGATTACGAACTTCAGCGCGTTGGGCAAGCGCCGTGTGGACACCAAGGTGGGTGTCGCGTACGGAACGGACCTCCGGAAGGCCGTCGAGCTTGCGCTGGCGGCGTTGAAGACGGTGCCGGGCGTGCTGGCGGAGCCTGCGCCGTCGGTTTCGGTCGGTTCGCTGGACGATTCCGAAGTGACGCTGAATGTGCGTCCGTGGTCGACGTGCGACGACTATTGGGCCGTCTATTCGGCCGCTCAGATTGCGGTGACGGAGGCTTTCGAGAAGGCGGGCATTCAGATCCCTTTCCCGCAGCTCGATGTGCGGATGACCAACACGAAGTAAGAGAACTTCTCTTTGGACGGAGATTGTGGTATAATATCCCCAATCGCCGTTCAAGGGAGCGGTAGTTTCTATTTTTGAGGAGAGAGAAATGGCGGAAATGATGCAGAGCGATTTCATGGTGTTTTCGGGGACGGCGAATCTGCCGCTCGCCGAGAAGGTGGCGAACTATCTCGGCAAGCCGCTCAACAAGATCGACATCAAGCATTTCCCGGATGGGGAAACGTTCTGCCAGGTTCAGGAAGGCGTGCGCGGGCGCGACGTGTTTGTGATTCAGAGCGGATCGCCGGCTCCGAACGAAGCGTATATGGAGCTGTTCATCATCATGGACGCGCTCAAGCGCGGCAGTGCGGCGCGCATCACGGCCGTCGTGCCGTATTACGGCTATGCGCGTCAGGACCGCAAGGACCAGCCGCGCGTGCCGATTACGGCGCGTCTCGTCGCGAATCTCATCGAGCGTGCGGGGGCTGACCGCGTCCTCACGATGGACCTGCATGCGAACCAGATCCAGGGCTTCTTCAACATTCCGCTCGACCACCTGAAGGCCGAGCCGATCATCCTCAAGTACATCCGCGACCAGCACTGGGCGAATCCGATCGTCGTCGCGCCGGACACGGGCGGGGCGAAGACGGCCTACGGCTACAGCCGCAAGCTCGGCTGCGGGCTCGCGATCGTCGCGAAGCAGCGCACGGGCGGCGACACGGTCGACGCGTTCTCCGTCGTCGGCGACGTGAAGGGCCACGACGTCATCATGATCGACGACATGACCGCGACGGGCGGAACGCTCTCGGCGGCGGCGAAGATGTGCCGCGACAACGGGGCGAAGTCCGTACACGCGTTCGTGTCGCACTTCCCGCTCACGGCGAAGGGCGTGGAGCGTCTCATGAAGGAGGCCCAGCTGGACGAACTCGTGGTGACGGATACGATTCCGCTGCGCGAGGGATTCGATCCGTCGAAGCTGCCGTTCAAGCTGACGGTTCTCAGCGTGGCGCCGTTGATCGGCGAAGCGATCAAGCGCATCCACGGGAACGAAAGTGTCAATGACCTCTTCAATCACGAGTGACCATGGAACTTTCGACGCGTAGTTTTCTCAAGCTCTCCGGCAGTGCCGCATTAGCGGCGGGCGGATGGGCGTCGTTTGCGGGCCCCGCGCCGAAAGTGCGCCTGGCGGCCATTGGAACGGGAGGTCGTGGCAATCACGATCTCCATAATTTTTTGCGTTCAGGGCTCGCGGAAATCACGTGCGCGTGCGATGTATTCGCGCCGGCGCTCGATTGGGTGCGCAAAGAACAGCCGCAGGCGAAACTCTATACGGACTTCCGTCAGATGCTGCGCGAGTGTGCGGGCCGTTATGACGCGGTGTCGATCATGACGCCCGACCACACGCATTGCACGGCCTTTCTGGAGGCGGCGAAGTACAATGTGCCGGTCTATTGCGCGAAGCCGCTGGGGCATACATTCGCCGAGACGCTGACGATGATGCGCGTGGCGCAGGAGAAGAAGCTCATCACCCAGGTGAGCCATCATGGCAATTCCGAACCGGGTACGCCGCTCTTCCGCGAATGGTACGAGAGCGGGGCGCTTGGACAGGCCAAGGAAGCGCATGTGTTCTGCAACTATGGCGCTCAGCTCTTTGCGTTGCCGCCCGCGTGGGTCGATACGCGGCTGCCCGTGCCGAAAGGACTCGACTGGGAACTCTGGCAGGGACCGGCGAAACGGCGCCCGTTCTTTAAGAGTGCGGCACCGAAGTCATGGCGTGGCTGGTCGTTCTACGGCGAGGGTTGCATTACCGATTGGTGCTGCCATTTGATGGGGCCGCTCGTGGTGGACCTCGATCTTGACATGCCGATCGCCGTGACGATGGACGATCCGAGTTTCAATCCGGTCAAGACGCCGTACAATTTCCCGACGGCGCCGCACTACACGTTCGAGTTTGCGGCGAAGGGATCGCGAGGACCGTTCAAACTGCATTGGTACGACGTCTATCGTCTGCCGCCGCGTCCGACCGGACTCGAGGCCGACCAGCCGTTCGACCCGATCAAGGAGAAGATTGCGGGCGGCTGGATTACGATGGAGAAGGAGACGTTGATGTTCGGTCAAACGGGATTGAGCGGCATTCGCTGCATCCCGCAGACGCGCATGCGCGCGTTCCAGCCGATTCGCAAGACGATTCCGAAGAAGTATCCGCGCATCAAGAACCACTGGGCGGAATTCCTGCAGGCCGTGCAGCAGAAGCGTCCGGCGAACACGCCGTTCGCCTTGGGCGGCAAGTTGACGCTGATGGGGTTGATGGGGACGATCGCGACGCGATTCCCCGGCAAGCGCCTGACGTTCGACGAGTCGACGATGCGGTTCACGAATTGTCCGGCTGCCAACGCGCTGATGACGCCCGACTGGACCGACGAGGCGCGGGCGACCTATGGTGCCGAAGTCTTCAAGGGCTTCGTCTGATCAGTTGCCCCCCTGATGCTCGTCCCCGACGTGCCGACGACCTCTTCTGTGAAGGGGTCGTCCGTCTTTTTGTTCGATCCTCGTTCGTAATAGGGCCGCTTAACTTCAAAAATGGTGCGAAATCTGCACAATGTTGTGCATATTAAAATATTTGTAAAATATTTTATTTTTTCTGTCAGCAGGTCGTCGCTTCGGCATAACCTATGGTGTCTGCGGGAGATAATCCCCGACCCAATTTCAAAGATAGTTTCTTTCAAACCTTGCTCGAAGCCGGACCATCCTAGTGGTTCGGCTTCTGGGTTTTTATACGGCCTTTTCCAATATCTTTATAGTTCTCAATGGTAAATTCAGATTGACCATTGAGAACTATAAAGATGAACTTCGGCTTGCGCGGAACAGGTGGGTTTGATAGAATACTCCCCATGAAACTGACTGTTGCATGTTGTTTCGCCACGGCTCTGAGTTTGAGCGCCTGGGCGGGGTCTGAAGATTGGACGCGAATCTATCTGGCCGAGAATCCTGTTGTGACGCGAGATGGCAAGTCTTTCTACTTCACGTGGAACGACCATATCTGGTATGCACCGACTGCCGGAGGAACCGCACGTATGGTCTCATCGGCCGCCGCGCGTCAGTCGACTCCCGTATTGTCGCCGGATGGGACGCGTCTGGCGTTCCTGAGCGATTGCGACGGGGGATACCATCTCTATGAGTGCCCGACGGCGGGCGGACCCGTTCGTCAGCTGTCCTACCATTCCGAATCGACTCGTCCGTGGTGCTATACGCCGGATGGCAAAGATCTGATCTGTACGGCCTGGCGTGACGACGACGGTGACAGTGACGCGATGCGCGTCATTCGCCTTCCCGCGACGGCGCGCGGTCCGGAAACGCTGCTGTTTGACTTGTACGCCACGGCACCGAGTCTCTCGCCCGACGGCAAGCAGCTGCTCTTCTTGTACGGTGCCGGGTCCAAGGGACCGTTCCGTAAGCGCCGCCATTCGGTGACGTCGCAGAAGGGCGAAATCTGGCTCTACGATTTTGCGACGAAGAAGTTCCGTTGCATCATTGAAAGGAAGTGGGACGTTCGTTCCCCGGTCTGGGCGCCGGATGGAAAGTCCTTCTACTACCTCACGACGGAGCTGGGTGGCATCCGCAACCTTGCCCGTCATACGTTTGCGGACGGGAAGGATACGATTCTCACCCATTTCACGGACGAACATCTGGAGCATCCTTCCGTCTCGGCGGACGGTAAAACGGCCGTGTTCCGCCAGGGCTACGATTTCTGGCGTCTTGATCTTGGCGTGGCCGGTGCGAAACCGCAGAAGATCACGCTCCATCCCGAGAGCGGCTATGTGGCGCGCGCCACGACGCGCCGTCGTACGTACGACCGCATTTCGAACATCGATGAAAGCGGTGACGTGACCTTCTGCTCGGATGGTCTGCAGACGGCTTTCACCGCAGGCGGCGTCCTGTGGGTGATGGATACGGAAATCCGCCAACCGCGTCGTGTCGACGGGGGCACCCGTGCGTTCGTGCGCGAGTGCGCCTTTTCGCCGGACGGACAAGAACTCTACTATGTGGTCGATCGCGGCGATGGTTCGGATGTGCGTGTCGCCCGTCGGAGCGATCCGTCGCGCGGTTGGTGGGAGAATGCGTCGTTCCGAATCGAAACGCGCGCCTCGGATGCGGAAATCCGTCGCGGATTTTCGCTTTCGCCCGATGGACGCCAGCTCGCCTGGATGAATCCGCGCGGCCAGCTTTCCTTCGCGGGGACAAACGGCGTGGTGAAGACGCGTGGCCCTGCCTGTCTCGATGCCGGCGGATATGCGTGGAGTCCTGACGGCAAATGGGTGGCGACTGCCTACGGCGATCTGAACGGCAATAACGACATTTGGATTATCGCGGTGGACGGTTCGCGTGAGCCCTACAATGTGTCGCGCAACTTCCTCTGGGATGGTTCGCCGGCGTGGAGTCCCGACGGCAAGGTCCTTGCCTTCATCGGCGAATGTGCCGAAGAGAATAGCGGCGAGCGCCTTTTCTATGTCTATCTCGACAAGGCCGAAGAAGAACGCGAAGCCTTTGACGTGCGGTACGAGGAGGCGCGCAAGAAGGTCGGCAACAGCCCTGCGCCGGCCAAGAAATCGGCGAAGGCCCAAAAGCCGTCCGCCGTCAAGATCGATTTCGACGGCCTCTACGAGCGTGTGCACATGTTGCCGAAGGTGGCGGCGGGTGCGCCGTTCTTCTCGCACGATTCGCGGACGATTGCCTTTTCGAGTGCGGGGAAGACGATGAAGATCCATGTGCCGGACCGGTTGACGCCACAGCAGCTGTTCGCCAAGACGGGTTCGTGCTGTAAGTGGTTGGCGAAAGGCGACCGCGTGTTGCGCCAGGTCAATGGTCACCCTGCGCATGGCGATACGGAATTCTCTTTCCGTGCCTACGATACGATTGACATCGCCGATTGGCAGGAGCTCGGCTTCAAGACGATCTGGGCCCGCATTCGCGACCGCTTCTACGACGAGAACTTCCACGGTGCCGACTGGGAGTCGATGAAGCCCCGCTATCTGCCGGCCGCGCGCCACGCGACATCGCATGCCGTGTTCCAGAAGGTCGTGGAAATGATGCTGGGCGAACTGGATGCCTCGCATCTAGGCTTGCGCGACTCGTACGATGCAACGCGCGAGTGGAAGACGTCACCAGCGCAGGCGACGGGTTGGCGGGAAGCCACCGCGCATCTCGGCCTTCGGTTTGACCCGACCTGGAAGGGCGAGGGCTGGAAGATCAGCGAGGTGATCAAGAATGGTCCGGCCGAACGTTCCAGTTTTGACTTCCGTCCCGGTGACATCGTACGCGCGATCGACACGGTGCGCGTGAAGGCCGGCGACGACCCCACCCTCGCCTTGAATGGTCCGGCGGACCGCGAAGTGACGCTGACCCTTGCGCCGCGTGACGCGAAGAAGGGGACTCCGGAACCGCAGGTGCGTCTCAAAGTCTGTTCTTTCGAAGCGGCGCGTGTCCAGAAGGGTGCGGCCAAACTCCGCGCGGCGCGATCGTTCGTGCACAAGCAAAGCAAGGACCGTCTTGGCTATCTCAATATTGCCGCGATGAACATGCCAAGTTTCTGGCTGTTCCAGAAGGAAGTGTTCACCGAAGGCTATGGACGCGATGGACTCATCATCGACGTGCGTGAAAATGGCGGCGGCAACACGGCGGACAAGGTGCTCGCGATTCTCTTCGGCGCCGATCATGCGCTTGTGCATTCGCGTGATTTTGCCGAGACGCAATATGGTTATCCGCTGGGCCGCTGGGAACGTCCGCTCTGGAGCAAGCCGATTGTGGTGATGTGCAATGAGAATTCGGCTTCGAATGCGGAAATCCTCACGCACGCGATCAAAAACCTGAAGCGGGGACGCGTTGTCGGCATGCCGTCCGGCGGAAACGTGATCAGCACATGGGGACGCAACGTGCTTGATTTCGGTATGCTGCGCGATCCGCATCGTGGTTGGCATCTGCCCGACGGTACGGACATGGAATGGCATGGCGCCGTACCGGACGTGATCGTGAAGAACGATCCGAACGATCTCGTCAAGGGCAAGGATGCGCAGCTCGAAGCGGCCATCAAGGCTTTGACGGAGGATGTCGCGAAAGCGAAGGCGGCGGAAAAGACGCGAGCCTGCCGCGCGGTCCGTTAAGTATTTGAGGAAGGAGAACAGAATGAAAAAGATAATGATGTTTGGCGCTGCATGCGCTGCGATGATGAATGCCTGGGCCGTGCTTGAGCCGGCGGCGTTGTTCAATGACAACATGGTGTTGCAGCGCGAGAAGCCTGTCGCCGTGTGGGGCAAGGCCGATCCGGGGGCAACGGTGACGATTGCGTTCGCGGGGGCTGAAGCCAAGGCGACGGCGGATGCGAAAGGCGAGTGGCGGGGCAACCTGCCGGCGATGAAGGCCGACGGTGCGGGGAAGGTGTTCACGATCACGAGCTCGAGCGGCGAAAAGGTGACGTATCAGAATGTCGTGGTGGGTGAAGTGTGGCTTTGCGGCGGACAGTCCAACATGACGTTCCAGCTGTGGCCCGCGCCCCGCGTGTTCCAGCATGCAGGACGTGAGAAGAACGGCTACTATGACATGATGCTCACGAACGAACCGGAAATCCGCGGCGTGTGGATCGGCATGCGCTGGAGTGCACAGCCGGGTTCGATGGGGCGCCAGCAGTGGTTGCCGTTCACGCCGGGAGCGACGGGGAACTTCTCGGGGGCGGCGTTCCATTACGCGTTGCGGTTGCATCAGGCACTGCACATTCCGGTGGGCGTGATTTCGTCCGCATGGGGCGGGTCGCGCATCGAGCCGTGGATTCCGGCGTCCGGATTCGAGCAGGTCCCGAGCGTGAAGGCGCTCGCGACGGCACCGATTGCGTCGAAGAAGAAAAACGCGGATCTTCACCAGATGGCGCGCGCGTGCTGGAACGCGATGATTTACCCGCTTGCGCCGTACACGCTGCGCGGTGCGATCTGGTATCAGGGCGAATCCAATCGCGGCGAGTGGAATAAGTACTATGACTTACTGAAGGCGCTGCATGCGGGATGGTCGAAGGAGTTCGAGTGCCCCGACATGCCGTTCTATCTCGTGCAGATTGCGCCGTATGGCTATCAGCCGGAAGCCGCCGATCCGGGGGCGACGCAGATTCGCGAAGAAATGGAGCGCTTTGCCTACACGGAGAAGAACTGCGGCATTGCGGTGATTTCGGATGTGGGCGAAGTGGACAACATCCATCCGGGCGACAAGCGCACGGTGGGGACGCGTCTGGCGGCGCTCGCGTTGAACCGTCTCTATGGTTTCACGAATCTCGTCTGCGACGCGCCGAAGTTCAAGAGCGCCTCGGCTGTGCAGAACGGTCGTGTGACACTCACCTTCGACTATGTGAAGGCGTGGAACATGAACGGGCTTTATCCGCTGCGTTTCGAGCTCGCCGGCGCGGATGGCAAGTACGAGCAGGTGAAGGCGGAGCTCAAGGGCAACACGGTGCAGCTCGTGGTCCCGCCGAACATGAAGCCGACAAAGGTCGCGTATATGCGCAAGAGCTGCTGGCACGGGTTCCTCAAGAACGAGGCGGGTCTGCCGCTTGGGCCGTTCCGTGCGGAACTCGGCTGCGCGAAGTAATGTCGACCGTTGTGAGGTTTTGTCCGATCACTTGAATTTCGGCGGAAAGGGAGTCTTGAATGAAAATGACGAGCAGAATGTTTGTTGCCCTTGCCCTTGCGGCATCGGTGGCGGGAAACGCTTTTGCGTTGGCGATCGATGGCAACGAGTGGCAGGATCTGACGCGCATGAGCGCGGGGCGCGAGAAGACGCGTGCGTCTTTTGCGCCGTTCCCGGATGAGCAGAGTGCGTTGGCGATTCTGCCGGATAAGACGCCGCGTCAGATTTGCCTCGACTCGCTCACGGCCTGGAAATTCAAGTGGTCGAAAGACCCGGCCTCGCGTCCGGTCGGGTTTGAAAAGCCGAACTACGATGTGTCGTCGTGGGAGGTCATTCGCGTGCCCTGCAGTTGGCAGGCGTTTGAGGCGAATGGCAAGGGCGGATGGGGAACGCCCCTTTATACGAACGCGCGCTATCCGTTCAAAGTCAATCCACCCCGCGTGATGGATGAACCTCCGCGGGACTTCACCAATTTCAAGGCGCGTAATCCGGTGGGGTCCTATCGGCGTGACTTCGATTTGCCGGCGGACTGGCAGGGGGATCGCGTGTTTCTCAAGTTCGACGGTGTGGACTCGTTCTACTATCTGTGGGTGAACGGCCAATATGTCGGCTTTACGAAAGACAGCCGGTGTGCGGCGGAATATGATGTGACGGACTGGGTGAAGCCGGGCAAGAACGTGGTGGCGCTCGAAGTCTATCGCTACAGCGACGGATCCTATTTCGAAGACCAGGACATGTTCCGTCTTTCGGGCATTTTCCGTTCAAGCTGGCTGGTGAGGCGTCCGAAGCTGCGCGTACGTGATTTCTTCGCGACGGCGACGCCGGTCGAGGCGGGGCGTTACGATGGTGATTGGCGGCTCACGGTGAATACGGAACTGGCGGGTACGGGTGACGGAACGGTGAAGGTGTCGCTCTTTGATCTTGCGGGGAAGCCGGTGGCGTTGAATCCTGTGGCGGGTGCGGACGGTGTGTTTACCGTGACGCGGCCGAAGTTGTGGAGTCCGGAGTGCCCGAACTGCTACAAGGTCGTTGTGTCGCTCGCGCAAGGGGGGAAGACGTTGGAGAGCGTATCGACGCTTTTCGGTTTCCGCGAAAGCAAGATCATCAAGGGACGCTATTGTCTGAACGGACAGAAGGTGAAGCTGCATGGTGCGGATCGTCATGAAACGGATCCGCGTTACGGGCACTTCTGTCCGCGTGAACGGCACGAGCAGGATGTGGCGTTGTTGAAGCGGGCGAACTGCAACATGGTACGCAATTCGCACTATCCGCAGGACGACTACTGGTATTATCTGTGCGATCTCAACGGCATCTGTCTGATGGACGAAGCGAATGTCGAAAGCCACGGCATCTGGAATGTGACGCCGCGGGAAGAACGTTTCCGCAAGGCGTTGGTGTGGCGTAACATGAACATGGTCGAACGCAACAAGAACCATCCGGCGGTGATTTTCTGGAGCCATGGAAATGAATGCGGCAGCGGACGCAATTTCCGCGCGGCAGATGATGCGGTGCATCAGCGAGATCCGTCGCGTCCGACGCATTATGAGGGTGACTGGAGTAATTCCGATGTCGACTCGAACATGTATCCGAGTGTGAACCTGGTATGGTGGCATGCGAAGGACAAGAACGCGAAGCGTCCGTACTACATTTGCGAGTATGCGCACAACATGATGAATGCGATGGGCAACTTGAAGGACTATCAGGATGCGATCGATTCGTCCGATGTGGTCATCGGCGGGACGATTTGGGATTGGGTGGACCAAGGGCTTTATAAGCTCAACAAGGATGGCGTGAAGATCATCGGCTATGGCGGCGACTGGGGGGACCGTCCGAACAGCGGACAGTTTGTCATGAACGGGTGCATCCTTTCCGACCGCGAGCTGGAGCCGGGGTATTGGGAGATCAAGCACGTCTACCAGCCGGTGTCCGTGACGCTTGACGAAGGGGCGCAGAGTGTGACCGTGTGGAACAAGCAGTTCTTCCGTGGACTCGATGTTTACAATGTGACGGCGAGCGTGCTTGTGAATGGCGAGCGTCAGACGACGATGAAGGTCGATCTCGATGCCGTGCCGCCGCGTGGCAAGAAGACGCTGATGATTCCGGAGGCGGCGCGTCGGGCGCTGGGCCCGGGCAAGGCGGTGTCGGTGCGGTATGCTTTTGCGGTCAAGGCGCGGGACGGGTATCTCGAACCGGGGTATGTGATTGCGGACGATCAGGTGGACTTGCCGAATGCGAAGGCGGCCGTGGCGTTGGAGGCGCCGAAAGGGAAGGCTGCGTCGCGTGTTGAGAACGGACAGTTGACGTTCAAGGCGGGTGATGTGAGGCTGGCGTTTGAGCAGAAGACGGGTGCGTTGGTATCCTATCGGGTGAAAGGAGAGGAGCGTTTGCTTCAGCCGATGACACTGGATGCCTATCGTGCGCCGAGTTCGAACGAAGTGGGGCCGGGCTCGCGTTGGGGGTCGAACGGCTGGCGGGTGTTCACGGCGAAGGCGGTGACGTTCGGAGACGTGAAAGAGGAAGCCGGGGCGTTGGCGTTCACGGCCGAGATCGAGTATGCGGGACGGTCGCGGGAGAATCTGCATGGATTTGGCGGTGGTGGAGAACCGGGGGCGCGGTTGGAGACGCTTGACAAGAAGCCGTCGAAGATGGTGCCGCAGTTCCGTGCGATGCAGCATTGGCGTATTTATGCGGATGGCACGGTGACCTGTCAGAGTGAGATCCGTCCTGTGGGTGGCGTGAGGGCGGAGTTGCCGCGTATCGGCTATCATTTCGTGTTGCCGTTGGATTATGCGCAAGTGTCGTGGTTCGGGCGTGGTCCGTTTGAGAACTATCGCGACCGGAAGTCGGGTGCTTTCCGCGGGCGGTGGGAGACGGACCTGACGAAGTTTGTGATGCCGTATGCGCGTCCGGAAGATGCGAACAACTTTGAAGAGACGGATGCGGTGACGCTCTCTGGCGTGAAGGGTGCGATTGGTTTTGCGACATTGGGCAAGCCTTTTGCCTTTGCGGCGATTCCGTATTCGGCGAAGGAGATTATCGAGACGATGCATCCGGCGGAATTGCCGAAGCCGGCGAAGGTGGAGTTTGGCATTTTTGCCGAGACGCGGGGATTGGGCGGTGCGAGTTGCGGTCCGGGGCCGTTGGCGCGTGACATCATTGACACGTCGCATCCGTACCGGCTTGATTTTGCGATTCTGCCGCGGGCGGCGCATACGGCGTTGGAGGTGCCGGCAGTTGACTTACCGCCGAGCGACGTCGGTTCGGCATTGGTGTTGGGCCGATACAAGGTTTTGTCGGTGTCGAGCGAGCAGGGAGGGGATGAAAAGGCAAGTCATGCGTTTGACGGCAAGCCGGAGACCATCTGGCATTCCAAGTGGAGTCCCTCTGAAACGCGTTATCCGCATGCGATCGCGTGTGACTATGGCGAGGTGAAAAAGGTGTTCGGCCTGTCTGTCATTCCGCGTCAAGACGGTAACCCCAACGGTCGTGTAAAGGGATACAAGGTGGAGGTCAGCCTCGACGCCCAAAACTGGACGCCGGTCCTTTCAGGCGAGCTCCCCAATACGGATGAAGTCACGGAACTTCGTTTCCAGACTCCTGTCCAGGCGCGTTATCTGCGCTTCACGGCGCTTTCCTCCCGGTTCAATCAACCCTGGGCGTCCTTTGCCGAATTGCAACCGCTCCTCAAATAGTCGGTTGAACCTTCCAGTTGGACTTTCATTGGTAGCAATAGTTCTCAATGGGAATGGGGGAGTTTTCGGTTTTATAGTTCTCAATGGTCATAAGGTGTTAATACCATTGAGAACTATAGGGGATGCTGTTTTTCAATAAATCTCATATATTTACGATTTATGGCTGAAATATGGCATAATACAAAATCCCTCTTGCATTCCCCGGGAAAGAGTGCTATACTATCAGTCGTTTTCGCGTAAGAGGCGAGCTTAACTCAGCTGGTAGAGTGCCACCTTGCCAAGGTGGTTGTCGACGGTTCGAATCCGTTAGCTCGCTCCATTTGTTCGTGAAAACATGTGAATGGGAGCATAGCTCAGTTGGTAGAGCAAGTGACTCTTAATCACTGGGTCGTGGGTCCGAGTCCCTCTGCTCCTACCATTCAAATAATCCCCGTAGAAATACGGGGTTTTGTTTTCTTTCAGATTGAAAGAAGATGAGATGAAGAAATTTCTTTGTTACGAGATTGTTTGGAGTTGATTGTCCCACCAACGTTCCCGTTCTGAGACCTTTTGTTTGATTACATTTGCGAGATGGTTGAAATGAGGGCGGCCGATTGGTATGACAGTCTTGAGAATGGTGGTTGTGGCTCCCCTGGCTTGGTCTAATGTGGTACGGAATTGATTGAAGGAGAGGTTGAACATCGGAATCGTGCTGTAGTTCGCATTGGTGAGGAAAATTCGGCCATCAATATCTTCTTTTCTTTCGCCGAACTCCCACGCGAATCGTTCATGTCGTTCATCATGGAGGATTGAGGTCGCTCGCGGTTGGTGATGAAGTTCCTGTCGGAAGAGCTCGGAAGCATTTGTATTCTGATCAAATAAGGCTGTTAACGGGATGGGATCAAGGATTTCGAGCGCCTGCCGTAGTTTTTTGGCTAAAGACTTGTAACGCATCAAGGTCTTGTATTTTTGCTCAAGTTCGGGACAATTTACACGAATCCAACCACGGACTCCTCCTTCGCGTCCGCGGATGCCCGGGAACCAACGTCCTGATACGGCTTTACACCAGACAATTTTGAGGCCATTGTCGAGATGGCATTCGAGGGTGTCAAGAAGGGCCCCAAGACGTAGCATTCCGGCATGAGAATCGCGAGAAAAAAGCCAGGCAACGCGGATGTCTATTGGGGACGGGCATGGGGATAATGTTGCACGTCTGCATATTTTACGTCGCTCGTGTGTGAGACGCAATGGTCGGCGAGTAGCTGCTTCAAGGCGACGTTGCCTTTCTTCGTGCCATTCTTTGATTTTATTGGCTGTTATCTTGGCTGTTGTACGTATAGCGGTTGCCGCGAGGGCTGCAACCTGGTAGACAGGTTCTGTTCCCATCGCCATACCGTCAGGACGAAGGCGTCCCCTGCGAATGGGAGGACGGTTTTGTGACATTCTTTGTAATTTTTCTTTTTCGTGTCTTTTTTCTCTTCGTATACGAAGTTTCTGTTCGTGCTGTTCAAGACGCTTCCGTTGCTGATTGAAGATATTTACAGGGGTCTCGTTCGAAACCCAGATGTTGTCGACTAGAACGGCTTTGCCAGAAGACAACAGATGGCGGTAGTCTTTCTCATTTTTGGGTAGAAGCCCTTCATAGATCTGTTTCTGAATTTTGAACATGGTTAAGTTGTCCTTTATTGGTCGTTGAAATGCCAATATGATACTATAATCTGCAAAAGAAAAAAGAAATCAATTGTCAAGAAATTGTCAAGAAATTGTCGAGTTCTTTTTTGACGGATTCGCCTTGTTTTATTGGGGTTAAATGATTGGTCTAGAAAATCGTAACAGTTTTTTCGGTCCTTTTTATAGTTCTCAATGGCCCAGTTACCTTTGCCATTGAGAACTATAAAGCGTAATGGGTCACGGAATTGCGCGGCTCGTTCCTCGCTGTACATCCAATAACCTATTACCTGTAAGGTGTTGAAATTGCTAGAGCCGGGGAATGGTTTTTGTTATACTATCGACAAATCGATTTTAGGGGAACACTATGAAAATTGTAGTTACCGGTGCGTCAGGGATGCTTGGACGCGCAACTATGGAACGTCTGCAGCAAATGGCGATAGGTTCTGTTGTGGGCCTTTGCCATTCGCGTGCGGGGAATGGACTGCGGTCTGTCGATTTGGCAGATCTTGCTCAAATCGGACCTTTGATGGAAGAACTCGCCCCCGATGTCATTATTCATACTGCGGCAATCCGGAAGCCGGACGAGTTTTCGACCAATGAGAACTATTCCCGTCGTCTGAACGTGGAGACGACGGCCGAACTCGCACGATGGGTCGGTGTACACCCGGGAACTTTTCTTGTTTACATTTCGACCGACTATGTTTTCGATGGAACTCAACCTCCGTATCCGGTTGACGCACAGACGCATCCGATCAACGCATACGGTCAGTCGAAAGCTGACGGCGAAGTCGCTGTCCGCCAATATGCCGCCACGCAAAGCGCAATTCTGCGCGTCCCGATTCTCTATACTGACAAGGTCGAGACGCTGGACGAATCCTCGGTGACAAATGTGTTCAAGCTCGTCCTTCGTCTTGGCGAACCCGGTAATGAACGTTATTCGAAATCAAATCCGATCATTCTTGACGATTGGGCCGTTCGCTACCCCACCCATGTCGACGATGTCGCCGAGATCCTCGCTCAGATCGCGATCAAGAAACCCGTCGGCACATGGCACTGGAGCGGACGTGAACCCCTGACGAAACTTGATATGGGACGCCTTTTTGCCGAACGTCTCGGTTTCGACACGCGTCTGCTCGTCGGCAGCGGGGAGCCGGCGAATGGTTCGGCACCTCGTCCAAAGGACTGCCATCTTGACTCCCAGGCACTTGAAAACCTCGGCATCACAACGCTCGGTACGCCCTTTGCCGTCGCACTGGAGTCGTTGGTCGCACGAAGATATCCAAGTGCAATCAACAACAATCGTACGTAATCCATACGAACCTTGTAGAAAACGGCCCGTCTTTTTGCTATACTATTCGCCGCTATGAATAAAGTCGTCATCACAGTCGTCGGCAAAGATACGGTTGGTATCCTTGCTAAAATCTGTTCGTACCTTGCCGACAACGGAATCAATGTCTGCGATATTACCCAGACGATCGTACAGGGCTACTTCAATATGATGATGATCGTCGACGCGGAAAAGTCGCCCAAGCCTTTTGCCGTCAGCAGTCGCGAGCTTTCGAAACTTGGTTTGGACCTCGGGTTGCACGTTCGTTGCCAAAAGGCGGAGATTTTTGAAAAGATGCACCGCATCTGAACGCCCCACGACGATTGAAGGTAAAGGCGGCATCTATGCTGAACATCAACGAGGTCTTCGAGACGAATAAGATGATCCAGGACGAAAACCTGGACGTGCGCACGATCACGATGGGCATTTCGCTCCTTGACTGTGCCGATTCGAATCTCGATACGACCTGCAAGAACATCTACGCGAAGCTCCTCCGCTATGCGGGACGTCTCGTGAAAACGGGCGAGGACATTTCGTGCGACTTCGGCATCCCCATTGTCAACAAGCGGATTTCCATCACACCGATCGCCCTTGTCGGCGCAGCTTGCTGCCGTACGTCCGGCGACTATGTGGAAATCGCCAAAACACTTGATCGTGCCGCCGCCGAACTCGGGGTCAATTTCCTCGGCGGCTATTCCGCCGTCGTTTCAAAGGGTATGACGAAGAGCGATGAATTGCTCATCCGCTCCATTCCGGAAGCCCTCGCGGTCACCGAACGCATCTGCGCGAGCGTCAATGTGGGGTCCACCAAGACGGGCCTCGACATGGACGCGATTCGCCTGATGGGCGAAATCGTCAAGGCCACGGCGGAACGCACGAAGGACCGTGATTCGCTCGGCTGTGCGAAGCTCGTCGTGCTCTGCAACGCCCCTGACGACAATCCGTTCATGGCTGGCGCGTTCCATGGCGTGACCGAAGCCGAGGCCATTATCAACGTGGGCGTGTCGGGTCCGGGCGTCGTCAAGTACGCGCTCGAGCAGATCCGCAATGCCGACTTTGAAACGCTCTGCGAAACGATCAAGCGCACGGCTTTCAAGATCACCCGCGTCGGACAACTCGTCGCCCAAGAGGCGGCGAAACGACTTGGCGTGCCGTTTGGCATCATCGACCTCTCGCTCGCACCGACACCCGCCGTAGGCGATTCCGTGGCGGACATCCTCAAGGAAATCGGCCTCGCGCATCCCGGAGCCCCCGGTACGACCGCTGCGCTCGCCCTCCTCAACGACCAGGTGAAGAAGGGCGGTGTGATGGCGAGCTCGTACGTGGGCGGACTTTCGGGCGCGTTCATTCCGGTCTCCGAGGACCAAGGCATGATCGACGCCGTGGAAGCGGGTGCGCTCACGATCGAGAAACTTGAGGCCATGACGTGCGTCTGTTCAGTCGGACTCGACATGATCGCCATCCCGGGCGATACGCCCGCCACGACGATTTCCGGCATCATCGCCGACGAAGCTGCCATCGGCATGGTCAACCAGAAGACCACCGCCGTGCGCGTGATTCCCGTGACCGGTAAGACGGTCGGCGAGACGGTCGAGTTCGGCGGACTCCTCGGACATGCCCCCATCATGGCGGTCAATCGATTCGACTGTTCGGCGTTCATCGGGCGCCGTGGACGCATCCCCGCGCCAATCCATAGCTTCAAGAATTGATTTTAACAAAGGAACAAAACATGAAACAGGACATGATCGTCATTCTCGACCTCGGGTCGACGAAGAACACGGTGCTCGCCCGCGCGATCCGCGCATTGGGCGTCTACTCGGAAATCCACCCGCACGATTCTACGCCCGCCAAGCTGTTGGGGCTCCCCAATGTCAAGGGCATCGTCCTCTTCGGCGGCGAAAACCGCTGCGTGGACGGCAAGAACGTGGATGTGGATCCGGCGATCTACGAACTCGGCATCCCCGTGTTCGCGATTGACCATCCCACGGCAAAGTGCGAGAACCTCGCGGCGATGCCTGACGAGGCGTGGTTGAAGAACTGGCTCTTCTCCGTCTGCAAGGCGGAAGCCAACTGGAATATGAAGAACTTTGTTGCGGACCAGATCGAACTCGTCCGCAAGCAGGTCGGCAACGGCAAGGTCCTCCTGGCCCTTTCCGGCGGTGTGGACTCCTCCGTCGTCGCGGCCCTCCTGATCAAGGCCATCGGCAAGCAGCTCGTGTGCGTGCACGTGAACCACGGTCTGATGCGCAAGAACGAGAGCGAGATGGTGTGCGAGGTGTTCGGCAAGAACCTCGGCGCGAACCTCATCTACAAGGATTGCACGGACCGCTTCCTCGACAAGCTCGCGAATGTCGCGGACCCCGAAAAGAAGCGCAAGATCATCGGCGGCGAATTCATTCGCGTGTTCGAAGAGGAGGCGCGCAAGCTCGAGGGCATCGAGTTCCTCGGTCAGGGCACGATCTATCCGGACATCATCGAGAGCGGTACCAAGACCGCCAAGATGGTCAAGAGCCACCACAACGTGGGCGGCCTCCCGCCGGACCTCCAGTTCAAGCTCGTCGAACCGCTGCTGCAGCTCTTCAAGGACGAAGTGCGCGCCTGCGGCGTGGAACTCGGTCTTCCGCCTGAAATGGTCTACCGTCAGCCGTTCCCGGGTCCGGGTCTCGGCGTTCGGTGCCTCGGCGCCATCACGCGCGACCGCCTTGCCGCGCTGCGCGAGTCGGACGCGATTCTGCGCGACGAGTTCGCGAAGTGTGGTCTCGCCCAGAAGGTGTGGCAGTACTTCACGCTCATTCCGGACTTCCGTTCGACGGGCGTCAAGAACAATGCGCGCGCCTATGAATGGCCGGTGATCATCCGCGCCGTCAATACGGTGGACGCGATGACGGCGACGGTCGAGGAGATCCCGTGGCCCGTGCTGAAGAAGATCACGGATCGCATCCTCGCCGAAGTCCCTGGCGTGAACCGCGTGTGCATGGACCTCACCCCGAAGCCGTGCGGCACGATCGAGTGGGAATAAGTACCTCGTCAAAGAGGAACTATGCTAATCCGCCGTCCCGACCGTCAGGCAGGGGCGGCGCCTTCTAAAGTGGGAGAGGTGTCGAATGATACGTAATATTGTCGGGATGTTTTTTCTGGTTGCGATGATGTGTCTCCCTGCGCGGGCGGGCGTGGAGGAGATCGTCTGCGAGGGTGCCTATGGCGGACATCTTCAAGGCGTTTGTACGGATGGGACGAACATCTGGTGGAGTTTCACGGTGGAGATCGTCAAGACCGATCTGTCCGGCAAGGTGCTGGTCTCGCGTAAGGCGCGTTCGCACCAGGGCGACCTTTGTGTCAAGGACGGTGTTGTGTATGTGGCGGCGATCAACGGCAAGTTCTACATGGCGCGAACGACGCTTGACGCGGAGGCGAAAAAGGCGAAGCGTCCTTGTTGGCGCGCGCGGCTGTTCGCGGCGAAACGGCCCTGATTGAACGATTCGTCTGGACGGGGGAGGCGAGACGAACGTATTTATGTGCGAATCGGAAATAAAGGAATGGCATTCATGACAGACGTTTCAGAACCTAAGCTGCGCATTGGCGTGTTGAGCGACATCCATATCACGGATGACGCCTCGACGGCCATTCTGCGCACGGCGTTTGAATGGTTCCGCGACCGACACGTCGACGGCGTGCTGATCGCGGGCGATATGGCCGATCAAGGGCGGCTCGACCAGCTGCTGCGCGTGCGCAAGACTTGGGACGCGGTGTTTCCCGGCGACCGCCTGCCCGAGGGCGGAAAGGTGGAGAAGCTTTTCGTCTACGGCAACCATGACGTCGCCGGCTGGGAATACAACAGCGCCGCCTTCCGCAAGGCTCATCCCGAGTTGTTTGCCCCGTCGAACAACATCGGCGCAGATCGCGCCGGCGCGTGGCGGAAGGCTTGGGACGAAGATTACGCCCCCATCTATCTCAAGCGCGTGAAAGGATTTGCCTTCGTCGGCGCGCACTTTGAGAGCTGGAAGGTCCAGCACATTCCCGGACTCGACCAGTTCCTCGCTGACCACGCAGGTGAATTACAGGGTCCGCAACCGTTCTTCTACTTCCAGCACATGCATCCGAAGGGGACTTGTTCGGCGCCTTGGACATGGGGCCAGGACGACGGCCAGGTCACGCGGGCGCTGTCGAAGTTCCCGAACTGCGTGGCTCTTTCCGGCCATTCGCACACGTCTCTCACCGACGACCGTACGATCCGCCAGGGCGATTTCGGCTTCACCAGTGTCGGTACGGCTTCGCTCAGGTACATCATTCCGTTCGGCGGCCGCGAAAATTCGTCCGCTTTCGGTGCGCCGCGCGTGGAAGGCCGCCAGATGCCCGACCTCCTGGTGAGCGGTGCCGCGTGGAAAGTCCACCAGGGGATGCTGATGAATGTCTTCGGCGACCGCATCGTTTTCGAGCGTCGCGATTTTTCGCTTGGCGCCGCGCTGGGACCCGACTGGGTGGTGCCGCTCGGCGGCTATGGCGCGCTCACCTACGAAACGCGCGCTTCCAAGGCCCCCGTGCCCAAACTGCCGAAGGGGGCGGTCGTCGCCTGGAAGGAGGCCCCTGGCAAGACGCGCGAGGGCAAGTCTGCCGCGCAAGTGACGGTGAGCTTCCCGCCCGCGCGCAGCATGGATGCGGCACGCGCGTTCGACTACGAGGTGACGGCGCGTACGACGGAAGGCGGTTTGTCGCGCATTGTCTGTCGCAAGCGTGTGTTTTCGCCGGCGTATTGGAGCGCCGAATGCGGTGAACCGCCGACGGTCGCCTGCGTCTTTGCAAAGGACGAACTGCCGTGGAATCTCAAGTTCGTGTTCGCGGTGCGTCCGATGAACTGTTTCGGCGTGAAGGGTCCGGAAGTCGTTTCCAAGGCGTGCAAACTGAAAGTGGAGGGCACGAAATGAGCGTGGAGATTTCGCGGCGCGGGTTCCTGCGCGGACTCGCCCTTTTTGCGGCGGCGCGTCCGGTTGCCTCTTATGCCGTCGCACGGGGCGCGGGCGAGCCGAAGGTCGCGTTCGGCGTGTTGAGCGATGTGCACATCTGCTGTCTGCCGTATATGAAGCGGTTCATCCAGGACCCCGCGCACTATGCGCGCATGCGCGATCCGGAGTTGCTGGAAAAGGCGTTCGCCTATTTCCGCGATGGCGGTGCGGACGGCGTGGCGATTGCGGGCGACATCGCGGACTGGGGGCTGGTCGGACAGATGCAGCTGGTCGCGGACACCTGGAACAAGGTGTTTCCGTCCGGCAAGGGCAAGGACGGTCGGTCGGTTACGCGGCTTTTCGCGCTTGGCAATCACGACTTTCACGGTTGGCACTACGCCTACGCGAAGGAGGCCCGTGGCGAATGGCCGATGCCGAAGGAGGAAATCCTTGCGGCGGATATGAAGGGCAACTGGAAGAAGATCTTCGGCGAGAAGTACGAGCCGATCTGGATGAAATCCGTGAAAGGGTATCGTTTCGTCGGCGCACATTGGGAGTCGGCAAAAGGCATCCATGCGCTCGCACCGTGGGCGGAGAAACACGCGGCGGAGCTGGCGGGCGAAAAGCCGTTCTTCTATTTCCAGCACGCGCAGCCGAAGAATACATGCCTGGGCAATTGGATTTGGGGCCACGACGACGGATGTGCGACGAAGGTGCTGGCGAAATTCCCGAACGCGGTGGCGTTTTCGGGCCATTCGCACAAACCGTTGACGTCCGAACTGAACGTGTGGCAGGGGGCCTTTACCTCCATTGGTACGGCGTCGCTCTTCAGCATGGGGCATCCGGTCGGACGCGACAATGCCTCGGGGGCGCTCGATCTCAATCCGCGTGGCCTCATGAGAGGCGACGGAACGCGCCGGAAGCAGAAGACGATCGCGGCGCATGGACAGTTCGTGCGCGTGTACGACGAGTTCATCGAAATCGAACGTATCGAGTTTGTGTCCGGCAGGAAACTGGGTCCGAACCTCGTGATTCCGCTGCCGGCGACAAAGGCGAAGCCGTTCCTTTTTGCGACACAGGCCGAGAAGGCCACATCCCCGGCACCCTTCCCCGAAGGGGCGAAGGTCGAGGTCACGCGCGGAAAGGCGCCGCTCCGGGGTGAACCGAAGCCGCAGGACGTCTTCATCGTCACATTCCCGCAGACGCGCCGCGTCGCCGGAGCCTCGCGCACGGCCGATTATGAAATCACGGTCGAGACGACGGAAATGGACGTGACGGAGATCCGTCTCACGCGCTACGTCACATCCCCGAACGACTTCTACCCAGAAGGTACGAAGAAGGGTCCCGTCAAGTTCATTCTTCCCGCTTTTCTCGTTCCAAAGGGACTTTCTGTTCGTTTTGGCGTGTGTGCGCGTGAAACCTTCGGGAAGACGAACACCCCGATCTGGTCATCCAGCATCCTTGCCTGACCCACCCCGGAATCCTTGCTGTTATAGTTCTCAATGGTCATTCTTGGTGTGCCATTGAGAACTATATCGCGGGCCGAGTTTCGCGTGACATCGGCGGGTATGGATGATATAATAATTCACACGGAGAATTTTTGAAGGAGCCAATGATGAAAAAGATGATTTCCGATCAGGTCAAGGTGGGCAATGAGCGGGCGCCGCATCGGTCGCTGTTTTTTGCCACGGGTATGAAGCGTGCGGATATGAAGAAGCCGTTCATCGGCATCTGCAACAGCTATGAGAGCTTCGTGCCCGGCCATTGCCATTTGAACAAGGTCGGCGAATGGATCAAGCAGTGCGTCATTGAGGCGGGCGGCGTGCCGATGGAGTTCAATACGATTGCCGTGTGCGACGGCATCGCCATGGCGCACCAGGGCATGAAGTACTCGCTGCCGAGCCGCGAACTGATTGCGGACAGCGTCGAGTCCATTGCGCGCGCGCACTGCTTCGATGCGATGATCTGCGTGCCGAATTGCGACAAGATCGTGCCGGGCATGCTCATCGGCGCCTTGCGCGTGAACATCCCCACCATCTTCGCTTCGGGCGGTCCGATGGCCCCCGGCAAGCATCCGAAGACCGGCAAGGACACCGACCTCAACAGCGTGTTCGAGGCCGTGGGTGCCGAAAATGTGGGCAAGATCACCCAGAAGGAACTGGAGGCCGTCGAGGAGACGAGCTGTCCCGGCTGCGGTTCCTGCAGCGGTATGTTCACGGCCAATTCGATGAACTGCCTCTACGAGGCGCTCGGCATCGCGCTGCCGGGCAATGGAACGATCCTCGCGATCGACGAAAAGCGCAAGGAACTGTGGCGCCAGGCCGCGTTCCGCGCAGTGGAGATGGCGAAGAAGGGCGGTCCGCTGCCGAAGGACCTCGTCACCCAGGCCTCGCTCGACAATGCGCTCACGCTCGACATGGCGATGGGCGGTTCCACGAACACGGTGCTGCATACGCTTGCGATTGCGCGTGAGGCGGGGGTTGAGTACTCGCTTGAGCGGATGAACGAGCTTTCGGCCCGTACGCCCTACATCTGCAAGCTCGCGCCGTCTGGACACTACCATGTGAGCGACCTCGATCGCGCCGGCGGCATCATGGCCATCTTGAAGCGTCTGCCGAAGAAACTGCTGAATCTCAAGACGAAGACGGTTTCGGGCAAGACGCTGGGCCAGCAGATCGCGGCGGCGAAGATTTCCGATGACGATGTCATTCGTACGCTCGACAACCCGTATTCGAAGGATGGTGGCCTTTGCGTGCTCTGGGGCAACCTCGCCGAAAAGGGCGCCGTCGTCAAGAAGGGCGGTGTGTCCCCCTCGATGATGAATTTCACCGGCAAGGCGATCTGCTTCAACAGCCAGGAAGAGGCCTGCGCGGGCATTCTCGGCGGCAAGGTCAAGCCGGGACACGTGGTCGTCATCCGCTACGAGGGCCCCAAGGGCGGACCCGGTATGCAGGAGATGCTGGCGCCGACAAGCTATATCATCGGCGCAGGACTCGGCGAATCGGTTGCGCTCATTACCGACGGACGCTTCTCGGGCGCGACGCATGGCGCCTGCGTGGGCCATGTCTCGCCGGAAGCGGCCGAAGGCGGTCTCATCGGCCTTTTGAAGAACGGCGACGAGATCACGATCGACATTCCCAACCGTGCGATTTCCGCCAAACTCACGAAGCGCGAAATCGCCCAGCGTCGGAAGGCGCAGAAGCCGTGGTCGCCCCGCATCAAGGGCGGCTGGCTTGAACGCTACGCGACTTTTGTGGGCAACGCCTCGACCGGGGCTTCACTGAAAAGAGGTTGATGATGAAAAAGATCTACAGCTTGTTCGTTCTGGGCTTGGCGTTGGCGGCGGTTGCGGCGGAGCCGATCAATCCGCCGGAACTGATGCGATGCCAGGATGGCACGTTGGTGACGACGGCGGCGCAGTGGGAGAACAAGCGCCGCCCGGAAATCCTCGAGATCTTCCGCCGGGAATTCTACGGACGCCGTCCGGTGGAGCGTCCCGAGGGTTTGCGTTTCGAAAAGGTCGGCGAGGACGTGCCGTTCCTGGATGGCAAGGCGGTGATGCGCAAGGTCCGGATCTCGTGGAAGGGCAAGCTGAAGGACGGCAGTTTCGTCGCCCGCGCCTTCCTGCCGGCGAAGATCGACACGCCGCGTGCCGCGTTTCTGTTCTGCCAGCTGCGTCCGTGGGCCAAATCGCGGTACAATGTCAACTACGATAAACCCGCCAACTGGGACTTCTTCCCGGCGGAGGACATCGTCAACCGCGGCTTCGTGGGCGTGATGTTCAACGTCCACGACGTGTGGCCCGACGACCAGAAGGTGGATTTTGGCAAGGTGGGACTCTTCTCCTGCTACAGCTCCAACTGGAAGAATCGCGGCCCCGAGGAATGGGGCGCGACTTCGGGCTGGGGCTGGGCGGCGAGTCGTGTGCTCGACTGGCTGGAAACGGTGAAGGAGGTCGACGCGAAACACGTCGCGGTTGTCGGACACTCCCGCGGTGGCAAGACTGCCATGTGGGCGGCCGCCGAGGACCGTCGCTTCGCCATGGCGTGCATCAACGATTCCGGCGAAATGGGCGTGAAGCTTCATCACATGATCCTGCCGGGATCGTGTCCCATCAAGGTGTGCGGCACCACCGACTACCACAAGTTCTGGTTTGCGGGCAATCTGGCGCGTTGGAGCGGCAAGGATCTCACGATCCCCTTCGACCAGCATTGGGCGGTGGCGCTTATCGCGCCGCGTCCGGTGTGCATCGCTTCGGCGTCGAAGGACGTCTGGGCGGGTCCGGAAGGCGAATACTGGGCCGCGCGCCTCGCCTCGCCCGCCTGGGAGGTTTTCGGCAAGAAGGGCCTCGTGACGACCGGATTCCCCAAGCCGGGCGAAGACCAGCAGCAAGGCATGGTGTCGTACCATCTGCGTCCGGGCGAGCATCTGATCACCGCCTACGATTGGAAGCGCTACCTGGATGTCGCCGAACGGCAAGGATGGCCGAGGAAGTGACGTTCACCGAAGCAGGTGAAACAGTCTGTTGAGAGTCATAAAAACGCGCGTCACAAGAGGAAAACATCAGCCCGATAAATATGCTATAATAGGGAGCATGAAAAAAGGACTACTTGTCATTATCGGTTTGCTGGCGGCTTTCCTCTTGCAGGCGGCCGGTCCGCTTGAGGCGGACTGGGAGGCGGTGCGCGAGGCGCGGGCAAAGGGACTGCCGCGCACGGCGACGAATGTCCTGGCGCGGATTGAGACCAAGGCACGGGAACTGAAGGCGTGGCCGGACCTCGCGGCGGTGTTCGTCGAACGTGCACGGCTCGCGTACGGGTTCACCGAGGAGAGCGCGCTGAAGAAGGAGGGTCCGCAGGGACTTGTCTCGCAATTCGCGGCCGAAATCGAAACGGCGCCCGCCGAGGTGCGTCCGATGCTGCGTCTCGCGCTGGTACGCAACTATCTGTCGATGTCGCGCTCGATGCGCTACTGGCAGGGACGTCGTACGCGGATTGCCGGCGCGGCGCAGACGAACCAACCTCCGTGGTCTGCCGAACGGCTGCGCCCCACTTTGCAGAAGCTGCTGCGGCAGATCCTGGACGATGCGCCGTTCCTGCAGATTGCGAATCCCGACGACTGGCGGCACTTGCTCGAGTCCGCCAATGAATTCGGCCGGGCGGTGATGCCAACCCTCTATGATTTCGCCGTGGAGGAGTTCGTCTCGTTCATCGGCGAGGACCACCTGGTCGATCGCGCCGATGACGGTACCCCGACCGGCCTCGCCGCCGACGTGCTGGCCGCCCTCGATGCGAACATCGCCTTCCATGCGAACGATGCCGACCGTACCGCATTCGCCTATGCGAAGTTCCAACGCATCGATTTTGTGGATCTGTTCGCCGTCGCGCCGCTGAAGGAGAAAACGGCGAAACGCCGAAAGGCCTTCGAGGCGCTCGCGGAGGAGTTTTTCACGCAGACTTGGGTGAGCGCGCTCGCGGCCGAACGGGCTGGACGCCTTCGCGTGGAAGAAGGATGCGACTTGGTCGATCTTCACGCCTACTACTTGCGTTTCGCCGACAAGTGGCCGCGTATGCCGGGCGGTGACGCGTGCCGTCTCGCGGCTCAGAAGCTGGAAATTCCCTCCCTCTCCTTTCAGACGGAACGGAACTGGATGGCGCCCTGGCCGGACCTGAAGATCGTCTACAAGAATCTGTCGCGGGTTTCGTTCCGTCTTGTGAAGATCGATGTGGACGACCTCGCGAAAGATTTGGAATTCGATTTTTCGCCGTACGGCCACCGCGAAGGTATTGAAAAGCATTTCGCGCGCAAGCCCGTGCGAACATGGACGGTCGACGTGCCCCCCAAGAGCGATTACAAGGTTCATTCGCACACGGTGAAAGTGCCGAGCGACCTGCCGAAGGGACACTATCTGCTGTTCGCTTCGTCGGACGAAACCTTCAACATCAAGGTACGTAGACCCCTGCCGATTTTCCAGACGCTTGTGACGGTGACCGATTTGGCGTTGGTGACGGATGAGACGAAGGGCCGTTTCTCCGGTTTTGTGTTCAACGCTGAAACCGGCAGACCCGTGGCGGATGCGAAGGTCGAACTCTGGACGCGAGATCGTCGGGCCTACCGTCGGATTGAGACGGTGAAGACGGCGGACGACGGGTCTTTTGAGATTGCCAAATCCAATGTCTACGGCGGTTATCTGCGCGCGGTCAAAGGGAAGGATGAAGTCATTTCGCTCTCGGTCAGTTCGTGGTCTTCGAATCGGAATTCGAAGGAGCACGAACGTCTGAGTTTTGTGACCGATCGCGGGATCTACCGTCCCGGCCAGACGGTGAAGTTCAAGGGATTTGCGGTTTTCAGCAATCCCGAAAAGCTCGACTACCACACGCTGGCCGACCGCCGCGTGTTTGTGACGTTCCGTGATCCCAATGGTGAACGTGTGGGCGGTCTTGCGTTGATGTCCAATGCGTATGGTTCGTTCTCCGGTGAATTCGTGATTCCGCGCGACCGGTTGACGGGCGCGTATGAGTTGAGCGGTGAACTTGTCGCTTCGGGTTCGAATGCGCGGAAGATTCTCGCGAACCACACGATCCGCGTCGAAGAGTACAAGCGGCCGAAGTTCTCCGTGAAGATCAATCCGATGAAGGAGGAACGCCTCAATGCCGAAACGCGGGTGACGGGTCTTGCCACCACCTACACGGGGCTGCCTGTCGCCCACGCGAAGGTCGAATGGCGCGTTCGCCGGTCGACCTGCTATCCGCGATGGTGCCGAGGGTGGTTCCGTCCGTCGGACAGTGGAAATGAGTCGGTCTTCGCCTATGGTACGGCGACGACCGACGCGAAGGGCGAATTCAGTTTCACCTTCACGCCGACGCCGACGAAGACCGCCGAACTCGCGGGGGATCCGTCGTTCCTGTTCCGTGTTCATGCGGTCGTGACGGATGGTTCGGGCGAAGCCCACACCGCCGAAAGTAGTTTCGAGGTCGGTGTGGTGCCCTGGCGGGTCTCTGTTTTCACCGCGCAGAATATGTGGATTACGCCGCAGGCACCAGCGCGGCTGCGGATGGCCCTGCACACGTTGAATGGCGAACCGGTGCCGGATGTGAAAGGCGTCGTCAAGGTCTATGCGTTGAAGGGACCTGATCACGTGGTTCGCAAGCCGGAAACAGAAAATGATTATTTCCCTGCGGATCGCGATCCCCTTCATCCAAATGCCTGTTCCAGTTTGTGGCAGGCGGATACATGGCCCTCGGGCGATTGCGTGGGCGAGTATACGGTGGTGAGTCAGGCGAAGGAGAATCCGACGCTCGATGTCAAGCTGCCGCCGGGCGTCTATCGCGCGGAATACGCGGTCACGGCGCCGAACGGCAAGACGGTGAAAGATGAATGTGTCTGGCATGTGATCGATCCGACGGCACAGACCCACGCGGTGAAGGAACCTGTCTACGCGCGGGTCGAGACGAATTCGGTTCCCGTTGGCGGCACGATGCGACTTTATTGGGGCAGTGGCTATTCGGAGACCTACTGCCGCGTGCAGGTTCGGCGTGGAGAGAAGACGATCTACAACCAGGCGAAGACCGAAGGGGCGTTCTGTCTGGAACTGCCGGTTACGGAGGAGATGGTAGGCGAATTGTCCATCGAAACGATCTTCCTCCGCGAGAACCGCCTGTATGTGGAACATCAGCTGGTCGTCGTGCCGTATCCCGACAGCCACCTCACGATTACGCGGGCGCATCTGACGTCCAAGCTGACGCCTGGTGCGAAGGAGACCTGGAGCTTCACCGTCAGCGGCAGCAACACGAACGATGTGCGTACGCAAGTCGAAATGCTCGCGTTTCTCACGGACCGTTCGCTCGATGCCTTCTGTCCCTATGATCCCTGGTTTGCGTTCTCGCGCGGCGGAGGGCTCTTTACGCCGTATCGGACGTGGCGGCTACAGCACGAGATGGCGAGATTTGCAAACTGGAGAGGGGACTGGCCTCGGCCCTGGGATGGCGAGAGTTTTGCTTATCAAACGCTTCTGCGCGCGCGTTGGCAGTCGGCGCCGATCGGCCTTTTCGAATGGGTTGATACCGGATGGAGCGGGGGCATGCACCGGCGGGGGAGAGTGATGTGCGAGGTCAAGGCGAAGTACAGCATGGCTGCTGCGAAGCCGATGCTGATGGGGGCCATGCGGGCGGAGCCCGCAGCGGTTCCGGCGGCGGCTGCCGCGCCGATTCCGGAGAGTGCTTTGGATGGCGTGGCCGCTGTCGCCGAGGAAAAGGCCGAATCGCTCGAAGAAGGCGAAACGCCGGCGGCAGGCGAATCGCCGCGTGTCGCACCGCGCAAGAATCTTGCCGAGACGGCGTTCTTCCTGCCGCACCTGACGACGGACGAAAAGGGGCAGGTGACCTTCTCCTTCACGGTGCCCGAGGCCTTGACGGGCTGGAAGCTCACAGCGCTGGCGCACGATGCGGCGCTGCGGACCGGTGTGCTGCGCGACGATACGATCGTCACGACGAAACCGCTGATGGTCGAACCGACCGCGCCGCGTTTTGCACGCGAGGGCGATCGCTTCCGCTTCCCCGTGAAGGTGACCAACACGGAAGAAGCCCCGCAGACCGGGACGGCGATACTGGAATTCTTCGATGCGGAGTCGGAACAGCCGGTGGCCCTCGTCGCGCGCGGCGCCGCCCAGTCGTTCACGCTGGGACCGAAAGAAACGAAGACGCTGGAATTCGAGGTGGCGATTCCCGACGGCTGCGGCTACTTGCGTTTCGTGGCAACCGCGAAGGGGAAAGCTTTCTCGGATGGCGAGGAGGGCTTCCTGCCCGTTCTCTCGAAACGTATCGAAGTGCGCGAGTCGCTGCCGTTGCAGATCAAGAAGGCCGGTGTGAAAACGGCGACCTTCAAGGAGCTGGCGGCCAGCGCCGAATCGTCGACGTTGCGCCATGCGGGCCTCGCGGTGCAGGTCGTCAGCGATCCCACGTGGTATGCGTTCCTCGCGTTGCCGTATTTGATGGAATATCCGCACGAATGCTGCGAGCAGGTGTTCGGCCGCTACTATGCCAATGCGTTGGCGCAGCACATCGCGCGGGCGCGTCCCGCCTATCGCGAGGTGTTCGAGGCCTGGGCGCAGACGGATGCGAAGGCGCTTAAGAGTCCGCTTGAACTGAACGAGGACCTCAAGCAGGTAATGCTTGATTCGACGCCGTGGGTGAACGACGCGAAGGACGAGACACGGGCGAAGCGGCACATCGGCGAACTCTTCGGTTCGGCGCGACTCGCGGCGGAGCAGAAGCGCGCGGTCGAGAAGCTCGAGCAGAATTTCAATTCCGGCGACGACCTCTGGCCGTGGTTCCCGGGCGGATACGGATCGCCCGGCGTGACGATGCACATCCTCACGGGCTACGCGCGGCTTGGACGTCTCGTGGGCGATGCCTCGCTCGTCAAGAAACCTTCGGTGTGCCCGCGGGCGCGGAAGGGACTCGACGCGTGGATGGTGCGCAACATCGACGAGCGGCTCGCGTGGTGCAAGCGGCAGAAGGTTTCGTTCTCGATTTCGTCCATGGATTTGCGTTGGCTCTATCTGCAGAGTTTCGACGGTTCGACATCGAAGCACCGAGACCTGCTGCTTCAGCATCTGCGTAAGGAATGGCAGTCCTTCGGCATCGCCGGACAGTCTCTCGCGGCGCTCGTGCTTGCGCGCGGCAAGGACAAGGAACTGGCGCACGCGATTCTCGCCTCGCTCAAGGAACGCGCGGTGCGTAGCGACGAGTTCGGCCTCTACTGGAAGCGGTCCACGTTCTTCGACTGCTCGCTTTTCGCCGCGCCGGTGAGCGACCAGGCGTTGGCGATGGAGGCGTTCGCCGAAATCGAGCCGGACGATTGGCAGGCGTACGAAGATGCGCGCCTGTGGTTGCTCGAACAGAAGCGTACGCAGAACTGGTCGACGACGGTGTCGACGGTCGATGCCGTGTATGCGATTCTGCTGGGCGACGGTTCGAAGAAGACCGCCGTCACGCCGGCGAAAGAGGATGTCGTCACGGTGAAACTCGGCGGCGTCGAAGTTCCGCGCGTCGGCGTGGAAGCGGGGACGGGCTTTTACGAGTACCGTTTCGATCCGAAGGCGATTTCGTCCGCACAGGGCACGGTCGAACTGGCGCGTCAGGAGGATAAGCTTGGCTGGGCGTCGCTCAACTGGACGTATCTCGAAGACGTGACGAAGGTGAAGGCCTTTGAGCAGACGGGTCTGCGCCTCACGAAGACGTACTTCAAGAAGACGCTCGTCGCCGGGAAGGTACGGCTGGTGGCGCTGAACGGCGGCGAGATCCTGCAGCCGGGCGACGAGCTGGTGGCGCGGCTCGCGATCGATTCGGACCGTGTCTACGAGTATGCGCATCTGCGCGACGAGCGTCCCGCGACGGCGGAGCCGGTGGACGTTCTTTCATACTACCGCTGGCAGGACGGACTTGGTTTCTATCAGTCGACGCGCGATACGGCGACGCACTACTATTTCGACCGTCTGCCGAAGGGGGATTTTGTGTTGGAAACGTCGTTCCGCGTGCGTCAGCAGGGCGTGTTCGCCTCGGGCATTGCGTCGTTGCAGTGCATGTATGCGCCGGAATTCGGCGCGCATTCAAACGCGACAATCATTGAAGTGAAGAGATGAAGGTATGGTAGATCTAAAAGAAGTCCGGCGGGAGATCGACCGCATTGACGAAGAGTTGGTACAGCTCTTCATTCAGCGCATGGAAGCTTCGCGCCAGGTGGCGCTTGCAAAACGCGAGCGCGGCGACGCGGTGACGGATCCGGTGCGCGAACGCGAGATCCTCGCGCGCGTTTCGACGGCGGCGGGTCCTGAAAACGAAAATGCGGCGCGTCTCTTTTTCTCGACGCTCTTCGCCCTTTCGAAAGCGCGCCAGCGTAATCTGCTGGGCGGGGAAGTGCCGCTCGGGCGGCCGATTCGCCTGCATCTCGCCATTGTCGGCATGGGGTTGATCGGCGGGTCCTTCTACAAGGCCTCGTGCGCGGCGGGCCATATCGTGACGACGCTCCATCACGGCGATACGACCGGCTGGGAAGACGCCGATCTCATTTTGGTGTGTCTGCCGCCGGATGCGATCGTACCGTGGATTACGGCACATGCGGCGACATTCAAGAAGGGCGCCGTGGTGATCGACATCGCCGGCATCAAGCGCGATGTCATGCGCGAGATGTCCCAGGTGCCGCGTGACGGCTGGACCTTCATCGGCGGCCACCCCATGGCCGGACGTGAAGTCTCGGGCTATGAGAATTCGCTTGCGGATCTCTTCGTGGGCGCGTCGATGATCCTCGTGCCGTTCCCGGGCGAAGAGGAGAAAGTCACCGAGGACCTGCGCGGGTATTTCGCCTCCGTCGGGTTTGGACGCGTCATGGTGACGACGCCCGAGCGGCACGATGAGATGATCGCTTTCACCAGCCAGCTCTGCCACGTGATCGCCACGGCCTATTCGCGCGATCGGCGCATCCCCGACACGCCCGGTTTCTCGGCCGGCAGCTTTGCCGACATGACGCGCATCGCCACGCAGGATCCCGCGATCTGGAGCGTGCTCTTTTCAACGAACCGCGATGCGCTGCTGGAGGTGCTCAACGACTTCATCACGCGCATCAGCGAATTTCGCGACGCACTCGCCGTGAACGATCTCGCCACCCTCTCGCGCATCATCGCCGAAGGCGCCATCGCCAAACGCGCCACTCAGGGAAAGTAAAATCTTCGCAGAGAAATAAAATTGTGGTATAATTCAATCATCGTTCGGGAACGAATTTTGAAAGGTAAAAGAAATGACGATTACAATCGGAAGTGACAAGTTTGACATGGCGCAGAAGGCCGCCGATCTGGCGGCGGAGAAGATCCGTGCGGCGATTGCCGCGCGGGGCGAGGCGCGTATCATCGTGGCGACGGGCGCGAGCCAGTTCGAGTTTCTTGCGGCGCTTGTGAAGGAGCCGGGAATCGACTGGACGAAGGTGACGGGCTTCCATCTTGACGAATACGTGGGCCTGCCGGTCGCGCACAAGGCGAGCTTCCGCGGCTATATGCGCGAACGCTTCGTGTCGCAGACGCCGCAGCCGATGAAGGTCTTCAACGAAGTGAATGGCGAGGCGGCCGATCCGCAGGCGGAATGCAAGCGTCTTGAAGCGCTCATCCGCGAAGCGCCGATCGATGTGGCGTGCATCGGCTTCGGCGAGAACGGACACATCGCGTTCAACGATCCGCCGGCCGACTTCGATACGAACGACGCCTACAAGGTGGTGCCGCTGGACGAGAAGTGCCGCATGCAGCAGGTCGGCGAGGGCTGGTTCCCGGATCTCGCGAGCGTGCCGACGCATGCGTTTTCGATGACGGTCAAGCAGATCATGTGGTCCAAGTCGATCGTCTGCACGTGCCCCGATTCCCGCAAGGCGGACGCCGTGGTGGGATGCGTCGAGGGCAAGGTCTCGAACCTGTGCCCGGGTACGATCCTGCAGATGCATCCCGACTGCGCGCTCTTCCTCGATCCTCCTTCGGCGGCAAAGCTCCATGGGTTGGGTTGATCTTCAGGTCAATGGCTACGCCGGGGTCGATTTCAACACGGCGGGGCTCACCGTCGACGCCGTGAAGGCGGTGACGGAGCGTCTGATTGCGGACGGTACGGAACAGTATCTGCCGACGTTCGTGACAGGCGATCCCGAGGTGGTCTGCGCCAATCTGCGCGTGGTGGACGAAGCGTGTCGCGCGTCGTCCGTCTGCGCGCGGGCGATTCCGGGCGTGCATTTGGAAGGACCGTTCATTTCGTCCCGGCCCGGGGCGGTGGGCACGCATCCGACTGAATGGGTGCACGCGCCGGACCTCGATCTTTTCGCGCGCTATCAGGCGGCGAGCGGCCAGCGCGTGCGGCTTGTGACCGTGGCGGCCGAAGTGTCCGGCATGCCGGACTTCGTCCGTGCGCTCAAGGCGCAGGGCGTGACGGTGTCGCTGGGACATATGCTTGCGGCGACGCCCGCTGAAATCGAGCCGTGTCTTGCGGCGGGTGCGACGGCGTTCACGCATTTGGGCAATGGCATCCCCAATACGATTCCGCGCCATGACAACATCGTCTTCACGGCGCTTGTCGAAGACCGTGCCTCGGTGATGTTCATCCCAGATGGACACCACCTGCCGGATACGGTTCTCAAGGTCTTCACGCGCGCGGTGCCGGTCGAACGGCTCATCGCCGTGTCGGATGCGCAGTATCCGGCGGGTCTGCCGCCGGGCGAATACGATGTGTGCGGCGCGCATGCGCGTCTCGAGCCGGACGGCCTTCTGTGGAATCCGGCGCGCAATTGTCTTGTGGGTGCAACGGCGCCGATGGCGAAGATGATGAAACTCCTGCAGGACCGCATCGGCCTTTCCGAAGCGGCCTGCCATGAAATCGGCTACGCGAATCCGCTGCGCCTCATCGGCGCGGAGTTGTCGCTTTGAATGGAAATGAATTATGCTGATTGATGAAGAAACAAAGATCGTGTCGCACGAAGCGGCGGGGCCGGGCTATCGGTTCCTCGTCGTATCGGCGCCGAAATTGGCCGAGGCCCTGGTGCCCGGCCAGTTTGTCCATGTGAAAGTGCCGGCGCTCGAGGCGAGTGCACTGCGTCGTCCGTTCTCGGTGTTCGACGCCGATCCGGCGGCCGGTACCGTGACGGTGATGTACAAGATCGTCGGACGCGGGACCGAAGCGCTGGCCCGTGCGGGCGTGGGCGAGACGATCCGCGTGCTGGGTCCGCTCGGCCACGGCTTCCCCGTGACATGCTCGGGGGTGCCGCTGCTCGTGGGCGGCGGCTATGGCGTGGCGCCGCTTCATTTCCTCGCGCACCGCATGACGGCGGCGGGGTTGAAGCCGATCCTTTTCGAAGGCGGCCGTACGAAGGACGACCTTTTGGCGCTTGACCGCTTCGCGGCGATGGGCGTGGAAACGCGGATTGCTACGAACGACGGTAGCGCGGGTGTGAAGGGGTTCGTCACGGATCCGCTGGACGATGAATTGATCGCCCTGCGACAGGCGGGGAAGTCCTTTGAACTTTTCACCTGCGGTCCGGACGGACTGCTCAAGGCCGTGGCGCAGCGTGCGACGGGAACGAATTCGCCCGGGTGGATTTCCATGGACCGCCACATGGTGTGCGGTGTGGGTGCGTGTTTCGCGTGCATCCAGAAGTTCAGGCTGCCGGATGGGACCGTGATGACAGGACGCTGCTGCGTGAACGGTCCGGTGTTTGCGGCGGCCGACATCGTGTGGTAGGAGGTGCTATGGTCGATTTGAAGGTCAATCTCGGTGGACTCGAAATGCGCACGCCCGTCGCCACGGCGAGCGGCACGTTCGGGTATGGTCCCGAGTATGTGGGGGCGCTTGACTACACGAAGCTCGGCGCCGTGACGGCGAAGGGCGTGCGGCTTGAACCATGGGACGGCAATCCGATGCCGCGCCACTGCGAAGTGTTCGGCGGACTCGTGAACGCGATCGGACTGCAGGGTCCGGGCGTCGACGCCTTTGTGAAGAACTACGTGCCGCATTATGTGCGCACGGTCGGGGCGGCGCACGGTGCGGAGAACATCCCGCCGATGATCGTCAACATCTGGGGCGGGTCCGTGGAGGAGTACGCCGAAGTCGCGAAGCGTCTGACGGATGCGAAGGCGGCGGGAATGGACGCGATCGCCGCGATCGAGATGAACGTGAGCTGTCCCAATGTAAAAGAGGGCGGCCACACGTTCGGTCAGGATCCGGCGGTGCTCGAGAAGGTCGTGTCGGCCGTGCGGGCCGCCACGACGCTGCCGCTCATCGTCAAGCTTGCGCCGAACGTGCCGGACTTCCGTCCGTACGTCGCCGCGTGCGAAGCGGGCGGGGCGGATGCGCTCGCACTCATCAACACGATTCCCGCGATGGTGATCGACATCGAGACGCGCCGTCCGGTGCTGGGCAACCGGACGGGCGGACTTTCCGGACGCTGCGTGCATCCGGTCGCGGTGAAGGCCGTGTACGAGGTGCATCGGGCGACGAAGCTGCCGATCCTCGCGATGGGCGGTGTGTACGAACCCAAGGATGCGATCGAGTTGATGCTGGCCGGGGCGACCGCCGTGGCGGTTGGTACGGCGACGTTCAGCGATCCGTCGACCGGAGCCCGCGTGTGCGACGGAATCGCCGCCTACTGCGAGCGGAAGGGATTTGCGTCGGCGCAAGATCTGGTCGGCGCGGTTGAGTAAACCATTTTACTTACTTTGAAAAGAAAGGGATCCAAATGACAACGAGAAGAGAGTTTGTCAAGGCGGCGATTGCCACGGCGGGTGTTGTCCCATTTGCGGGATGCGAAACATTCGCGTTCAACGTGGGTTATCAGGCTCCGCACCGTCCGTCGGCGTCGAACCGCGTGAACCTTGCGGTGATCGGCTGCGGGACGATGGGCGAAGGTAACATGCAGGGATTCCTGATGGACAAGCGCGTGCAGGTCACATGCGTGTGCGACCCGGTGCTGAAGGCCGAACGCTATAGCTACAATGCGAAGATGACGGGCGGACGCGAACCGTTCTGCAACATCGTGAACCGCCACTACAAGGGCACGGGCTGCAAGATGGTGGCCGACTGGCGCGAAGTGATCGCCGACCCGACGATCGACGCCGTGTTGATTGCGACGCCCGACCATTGGCATGCGCTGATTGCCATCGCCGCGATGAAGGCCGGCAAGAACGTGTACTGCCAGAAGCCGATGAGCTTCGGCATCAGCGAAGGTATCGAGATGACGCGCGTCGCGAAGGAAAGCGGCGTCACGTTCCAGGTCGGTTCGCAGCAGCGCAGCGCGAGCGAGTTCCGCATCGCGTGCGAACTCGTCGCGAGCGGCTACATCGGCGAATGCAAGTCGTGCGACATCGGGCTGCCGAGCGGTAACAAGGGCATTTGGGGACGTACCACGGACTGCACGCATCAGAAGGCGCCGGCCTACTTCAAGCCGGACGGGATGTGGGAACTCTGGCAGGGTCCGGCGGAGCATTGGGAGAACAATGCGTTCATCCCGGGCATCCACGCGCCGATGAGCTGGCGTTGGAACAGCCGCACGGGCGGCGGCCAGATTACGGACTGGGGTGCACACCACCTCGACATTCTCCAGTGGTGCCTCGGCATGGAGAAGAGCGGCCCCGTGGCGATCGAGAACATGAAGCACGACCGCGATCTGAAAGACCGCTATTTCGACTGGGCGGCAAACTATTCGTTCGATGTCGTCTACGCGAACGGCTTCCGTGCGCATGTGTCGAACAAGTTCCGCAACGGCCTCAATTTCCACGGCACGAAGGGCGACCTCTTTGTGACGCGCGGCCAGTTGCAGCGTCCGGAATTCCTCAAGAAGTGGAACGAGAAGAAGGACCTCAAGCCGGGCGATGTGCATCTCTATGCGCCGCGCGGTGGCGTGGGGCATGAGGCGGACTTCATCGACGGCGTCTATTCGGCCGGTCGTACGGCGTGCCCGTGCGAAGTCGGTCACCGTTCGATCACGGTCGCGCAGCTCGCGAACATCTGCGAACGTCTCGGCATCTCGGGCCTCAAGTGGGATCCGGTCGCCGAACGCGTGGTGGGTAACGATGCCGCGCAGGCGATGACCGTAGTGAAGCATCACAACGGGTGGAAGATCTGAAGTTAAAGATTAAAGGTTAAAGGGTTAGGGGTCAAAGGGTTAGGGGTCAAAGGGTTAGGGGTTTATAGGGTTGAAGGGTTAAAGAATAAAGAGTTTAAGGGTGAAAAAGTTTGTTCAGATTGCAGCGGGCGTGTTGATCGCCGGTGCTGCGGCGTCCGTCGGCCTCGCGTGTTGCGGGGCTGACGGCGCGCTTGATTTTATGAAGTACTATGCGGCGATTGGCACCATCGGTGCCGCGGCAGTCGGCTGCCTCGCCGCGTTTGTCAGCCGGATGGTGCGGCGCAGTCCGGCGCTGATTGCGCTGCACCTGGGTCTGGCCCTCGTCCTCGGCGGGTGGGTGTATAACGAACTGGCGGGTCCGCGCGGCGGCGACTTGTACCTGTGCCCTGGCCAGGCGGGACGTGTGGCCGAGAAGGAGGACGCTCCCCCGACGGAAGGATTCGTGCTGGAAGTCAAGGACTTCACGATCGACTATTGGAACGATACGGGGACGGTGCGGCAGTATGTCTGCAAGGCGTCGGTTGAAAGTACCGATGCCGACGGAACGACATTCGCGGAGCCGACCACGATTTCGGTCAACCATCCGTTGGTCAAGGACGGTTGGTGGGTCTATCAGAGTTCGTACGGACAGATGACGAATCCCCATACGGGCGAACTGGTCTTCCTCCCATCGGGTGAGCCGCGCTACTACACGGTTCTCCAGTGTGTCAAGGACGTAGGTCTGCCCTATGTGGCGTTGGGCGGCTTGTTGCTGGTACTGGGCGCGTTCCTCTATCAATTCCGTCTGCTTGCCGTGACGCGGCATCTCGTTCCTGCCGCAGGGGAACCGTGTTCGCGTGCCACGCGCCTTGTCCTCGTCCTTTACGGATTGCTTCTGGCCGGTACGGTGTCGATGTTGGTGCATCGTGCGCTGGTGACGGGACACCCCCCGCTTCAGAACATGTACGAGTTCTTGATGTGCGCGGCCGTATTCATCCCGCTGCGCACCTTTTGCGGTCTGCGCCGCAGTACTGAACGTGACCGGGTGCGGACGCTGTTGGTCGATGCGGCGCTGGAGACATTGGTATTGATGCCGGTGTGTTTCTTTATGGATGGTCGTGTGAAGCACTTGATGCCGGCGCTGCAGAGTCCGTTCTTCATTCCCCATGTGGGCGCCTACGTGATTGGCTACATTTTCCTCGTGCGGGCGGCTCTGGGGGTCGGGGTGCGTACAGTGGCGACGGGATTCTTCCTGCTGACGCTTGGCCTTGTCCTCGGTGCGGCCTGGGGGAAGGTGTGTTGGGGACACTGGTGGCAGTTCGACCCCAAGGAAATGTGGTCGCTTGCGACCTGGCTGGTCTATGCCGCGTATTTCCATCTGCGTCCGCGTCTTTCGGCGCGTGCGGAGCGGGCTTTCCTGATCGCGGGGGCCGTGATGGTGGTGCTGACATTGACGTGGATTAACTTGTCTCGGCTTTTCACAGGCATGCACAGCTACGCGTAAGAGAGGGTTAAAGATTAAAGGTTAAAGATTAAAGGTTGTGGGTTAAATGGTTGGGGTTAAAGAGTTTAAGAGTTTAAGTGTTGAAGGTTGAAGAGTTAGAGAGTTGAAAGTTGAGAAAGAGGTGTCGAATGAAAGCTTTGAGTGTGATTGTTTTGATGGCGATTGTGACAGGATGTACGACGGTGTTACCGCCGAGTGAATTGGAAGCGATTCGCGCGGCGGGCGCGCAGTCGCGTGAACGTCTGCCGCATCATGCGGTGGGCGGATACGGTACGCTCGCGCAGGCGAAGGCGCTTGTGGCAACGGGCGAGAGCGAAGAGATCGACTACTGGCGTCTTGCGCAGGAACCGACGGCGGACGAACGGGCCGACTTGCGCAAGGCGTTCGACGGTGCGGGCGGTCGTGCCGTGCAGATTCTCGGTCCCTCGGAGAAGTTCGTGCGTCGTCCTGTCGCCGCGGCGTTGCGCGTGTGCGGTACGCCGACAGTTCCAGTGCTGGCGGCGGGTACGGACCGCGTGATGTGCGTTCTGCCAGGTGGCGGCCTTCAATGGGAGAAGCGTGGCTGCGGCAATGTGCATTGCGTCCAGCAGGTGGGCAATTTCATCTACTATTCGAATGGGTTCCTCTATCGCGTACCGGCGGTGAGCGACAAGTGGGCGAATCCGCAGCTTGTGTGGCGGCCTGAGGATGTGACGGGTGGCGGCGTTTTGTGCTTTGACCTAACGGCGCAGAAGACGCTCGTGTTCGGTGTGAATTCGACGTGTGAGGTCGTGGAGTTCGATCCCGTAACGGCGGAGGTGCTCGTTCGTTTCCCGGTCGACGTGCGCAACGAGAAGAACGAAACACCGTCGGCGCATGGACGGCTGCGCTGTGTGCACAAGACGGCCGAGGGAACCTATCTCGTTTCGTGTGCCGAGGCGGCGATGGTGCGCGAGTACGATGCGAAGGGGTGCTGCGTAAAGAGCCTGAAGACACCGTGTTTCACGTTCGATGCGGTGAAGCGTCCGAACGGAAACATCGTGGTGTCGCACGTGACGGGGTTGACCGAATACGCGCCCGACGGGCAGGTGGTGTGGACGCTCAAGCCGGACGATCTGCCGGGTTTGGGAGCTGCGAATTTCACGGCGCTGTCGTTGCAGCCGAATGGCAATCTGGTGGTGGGCACGTGGGCGAACGGGGCGTCTGACGCCTCGCGTGCGGGCGTCTTTGAAGTGACGCCGGAGAAGCGTGTCGTGTGGGCGCTGGCGTCGTCCACGGACATCAATATGATGAGTGCCGTCAAACTCACGGAGGTCCGATGAGAACGCGAATCCACGGAAGAATCTTGGTGTTGGCGACGAGTACGCTCCTGGCGGGACTCGTCTTGGCTCTGCCGCCGATCAAGCGCGGCGAGCTGATCGGCGAAGCGACGCGCGCGTCGGGTTCTGTTGCGAAGCCGACGGCGAAGGCCTCTACAAAATCGGTTGCGAAGCCGACGATGAAGGCGACGTCGAAGCCGTCCGCGACGGCGCGCAAGGCACCGCCGCCGCAGACGGGAAAGTCCGCCAGTGTGGGGATGGGCCCGATGGTGCCGTTCCGGAGCGCGA
Source organism: Kiritimatiellia bacterium (assembly GCA_024405255.1). The sequence continues at coordinate 46,855 of JAKSOY010000007.1, forward strand.
TCGCCGTCGAGGCTCGTACGGGGCGCGTGCTGTCGGCTTCGTCCGCCTCTCGTGCGTCCTATCCCGCAAGCGTGACAAAGCTGATGACGTTCCTGCTTGTGCTGGAGGATCTGCAGGCGGGCAAGTACAAGTTGACAGACGTCGTGCGGGGCAGCCAGTATGCGGCATCGATGGAACCGAGTTCTGTCGGGATCCGTCCGAACGAGACGATGAAACTCGAAGACCTGCTTTATGCGATTATGATCAAGAGCGCGAACGACGGCGCGGTGATGCTGGCCGAACATGCCGCCTGGGCGGCGCAGGGAAAGACGGGACCGATTCCCGAAGGAACCAAAGGACGCGAACTGGTCGAGGCGTTCGTCGCGCGGATGAACCGCCGCGCGAAAGAACTCGGTATGACGGCGACGACCTATCAGTCGCCGAACGGCCTGCCGCCGGCGCGAAACGAGAAGCGGGGCTTCGACACGTCGACGGCGGAAGACATCGCCAAGCTCTGCTGCCGTCTTGTCCGGATTCCCGGTGCGCTCAAGTACACGTCGCCGGCCGTCCATACGGTGACGGACGGTTCGGGCAAGCCGCTCACGCTCGCGACGCACAACTACTTCCTGCCGGGCAGCCACGACAAGGACGGCTGTGCGAAGCCGGTGGAAGGGTGTGACGGACTCAAGACCGGCTACACGGCGGTTTCGGGGTCGTCGATCGCGTTGACGGCGTCACGGGACGGACAGCGCGTCGTTGTCGTCGTGTTGGGTAGTGCGGGTCGGCACAATCGTGAAGCCGCGGCACTGCGGATGCTCAACGATGCGCTCAGTGCGGCCGCGTGGTGATCTATGGGTTCTTTCTGTACAGCTGTGGTTTTGTTCGCCAGCCTCCTGGTGGGAACGTGGAATCTCCGTTGGTTCCCCGGCGGGGAGGCGGCCTCCAATCCGCTGGTGGCTCCGGCTGCGCGTCAGCAGGAAGAGGCGCGCCAGATGGCGCAAGCGGCGACGGTTGTACGGAAGGGATTGTGCGGGCGAGGCACGAACGAACACGCGGTCCTCTTTCTCCAGGAAGTCCGCGACGAGGCGGCGTGTACGAATCTGCTGGCGCAGATCGGGGAGGCGTCCGGTCTGCGTCTCGCGTGTGTGAGCAAGTTCGAAGTCGCGAAAGGACGTGCCGGTTTGCAGCAGGACTGCATCCTGACGGACCTGCCGATCCTCGATGCCGGCTGGTCGGGGTGGCGCTGGCCTCGAGGAACGAAGAATACGGATTGGACGCTCCTGCCGCCGCGCGGCTATGCGTTCGCGCTTCTGGATGGAGGCGCGGAGGGGGTGCTCGCGTGCTACTGCGTACACCTCAAAGGCAACTATGGGGCGACGACGGATGCCGCGTCCGCATCCAATCGTACGAAGCGCGAGCGTGCGGCCGAGCAGCTGGTGGAGTTGACGAAGAAGATCCGCCTGGACGACGGTCGCCGCGTGACGCGCGTTGTGATTGCGGGAGATTTCAATACGGATGTCTTCGATGCGGCGTTCGCCGGCGAGCGGACGATCCCCACCCTCACGGCGGCGGGGTATTTGAACGGACTCGCTTCGGCGGCACCCGATGAGCGGGTGACGCATCCGCAATTCAACGGGCGGGGCGGCGGCACGCTCGACTACATCTTTCATCGAGGTTTTCTGGCGCAGACGGAACGGTGGCTCTCGTCCGCAAACGACGTGAGCGACCATCGGATGGTCTGGCTGCGGCTGGAGTAAGCGTTTTCATCAAAGATGTCAGAGAAATGGCGGAACAAGCGATGGCGGAAAAAAAGAGATTTGTAGTGGCCTGCGGCGGTACGGGCGGGCATACCTTCCCGGGACTCGCGGTGGCGCGGGAATTGAAGGCACGCGGACACGAGGTCGTGGTGTGGGCGTCCGGAAGGTCCATTGAGGGATCCGTGATGAAGGCCTGGGATGGCGAGACCTTCTCGACGGGAGCGAAACCGCTGAGTGTGCGGAACGGACTGGCGATCCTGTTTTCGGTCTTGCGCTGCCGGCGTGAGATGAAGCGTTTCGCGCCGCACGCGCTGCTGGCGATGGGGTCCTATGCAAGCCTGCCGCCTGTGTGGGCGGCGCGCGGGCGCGGGGTCCCGGTGGTGCTGCACGAGGCGAATACCGTGCCTGGGCGTGCGGTCGACTGGCTGGCACGTTTTGCGAAGGTGATCGCCATCTCCTTCGAAGAGACGGCGGACCATCTGAAGGGGCGTACAACGGAGTTGACGGGGTTGCCGGTGCGGGCCGAGATTGCGGGACAGCCGCGGTTCGACGACGTGCCGGCGGATGCGTTCACCGTGTTCGTGACAGGCGGGAGCCAGGGGGCGCATCGTGTGAATGAACTCACGACGCAGGCGCTTGGACTCGTCAAGCAGGAACTTGCAAAGAAGGGGTCGACGCGGCCGCTGTTCGTCATTCATCAGACGGGGGCCGCCGATGAGGCCGAGGTGAAGAAACGCTACGAAGAGGCAGGAATCGCCGCGCGCGTTCAGGCGTTCGAACGCGAGATGGGGCGTGCGTTCACGACGGCGGATCTGGTCGTCTGCCGTGCGGGAGCCTCGACCTGCTTCGAGCTCGCGTGTGTGGGCAAGCCGGCTTTCTTCATCCCGTTGCCGAGCGCGCTGCGGAACCATCAGCATTTCAATGCGCTCGCGTTTGTGAAGCGCGGTGCGGCGGATGAAGGCGTACAGGAATCGCTGACGCCGCGCGCCATCGCGAATTACATCTTCCACAAGATCGATTCGCCGGCGTCGCTTGCACAGAAGGCGCAGGCGATGAAGGCGGCGGCGATTCCCGATGCGGCGGCGAAGGTCGCGGATATCGTCGAACGGGTGAGCCGCTAACGGAGGATCCGTATGCGTGTTGCGGTCGGATTGAGTGGCGGGGTCGATTCGGCCGTGGCGGCGCTGCGGCTGAAGGCGGCGGGACATGACGTCTTCGGCGTGACGATGCGCCTCTGGAAGCCAGGGCGCTATCGCGGCGGCGAAGACGGTTCGTGTTTTGGTCCGGGCGAGGCGCAGAACATCGCGGCTGCGGAAGCGTTGGCCGCAACGCTGGGCATCCCCTATCATGTGATTGATTTGACATCGGCGTATGAGCGCGAAGTCATCGACTATTTCCGCGACACCTATCTGGACGGACGTACGCCGAATCCGTGCGTGCGCTGCAACGAGCGGGTGAAGTTCGGGTTGCTGCCGCATCTCGTCGAAGCGGCCGGCCTGGCCTTCGATCGCTTCGCGACGGGGCATTACGCGCGCATCGTCGCACGCGACGGACGCTTGGCGCTCATGCGCGGGTGCGATCGGGCGAAAGACCAAAGCTATTTTCTCTACCGCCTCTCGCAAGAACAGCTCGCCCGTACGCTTTTCCCGCTGGGCGAACTCACGAAGGATGACGTGAGGGCCGAGGCGCGCGCGCAAGGACTCGTCGTGGCGGAGCGTCCCGACAGCCAGGACTTCTGCACGGGTGGGACGGACGACATCCTCGGTACGCCCGATCGAGCGGGTGACATTGTCGATTTGACAGGACGCGTCCTCGGTCGCCATCGCGGCTTTTGGCATTATACGATCGGTCAGCGCAAGGGCCTCGGCATCGGCGGCGCGGGCGATCCCTACTATGTGCTCGAACTCAATGCCTGCCGCAATCAGGTCATCGTCGGCCGCGCGCACGAAGTGGTGCGAACTTCGTTGCGTGTGAAGGACATGGTGTACGGTGCACGTGCGCCCGAAGCGGCCGGCGAGCCGATCGCCTGTCGCGTGAAGGTGCGGAGCGCCGGCCGTCTAGTGGCGGCGACGCTCTGCGGCGACACATGTACGTTCCCGGACGGCATTGCCGGCGTCGCGCCGGGGCAAAGTGCGGTCTTCTATTCGGAAGACGGAGAAACCGTTCTCTGCGGCGGAGAAATCGTCTCCTCTGCTGGATCTTTGGAATGATGCCTTTGTTTGGCTAACGACTAGAG